>JADGDY010000029.1 GCA_016744655.1 Bacteroidales bacterium | reverse complement strand
GTATTCTTGTTGGTCGTAACTTGTACAATATAAATGGAAGATATGCCTATAAATGGAATCTCATTTTCTTTTTCAGAGGTATTCATCTGAAGCACACTTTGACCAGAAAGGTTAAAAACTTCTATTTGAGAATTGGAAAAATTATCTTCCTTAATATTTATATGCAGGACTTGGTGAGATAAATAGCATTGCATAGCCTTACTTTCCAAATCATCAATCCCTGTAACATCTTTAAATCTAATATTAAAGTTCTTGACTTCTCCTGTGGTATAATCGAAAGAATAAGTAGGCTCATGTCTTAAATTCTGAGTATAATTTAAACTGATATCCTCTAAATAAACACCGGTATTGAAGTCTAAGTTTTCTAATAATGCTTCAAAAGAATAATCTCCACTCATTCCAGCTTCAAAATACAAAGGCAATACCTCGTTACCAATATAAGAAGGAAGCGTATTAATGGCCATATTCTCCCCTTCGCATTTGGTGTAAATTATCGGAATATCAATATTTCCGGAGGAGACTTTTTGAACATCATAGAGTCTGTCGATATTATTTGTTGCATTTGAGTTAAAGCGGACTGCTGTTTGCATGGTCACATTGTTTCCAGTTGCTTTAATTAATATTAGCTCAGTATCAGAATCTGTTGCACTTGAGTTTTTATAGTAGGATTGAGCATCATGAGCCCTATCATCATTGCCAAAGGTTATGGTTCCACTACCAGAAGTGGCTCGAACAAAAAAGCCTTGGCCCATTGGAATATATTGAGATGTGGTATTGGCAACACCACCTCCACTAATGTATTCTCGCCAATCTCCTCCATTTGCACCAATAGTAGGATCAAAAACCCAATAGGCTCCATTAAGTTGATCAGGTATACTTACCGATTCCCAATCAATAGCTGAAGGATAAGGGTTACCTAAAAGGTTAAAACCAGCTCCACTCTGAGTAAATGATTTACTTTTATTTCCAGTATAAGTGACTCCAGAAAACATCTCAGTACTGGCAGATTCATCCACAATCCACAAACCATAACCTTGCATGGGGTTTAAATCATCAGTTAAACTAGAAATTTCAGTATATAGATTACTACTTTCAGAATGATATTGTAAATAGTCATTCTCAAACATAGCTGCAGTAGCTCCTATAACAGGGGAACTTATAAAGTGCCAGCATTGCTCTGTTAAATAACGTTGAACCTTGGCTTCGCCATTGATATAACTCAGCGTTCCGATATCAATCAGTGATGCATCACCACTGGCATCCGAATCTATAAACAAATCACCATTATCCACTTTAAAAGTGGTAGCAGATTCTATTTTGAGACAAGTATTAGGTTCTATCCTCACACCTTGTGCTAGGGCAATTACCACAGAAAATAACAGCAGGAATAAAAAGAGTTGGTTTTTTTTCATCATAATATTTTTTTGATACATACATTTATTACCAAATAATAGAGGTTCTCAAAATCTTTGAGAATACTCAACACAATTGTTCGATTCAATTATTGTTTATCAAATTTCGCAAGGATGGAAGAAAATCAGAAAAAATTCCATTGCCAAAATGAGGAATGAAATTGCCATTTTAGAGAAAAACTGTCATAAATTCCCTGTTTTGTTTTGTATTTGGACAAATTCTCGGCACTTTATATGTCTGGACGAATAAGCGTTTTTGGGAAGGGTATTTTCTGAACGATATATTTTGAGGAGGGTTTAGTAAAAAATTCAAATTAGAATAAAGTGAGTTCCACATCAATTCAATATATTCCATTGGGTATAAAAACAAAAAATCCGATTTGCAGACTGCAAATCGGATTTTCGTATATATTGAGATTTCAACTACTGAGCTAAAATCATCACTTTATTATCAACAACTTCTAAAACCCCACCATTGATTTCAAAGAAGTTTTCTTTTTTATCCTTATCTATCACTTTAACTTTGCCTTTAGCCAAACCAGCTATCATGGGCATGTGATGATTTAGAACTTCAAAAGAACCATCCAAACCTGGTAATTGAACCAATTGGACTTCTCCTTCAAAAACTGTTTTATCTGGTGTTACGATTTCTAAATTCATAATCGTTTAGTTTTGTGCAATTAGTTTTTTACCTTTTTCTATAGCTTCTTCAATGGTACCTACCAAGTTAAATGCAGCTTCAGGGTATTGGTCAACTTCACCATCAAGAATCATATTAAATCCTTTAATAGTATCTTCAATGCTAACAAATTTACCTTCTAAACCAGTAAACTGAGTAGCAACAAAGAATGGCTGAGATAAGAAGCGCTGAACACGACGAGCACGGTGTACCACCAACTTGTCTTCTTCAGATAATTCATCCATACCTAGAATGGCGATAATATCTTGAAGCTCTTTATATCGTTGAAGAATTTCTTTTACTTTTTGAGCTGTATTATAATGCTCATCACCTACGATATCTGGAGATAGTATTCTAGAAGTGGAGTCTAATGGATCCACAGCAGGATAAATACCTAATTCAGAAATCTTTCTATTTAATACTGTAGTAGCATCAAGGTGAGCAAATGTAGTAGCTGGAGCAGGGTCAGTTAAATCATCTGCAGGAACATAAACAGCCTGAACAGAAGTAATAGAACCACGCTTAGTAGAAGTAATACGCTCCTGCATAATACCCATTTCAGTAGCAAGAGTTGGCTGATAACCTACCGCTGAAGGCATACGACCTAATAGCGCAGATACCTCAGAACCAGCTTGTGTGAAACGGAAAATATTATCAACAAAGAACAGGATATCACGTCCCCCACTTTCCTCATCACCATCGCGGAAATACTCCGCCATAGTTAATCCAGAAAGAGCTACACGAGCACGTGCCCCAGGAGGCTCGTTCATCTGACCAAATACTAACGTTAAGGTTGATTTTTCAATCTCCTTCATATCTACTTTGGAAAGATCCCATCCACCTTTTTCCATGTCTTCTTTAAAGGCATCACCATATTTGATAATACCAGATTCAATCATTTCTCTTAATAAGTCATTACCTTCACGAGTACGCTCACCTACACCTGCAAAAACAGATTGGCCATCGTAAGCCTTAGCAATGTTATTTATTAATTCCTGAATAATTACAGTTTTACCAACACCTGCACCACCGAACAAACCGATTTTACCACCTTTTGAATAGGGCTCAATTAAGTCGATCACCTTAATACCAGTAAAAAGAATCTCTTTAGAAGTAGATAAATCCTCAAATTTTGGTGGGTCACGGTGAATAGGATACTTAACTTCAGATTCTACTTTTGGTAAACCATCAATAGAATCACCTGTTACATTGAACAAACGACCATTTACGTTTTTACCAGTTGGCATAGAAATCGGAGTTCCTGTCGAAGTCACTTCCATTCCTCTGTAAAGCCCATCAGTTGAATCCATTGCAATGGTTCTCATGGTGCTCTCACCAATATCCTGTTGTGCTTCTAGAACGATTTTATCGCCACTTTCGGTTGTAATGTAAAGGGCATCATAAATTTTTGGCATACGACCATGGTCTTCAAAGCTAACATCGATGACTGGGCCAATGATCTGGGAGATTTTTCCTACTATCTTATTACTCATGAATTAACGCTTAAAATTTGAAGCAAATATAAAACAATCTATGCAAATTCAGGCATTTTAATGCTTCTTTTTTTTAGCGCCTTAATATCCCTCTTTTAACCCCCTCATTTGATAACAAATAGCAGTAATACCTGATTAATTATTGAACAAAAAAAATCCTGCTTTTTCAATAAGAAAAAGCAGGATGATTATATAATTTAAGATAGTCTTACTTCTGAATATTTGGAAGCTCTAAACCATAACCTTTTTTCTTGTCTTCTGCTTTTAGCATTAAAGCAACAACAATTGCTAATAAACCTGTAGCAGCAAATATTTGCATTGGTAAAGTATAATCATAAGCAGGAACTATTACACTTGCATCACCAGCAGCTTTAGCAGCTTTGGCAGCCATTACTTCAGGATTAGAATAATCTAGTGCCCAACCAATTAATAGTGGAATACCCATTAATCCCCAGTTCTGAACCCAGAAAATAAGAGCATAAGCTGTACCTAATTGTTTTTCAGGAATAATCTTTGGTACTGAAGGCCACATGGCTGAAGGTACTAAAGAGAATGTAACTCCTAAGAATAAAATAAGAGCAATAGCAACTATATAATTAGTAATGAATGGAATGGCAAAAACAGTGTGCGCTAATAATAACATCACAGAACCAATTAACATAATGGTTGCACCTTTACCTTTTCTATCGTAAATACTACCAAATAGAGGAGTCAAAAGAATGGTACCAAAAGGAAGTAGTCCAGGAATAGAGCCTGCAAACTCTGGATCTACGCCATATTTATTAATCATTAAGTCAGTTGCATAATAAAGGAAAGGGAAAACACCAGAATAGAATAATACACAAAGGAAAGCGATTAACCAGAACCCTTTATTTGTAAGGATTGTTAAGATATCACTTACTTTGAATTCATCTTCTTCACTAATTTCATCTTTAACACCTTCTGATTTTTCGAGCTTTTTATCCATGAATGTATACCAGATAAAAGCAACAAATCCAGCTACCAGAAGACCTAGTCCTAACATAACAGGAGCTGAAAGTGCAGGCATGGCTTTTGTACCAAACCAAGCTGTAGCCATTGGATAAGGAAGTGCTAAAGCAAGAGCAGTACCCATACGAGCAGTTGCCATTTCAAGTCCCATTGCAAGGGCTAATTCTTTGCCTTTAAACCATTTTACAATAATCTTACTTACCGTAATACCGGCGATTTCAACACCGACACCAAATATTCCAAATCCAAGTGCACCGAAAGCAATTTGAGATTTCATCTCTAAAAATGTTCCAGCAAAATAAACATCACCCATAGGAACCATGCCCGAAATTGCAGCATACTGTAACAGGGTACCTACAATCATAGTAAGAGCAGCTCCAAGACCAGTAAATCTAACACCAATTTTATCTAAAATAATTCCTCCAAAAATCAACATTAAGAAGAATACATTAAACCAGCCATAAGCACTATTCCAAAGACCAAAATCAACACTATTCCAGCCAAAAGCCTCTTCTAATAGTGGTTTCAATGGAGAAATCACATAATTGATATAATAACCTGTCATCATTGTAAAGGACACAACGGCAAGAGCTCCCCACCTTGCGCCTTTAGAATCTCTCAGGCTTTTTTTAATTACTTCTGTCATTTTCTTATTGTTTAAAGTTTATTTTTAAAATTTTAATGGGCTAAAGTAGGGAAAATATAGAATGTACCGAGTTGTTATTCGAAAAAGTTCTGGAATCAAAATCCATTCAAAATAGTGTGTAGGAATTATTACCTTTGAGGAACCACTTAAAAACCCACAATATGTTAAGCCATGACATCATTATCATTGAGGATTTACCGGAACGAATAGAAAACAGTATCATTAACAAGGCCATTAATTATGCCCTAATTTCCTTAACTTTTACCAGTAAGAAAATGGATTTGTTCTCTATTAAAAGAAAAATTGAGAACATTACTAAAGGACGGATTGTAGAATTGATATTTCAGCATTTTATTACGCAGAACAAACTACCCGTTAACTTCTCTTCTTGTCAAACTCCTTTTTATTTACCCAGTAAAAGAGATTTTATTATGGATGAATACGAATGGGACATCAAAAACACTTTTGTTAGAACAAGGACTTCTCTCAGTCCAAAAGAAATTATTGAATTGCCAGCATTAATTCCAAACAGGCCCTCCTCCTCTATTTTTACTGATCAATGGGAAAAGCGAAAAGAGATGAAACACAAAACCAGTAAAGGAGCTAGGTTTGTCTTTACCTTTATGGAAAGACCAAAAGAAAATGACTTTATTAGTTTAAAAATCCTCCCTCAGCATTTAGCTTTCTTTGAGCGAATAAAAAAACAGTATCCAGTTCATCATGGTAGTGAACCGCCTTTTACTGAGAGTTGGTTCTGGAATGAATTGAGTAAAATTGATTTTCCAATTTATCACTTAAACCAGAAACTAAAACTATATATCACTTCATGGGCTGGAGAGGATCACTTTCCTTTTTTCTTCAATACAGAGAAAAGAAATTTTGAGGATCGCATTTATACGAAATTAAGGAACAAAACCATTAAAATCCACCGACTACCTAGTTTTATCAGTTTGTTTCCTAAGTTGAATGAGAAGATGGTGTGTGGAGAGTTTTTTTTAGGAGAATGAGGGAATTGATGAATGATGGAATGATTGAATGTTTTGATTGGTGTAGGTTGAAAACCTTTACTATTCTTTACAAATCTTTACTTTTCAGATCTTATGATAAGGGAATGGGAGAATGAGATAATGATAAAATGCTTTGATCACCTTAGAATATGAGTTTACAACCATTAAATCATGGCTTCATAAAATCAATTTATCAATACCTGAAAAACTACATAGTAAGGTAGAACTTCAGTTTTCCGAAGAAATCAGGAATATTTATAGGCTTGGTTAGATAATCATCACAACCAGCTTCTAAGGCTTTTTCCATATCTCCATCCACAGCAAATGCTGTTAAAGCTACTATTGGAATTTTTGGCTGAATGGTTTTAATATGCTCCGATGCTTTATATCCATCCATAATAGGCATTCGTAAATCCATTAAAATGAGGTCGAATTTATCATTATCTATAACAGCAGCTACCGCATCTTTCCCATTTTTTACCCAGGTTAGCTTCACATTAGTCTTTCTTAAAACTGCCGAAACAAATTTATAATTAGCGTCTACATCTTCAGCAATTAATATATGTCGTCCTTTTAGTTCAGGTGCATCAATATTAGACTTGGAAGTTTTTGATTTATCCATCTCTTTGCTCCTTTGCAAATATGGTATGAGAAAACTAAACTCAGAGCCAACGCCATTTTCCGAAACCAAAGACAACTCACCTCCTAACTTTGTCACTAAGGCTTTCACTATAGTTAAACCTAATCCACTGCCTATAGCCTGATCTCCTTCACGAACCTGATGAAAACGATCGAAAATTAAATCTTGCTCAGCTTTAGGAATTCCCAATCCACTATCTTTTACAAAAAACTGAATATGGGGAGTCTTATCATGTTTCTGTTTTTCAATCAATTGATATCCAATTTCTATTTGCCCTTTTTGAGTAAACTTCACAGCATTATCCATTAGATTACTCAAAATCTGACGTAAGCGAGTTTGATCGGTTAAAATCAAGGCCTCTACGTTTTGCAATGGCATAATAGGAATAATCTCTACTTTTTTGGTTTTTAGTCTAGTATCACTTCTATAAATATCCGACAACTCAGATATCAGTTCATTAATATCTACTCTGTGTACTTTAATATCTAATAAACCAGATTCAATTTTTGAAATATCAATTACATCGTTAATGATATTCAGAAGATATTTACCACTGCTTTTTATAATCTCAAGATATTGCTTTCGTTCCATTCTGTCATCGGAACGCTGAATAAGATCGGAGAAGCCAAGAATAGAATTCATAGGTGTACGAATTTCGTGGCTCATATTGGCCAAGAAACTTGTTTTTATTTTCTCCTGAGATTCTGCTTTTTCTTTGGCATTAATCAATGCCAGTTCGCGTAGTTTCTGCTTTTGTATATTGTTTAATGCAATAATATACAAGGCTTGTTTTTCCTCACAATTTTCAATACAACCAATTCTACAACGATACCAGACTCGTTTTTCCTTCATTATTAATTCCATCTCCAACTCCACTGACGGGTCGCTTTCTTTTAAATCTCCTTGAATAATTTCTTGAATATTATTCCAGTCTTTTTCTTGTAGTATTTGTTTTACTTTATCTAATTTTTCTTTTCTAAAATTGGTGACAAGAACATGACCAGAGGAGTCTACCAAGAAAATTATATCCTTAAGTTTTTCAAAGGTTTTACGGTACATTTCGAGTTCAGATGGTAGATACATTGTAGTTAATTTGGTTATTTTTGGTTTTCAATAAATAAAGCTCTTCAAAGGTACATAATCTTATTTATGGAATACAATATTTTTACTAAATTTGATACAAAGACTTTTGTATGAAATTTAAACTTCTATTGTTTTTACTGATAATTCCGGTTTTGGTCCTATTATCCCAAACTCCAGGAATGCAATTTTTCCATACTCACGATGGACTCCCTTCTGATGAAGTATATAAGAGTTTAATAGATGACAAAGGATACTTATGGTTTGCTACTAACAATGGAGTTTGCTATTTTGATGGGGAAACATTTACTACTTTAGATTTAAACGATGGCTTAACAGAGAATACCATATTAGAAATCGAAAAGGACAAGTTTGGCAGAATATGGTTTGCTGGTATTTCTGGGAAGCTATCCTACTATCAAGATGGTGTTGTAAAACAATTTAGTGGAAACCATATCATACAAAATTTAAAAAACAGTGTTGAAATAGTTGCATCGGGAACCCTTTATCCATACGACACCAACGAAGTTGTTTTCTCCTTAACAAGGGGAAAAATGATCTATATAAAAGACCAAGAATTTGATATTTATAATATTCAATTTGGCGATAGTGTATGTATATCAAACCCTGACGATCAACATTTATTCTATAATCAATTCAACAAAACAAAAGATAGTGTCATTTCTACAGCAATCATAAATGGAAAAAGAATAGAATACAGTAAAGCATATACCCTTAATAATGACTTGTTACCCAACAGAAATCTATATATCGAATATCCTGATAAAATTATTTATTTTACTTCAAATGATATAGAAATCTTTAACGAGGATGGTTCTATTGAAAACTATAAAATAGATTACACCCCACTATATACCATAAAAGGTGTCTTGGGTGGTGTATGGGTTGGTAGTGTTGATCGTGGCTTGATGTTTTATCGCAATGAATCTTTTTCCAACCCTCCTCATCTGTCTTTTCTAAAAGATCAAAGCATCACTTCATTAAGGTACGATCAAAATACAAGAGGCTGGGTGACCACATTATTGAGTGGTATTTATCATATTCAGTCTCTTTATATTACAAACTACGCTACGGGAGGAAGCTATATTGATAATTATATTTCTCAAATATTAAAAGTTGATAAGGATAAGTTTATTGGAGTTTCAAGAACTAATAAAGTATTTATTCTTGATGGGATTAAAAGTAGACTTCAAAAAATTGAAATTCCTGCACTAGAAAGAGAAATAGTTAATAAGGCCAAAATTTATAATGAAAATCTATATTTAAGCTCTAGCGAAGCTTTCTACGAAATCCCTATCAAATCTTTATTTAATAATAAAAAACATACTGCTAAAGCCACTAGATACCCATTTACCAATGGAAAAGACTTTGTGATTCAAGATTCTACTCTTTGGTTTGCTACAAGTACAGGGCTATCATACTGCGAAAACATATTTTCTTCAGATGAAAAGACCTTAATAAGATTAGAAAACACCAAGGACTTAAGAATGAATAAAATCACCACTTATTCACCAATTGATAAAGACAAAAACTATTTATATTTATTATTCCAAGACATTAATCACCTACAAAGGCTACGATATAAAAAAGGCAGTCCACAAAGTGCTCAACTTTCAATTCTGAACTTAAAATATCAAAAACAATACACCACAGCAAACACTTTTATTACCCCTTCCAATAGTGAAGATGTGCTTATTGGAACCAAGGGAAGAGGGTTATTCTGGGTTAAAACTGATACTACCTTAGTCTTCAATGAAAACTCTGGACTATTAAGCAATAACATACAAGTATTGAAACAACTAAACGATTCTGTTTTATACTTAGGAACTAACAAAGGAATTAATATCCTTGAGTTCACAAACGGCAGATATCCTAAATTCAAGTCTTCGAAAATCATTAAAAAGAATGACGGGCTTAAGGGAAGTGATATCCACGACCTCAAAATAATAAACAAAAAACACTTATTGGCAGCAACTGATAGAGGGGTTTCCCTAATCAACCTTCCTATAGTTTTGTCGATGACGGACAACTTCCCTATTTATATAAATAAATTCATGGTAAATGGTGAAAATAAATATCAATCAGGCATTACTCATTTCGATCTGGAACATTATGAAAACAATATCGAAATTGGATACAATGCCATCGATTTTCATGATAAAAAAAATATCACCTATTATTATAGAATAACAGGAAAAGGTATCGAAGAATGGGAAGAGATTAAAAGATCAAGTGTAGTGATGCCGTATATACCTGCTGGAGATTACACTTTCGAAATAAAAGGAATTAATTCTTATGGTTATGAAAGTGATAATATTGATAGCATTAGTTTTTCAATAAAGAAGATATTTTATGAGACATGGCTGTTTCGAATATTAGTAACGCTAGCTATTTTATCTTTACTTGGAATCATAATCTATTTCTATTTCTCAAAGAGAAACGAAAAACTAAAAAGCGAAAAAGTTTTAGCAGATTATCATCAGCAATCTCTTACAAGAGTAATGAACCCCCACTTTATGTTCAATGCTCTTAACTCTGTTAACTCATACATTGTAAACAACAGAACCAGTGATGCAACATACTTTGTTAAACAAATTGGCGACTTAATTAGGCAAATATTCAATAGTGCTTATCACAAAGAAATCACACTTGAAAAAGAAGCAAGACTGCTAAACTCATATCTGCAATTAGAACAAAGAAGATCGAACTCTTACTTTAACTTTATGGTAAAAGTAGAAGAGGGATTAGAAAAATTTACCATCCCCTCCATTATGATACAAATATTTGCAGAAAACAGTGTTATTCATGGCTTTTCAGATTTAAAAATTAGAGGAGCCTTACTTACTATTCATTTCAGAAAATCAGAAGGAATGGTAGAATGTATTATTATGGACAATGGTATTGGTCGTAAAAAAGCCAACGAGTTTAAAAAAGAGAAATCAAATAAGAGGGAATTGCACGGATTAAAAGTTATAGAAGAAAGAATCAAACTATTAAATATACACGATCCTCAACAAAAAATACTTTTCGAAGTGATCGACTTACAAAACTATTTAACAAAAGAAGCTAAAGGAACAAAGGTAATTCTAAAGTTCCCTTCCAAAAGAGGATTTAGAGACGAAGAAAAACTAAAAGAGATACAATAATTTATTACCTTTATATTATGAAGAAAAAAATTAAAGCCTGGTTAATTGATGATGAAAGCGATGCTCAAGCTTTAGTCAAAAAAATTTTAGAAGAAAACTATGAGGATGTTGAATTATTAGGATCGTCAATTAATATAGATGATGCTTTTCTGCAGATAAAAAAACACAAACCAAATTTGGTATTTCTTGATATCAACCTTCCAAGAGGTTCTGGAATTAATCTCCTCGAAAGATTTCCCATCCGGAAATTTGAAGTCATTGTGATTTCTGGATTCCCAGAAAACAAAAACAAACTTACCCGTTTTCGTGATGTCCCATTTCTTCAGAAACCATATTCCATCGATGATCTTAAAAAATTAATAGACCAATCTATTGAAAGTTTAAGAGAAGACCTACATAAAGTGCATCGTTACGACTCTATTTAATGTCTCTATTTTGCTTCAGATTTCATTTTAGGGATTATCGACCATATGATTATCTTTGTGCAAAATTTTCTTCATGATAAAATCGATGACTGGTTTTGGCAAAAATGTAGTGAGCTTGCCAAATAAATCTGTAAATATAGAATTCCGCTCTGTTAATAGTAAAAACTTTGACTTTATTAGTCGAATTCCTTCTCAATACCGAGAGAAAGAGCCATTAATAAGAAAACTAGTACAAACCATCTTAGTAAGAGGTAAAATAGAGCTTAGTATTAACGAGGTGAGTGGCGAATCTAATTCTTCAGTTCAGATTAACAATAATGCACTAAAAATGCATTTCAATAGCATGAAAGAAACAGCACTGGATCTAGGAATTACTCCAACAGCTGAAATGCTTAGTGCCATTCTCAGAATTCCTGATGTTTTGGTTCCACAAGTTAATGAGATAGATGAGAAAGAATGGGATCAAATTATGCAAGGTGTTGAAACCGCCTGTAAAGCACTTGATAATTTCCGTCAACAAGAAGGGCAATCTTTGGACAAAGATTTCGCCGAAAGAATTGAAAACATTAAACGCTATCAAGGTGAAATCCCTGCTTTGGAAGAAACAAGAGTTAAGCATTTAAGAGCAAAGTTTGAAAAAGATTTAACTGATTTAATCGATCGCAGTAAAATAGATGAGAATAGATTAGAACAAGAGCTCATTTATTATATGGAGAAACTTGATATCACAGAAGAAAAAGTTCGTCTTACCCAACATTTAGAGTATTTCTTAGAAGTTTTATCTGAAGATATTTCCCAAGGAAAGAAACTAAATTTCATTAGTCAAGAGATTGGACGAGAATTAAACACCCTGGGAAGTAAAGCTAACCAAGCTCAAATTCAACATTTAATAGTTAGAATGAAAGATGAGTTAGAGAAAATAAAAGAACAACTGCTTAATATATTATAATGAGTACAGCTGTCTTAAAACGCAAACATATTATTTTTTCTGCTCCTTCAGGCTCTGGAAAAACCACAATTGTTCGAGAGATGATGGAAAGAGGATTCCCTCTAGAATTCTCTGTTTCTGCAACAAGTCGAGCCCCTAGAGGGGAAGAAGAAAATGGAGTTGATTATCATTTTTTAAGTCTGGAAGAGTTTGACAAGAAGATAGAAAATAATGAGTTTATTGAGTGGGAAGAAGTATATACTGGCGTTAAATACGGCACCCCAAAATCTGAATTAGAACGTATTTTTTCGGAAGGAAAGCTCCCTATTTTTGACTTAGATGTGATTGGCGGATTAAACCTAAAGAAACTTCTTGGTGAGGAAGCCATTGCTGTATTTATTCAGGTTTCAAATATAGATGTGCTCAAAGACAGGTTAATTAATAGAGCTACCGATAGTATAGAGAGTATACAGAAAAGGCTAGATAAAGCGGAGTACGAAATGAGTTTTGCTCCTCAATTTGATGTTACCATTATTAATGACGAATTAGAGGATGCCTTTGAAGAAACATATCAGACCTTAACAAATTTCATCAATGAATAAGCCTAAACAAAGAATTGGGCTTTACTTTGGCTCCTTTAACCCTATTCATATCGGCCATATGGCCATCGCCAATTACATGTTGGAATTTACAGACTTAGATAAGGTTTGGTTTGTGATTTCTCCACATAATCCTTTAAAGGAAAAGAAGAGTTTGCTTGCAGATTATCATAGGTTAGAAATGGTTCACCAAGCTTTGGAGGATGAGTATGATATGAAAGCCAGTAATATTGAGTTCAACATGCCTCAACCTAGTTACACTATAGATACTTTAACTTGGTTGGACGAGAAATATCCAGACAAGGAGTTTGTGGTTATCATGGGAGGTGATAGTATAGAAAGCCTCCACAAGTGGAAAAACTACGATACTTTGCTCAAAGAATATAAAATATATGTGTATGCTCGTCCTGGTGCCAAACATGATATTCATACTCATGAACATATAAATATATTTCATGCTCCTCAAATGGAAATATCGGCAAGTTTTATTAGGAACGCTATAAAAGATGGAAAGAATATTAGATGTTTTCTACCAAAAAGAGTATGGGATTATATTAAGAAAATGCATTTTTACGAGAATTAACCTATTTCTTTTTCATGGACTTTAAAATGCGAAAACAAAATACTGAACCTTCACCTTCTACTGATTCAACATCAATTTCGCCACCTAAAAGTTTCACCAACCCTTTAGTAATAGACAAGCCCAAACCTGTACCTCCCAACAGCTGATCATTTATAGGCCTACCTTGTGCAAATCGGTCGAATATTATTTTCTGGGCCTCCTCCGAGATTCCACACCCAGTATCTTCAATACATACTTTTAAATGCCTTTCTTCTTCCTCAAAACCAATATTCACATACCCTACATCTGTAAATTTTAAAGCATTTGAGATTAAATTATTGAAAACCTGAACCACACGAGTAAAATCAGTTTTAAGATTTAAATCATTATCTATATGTTGAATTCTTAATTCTACACCATCTTTTACGGAATTTTCGAAACTGTTCTCCAACTTTTGCAGCACTTCAGAAAAAGCAAAGTCCTGAACCGAAATATGAAGTTGACCCGATTCTATTTTAGAAATATCGATAATATCATTTACTAAATGTAATAATAGTTGTCCATTTGCACTAATGATACCAAGGTATCTAGATATTTCATCACTTGAGAAAATCTCTTCTGGATCATTTAACAAATCGGTAAAACCAATTATGCCATTAAGAGGGGTCCGTATCTCGTGACTCATATTTGCTAAAAAGGCTGATTTAAGCTGATCGCTTTTCTCAGCATTCTTTTTTGCTTCTATCAGTTCTTTTTCAAACTTTTTCTTTTGAGTAATATCATCCATTATACTTAAATAATGAGTCATGTTTCCTTCTCTATCTTTTATAGGACTTATGGTTGAACTCACCCAATACTTCTTACCATTCTTACTTTGATTTAAAAATTCACCTTTCCAAACTTGTCCTTCATTTATTTGATGCCAGAGATTATCGTAATACTCAGGTCTATGAAACCCAGAATCTATAATAGATATCGGCTTACCAAGGCATTCTAATAAACCAAACTCATACATCTTCACAAACTGTGGATTAACATATTCGATTATTCCCTTTTTATCTGTTATAATTATGGAGTGGCCACTCTGTTCT
Source organism: Bacteroidales bacterium (assembly GCA_016744655.1). GTDB lineage: Bacteria > Bacteroidota > Bacteroidia > Bacteroidales > UBA12170 > UBA12170. The sequence goes on along the minus strand of JADGDY010000029.1, from coordinate 22,365 downwards.
ACCGCTGTGGATAGTTTTTTTATATTACTTTCAGTTTCTAACCTATTACTGATGTCATGAAAAGAAGTCACCTGAACTTTTCTGCCTTTGAACCTAGTTGTTCTACTATTAACCTCAACGGGTATGGTTTTCTCTTCTTTAGTCTTAATCTCGATTTCTACAGTTGAAGATAAGTCAGAATCATTTAATAAACTTGTATGAAATGACTGGTCAGGCATGCAGAGAGTAAAGAAATCCTTATGAAGTAGCTCCTTCTTAAGATATCCAGATAAATTAATAAAAGACTCATTTACGTCTAGTATCAATCCTTTCTCATGAATCATAATGCCTTCTAAAGTAAGAATTGACAATTGCTTGAATCTTTCTTCGCTATCTTTTAATTTTTGTTCGGATAAAACCTGTTGAGTAATATCATTCAAAGCATTAACAATCCTTAATTTACCATCGATCTCTAGTCTACGGCTCGACATACTCAACCATACTTCTGATTGATCTAGTTTTTTTCCTAGAAAAATAAAGCTTTTCACTTCACCGCCAACATCTAATAATTCTAAAAAGTGAGCTCGATCTTCTTGATGGGAATAAAAATCGAGAGCATAAAGTTTATCTGTTGAATTTGAAGGAACTCCAAACATCTGTTTTAGTGTAACATTAGATTCTAATATTTCACCATTGTCACTAGTAATTGCGATTCCAATATTTGAATTTTCAAAAAGCAATTTATATCTGGCTTCACCCTCCTCAATTTTTTGTTGCATCTGAAGGGTTTCCGTTAGGTCTATATTTGTTCCCACAATCCTTATAGCCTTACCTTCGGTATCAATTACTTTATAAATCCTAGATAATACAGGAACATAAAACCCTTTTTTATGCTGAATTCGAAATTGCATTTCTGTTCTCTCTTCATTACTATTTATAAAGTCGGTGTGAGATTGCTCTACACGATCAATATCATCAGCATGAATTAAGGCCAACAAATCACTTAAACTAAAATCTAATTCTCCTTCCACATAACCCAGCATATTTAGATATCTCGGACTTAAATAAACTTTTTCATTTCCCACTCTCCAGTCCCAAAGACCATCATTAGCACCCTTTAAAGCCAATTCAAAGCGCTCACTGGTTTGTTTTAATTTACTTCGTGTTTTCTCAATTTCTGTTATATCAGTTATAAAAGCTAGAAAATAGTTTAGCTCTCCATTATCATCGAATTGTGGATGTATCAATAACTCCACTGGAAATATTCTACCGGACTTGTGAATATATTCTTTTCGGTAGGTCATGGTCTTTTTTTCCGATATACCCTCTTTAAGAATATTAGTCTCTTCTTCAATCCATTTTTCAGGGGTTAAGTCATCAATCCAACTAATCTGCTTCATCTCATGCTCAGTATAACCTAACAAATTATAGGCTGCTTGATTTAATAGTATACCTTTACCATCAGGATATCCTATTCCAATTGCTTGCGAAGAATGTCTGATGATATCAGCAAAAAACTTTTCCCTTTCTAAACTCTTTAATAGATCCTTGGTTTCTTTTTTTGAATCTGAAATATCACGCGACACTCCCACAGCTTGTATAGGCTCACCTTTCTCGTTTAGTACAATGGATAGTTTTACTTCAAGCCAAACATAACCTCCCTCTTTTTTAGTTTGACGCATTTCTAACTTCAGATGAAAAACTTCATTTAGATTTCTCGTTTCATCATAAAACAATGCTTTAACAGATTCAATTGCTGATTTCAAATCGTCTGGATGACAACTGTTTTCAATACCATCCTCCATTACTTCTTGTGGTGTGTAGCCTCGAATACTAAAAACCGATGGACTTACATAAGTGAATCTCATGCTATCAATATCCATTTTCCAAATGATATCATCAATATTCTTAGCAATAAGATCTAGTGTAGTTTCTTCATTATTTCCAGATGAGACAAGAGATGGTTTATTGTTTTTTTGCATATAAATTAGCGTTGGGAATAAGCTTCCCTCAAAGATAGAAAAAAAACACTTTAAAGTTTGAAAATAACATTCAATAATACTATTTATACTGGGTATTGTAAATTGTTTTTACTCCATCTTGGTATATAGTAGGGTCAAAATATTTATTAGAAAATTTAGAGCTATCAAAAAGATAATCATATTTAAATTGATAAAGCATTTCTTGAGATTCTTTCACCACAGGGCTAAACCATGAGGCCATCTTTATCATCATAGGGCTTAATAGGGAATACTTTGGCTTTCTTTTAAAAAATGGGGAAGCCAATTCTGCCCATTCTTTCATTGTTAGAGCATTCTCATCGGTAGGAAGATGCCAAACCTGACCATAAGCTTCTTCAGTATTTCCTAAAAATGCCATGGCTCTGGCAGCATCTGGAGTATATGTAAAAGAGTGTTTAGTATCAGCGGTAAGCATAAACTGTGGCTTACTACCAGCATGCAATTTATCAAATAGCATTGGTCCAATATAGGTATTGCTTGCCTTCGGACCATAAAAATCAGCTGAACGAGCAATCAAAGCATTAATATTTCCTTTGTCCATTTCCTCCGTTAATTGTCGTGCTACTATTGCTCTGACCTCTCCTTTTTTACTACAAGGGTTATATGGCGTGCTTTCTGTCATCAAGCCATCCACTTTCCCATACATATATACATTATCAAAAAACACCAATTTCGCATTATTCTCTTGGCATGCTTTTATAGTATTAGTCATGATTCTAGGCCATGATTCTTTCCATGTTTTGGTATCATATGGAAGTCCAATGGTAAGATAAACAATTTCAGATCCTTTAACAGCTGCTCTAACGTCAGATTCATTTCTTAAATCAGCAGGAAAAATTTGGTCACTAGAATTTACCTGTTTGGGCTTTCTACTCACCTGTCTAATTTGATCTGAGAATTCGGAAATACAATAAGAGGCCTCTTGACCTATTATTCCTCCTGAACCTAATATAGTTTGCATAATGGTTTTATATTACTGTTTAAGAGCTACAAAGATAAAATATTGGAAGTTTTTATCTGTTAACAAAATGCAATGATATTCCTAAAAAGCTCACAAAATTATATAAAAATTAAAAACCGAATTCAAATCGATTATCTAGGTGATAATACTGATAAACAAGAATAAATATTTGAAAAAAAATGGAATAAAAAAAACCTTACAAATTCCGGCACGATTATTTCATTCTAAAACCCAAGGTAATACAAGGATTTTAACTGGGATTTTTTATCTAATCTTGACCCGATAAAAATAAAGGCATTCTTTATTTTAGAAATAAATTTTTGTAATTTAGCCGCCGCTACGAAATGATGAAAATCATTTAAGCTTCGGAGAGATGACCGAGTGGCTTAAGGTGCACGCTTGGAAAGCGTGTGTACGCCAAAAGTGTACCGAGGGTTCGAATCCCTCTTTCTCCGCTATTATGAAATAAATAAGTAAAAATAAATATTGAAGTTCTGTAAATAAATTTTTGTAAATTATGAAAAAACTAATTGCATTATTAACTGTAGCCGGAATGCTAAGCTTCGGTTTGTTCAATGTAGCTATAGCTCAAGAAGAGACGACTGCTACTGATGATACAACTACTGTAGAACAAGTGGTGGTTGAAGAACCTGTTGCTGAAGTACCTGCTACTTTAGAAGAACCTGTAAAACAAGATGCAGGATTCCATGAAGTGTTGAAAGAGCAGTTTATTGCTGGTGGTGCCGGATTTATGGGTATCGTATTATTAGCATTAATCTTTGGTTTAGCTCTTTCTATTGAAAGAATTATCTATTTAAATCTTTCAACTACTAACACAAAGAAATTATTAAACAAAGTTGAAAACGCTCTACACAACGGTGGAATTGAAGCTTCTCAAGAAGTTTGCAAAAACACTCGTGGACCAGTTGCTTCTATCTTCTGGGAAGGTCTTAACAAATATGACGAAGGTATTGACGTGGTTGAAAAATCAATCGTTGCTCTTGGTGGTGTTTTAATGGGTCGTTTAGAGAAAAACTTAAGCTGGATTGCATTATTTATTGCTCTTGCTCCTATGCTTGGTTTCATGGGTACTGTAATTGGTATGATTGGTGCTTTTGCTGATATCGCTGCTGCTGGTAACATTTCTGCTACTGTTGTTGCTTCTGGTATTCAGGTGGCTCTTTTAACAACTGTATTCGGTTTGATCGTAGCGATTATCCTTCAAATCTTTTACAATTACTGTGTAGCTAAAATTGATGCTATTGTTAACGATATGGAAGATAGTACTATCGATTTCGTTGATATTTTAACCAAATTTAAATCAGGTAAATAATAATTAAACATGGATAATATACTAAAAAAAGCATTTTTTGGAATCGCTATTATCCTGATTTTAATTGCAACAGCCTATCAAATTGCGGTTTTATATCAGGGAGCAGATTCAGTATCAGAAAGCGTTCTTAATGGTTACTTCTTAACAGCCTATATTGCATTTGGCATGTCAGTAGTAATCGCTATACTCTTCCCTGTCCTTCAAATCATTTCTAATCCTAAAGGTGCGGTTAAAACTCTTGTCATTGTTGCTGTAGCAGTAGTGCTCTGGTTCGTGGCTAAAGGAATAGCAACCAACACATTTTCTCCAGAAGAATTGGAGTTAAAGAAAATTACAGCAGAAACTTCTGTAATGGTTGGAGCTGGTTTGATTTACACATATGTTGTTTTTGGCTTGGCCATACTGTCTATACTTTATGCCAGCATCTCAAACATATTTAAATAATTAAAAAAATAGAATCATGGCAAGAAAAACACCCGAATTTAATGCAAGCTCAATGGCAGACATTGCCTTCTTGCTCTTGATCTTCTTTTTGGTAACAACTACTATGGATGTTACAACAGGTATCAATAGAAAGTTACCTCCACCACCAGATCCTTCTGTGAAGCCACCGGACATTAAAGATAGAAATATCATGAATATCTTGGTGAGTAAATCAGATAGGCTATTGGTGAACGGAAAACCAGGCCAATTGGAAAATTTAAAAGAAGACGTTATAAAATTTATGACTCCTCACTTTCCTGATGATCCTGCTTTTCCAGAAGTTAAAGAGGAAACTATCGACTTAATTGGTACTGTATACAAGAGTAGAGGTATTATTTCATTGAAAAATGACCGTGGTACTTCTTACGATATGTACATCCAAGTTCAAGATAACATTGCTCAAGCTTTTACTCAACTTAAAGATGAATTATCTGACAAGAAATTTGGCAGAAAATATGCTGATTTAAATGAGGATGAAGCAAAAGCTATTAATGCAGCCGTTCCGGTTCCAGTATCAGAAGCTGAACCAGAAGATGTAGGAACAAAATAATAAAAAGGAGGATATTATGTCTAGATTTAAAAAAGGAGGGGACAAAGAAACCCCAGCAGTATCTACGGCTTCATTGCCAGATATTATCTTTATGCTCTTGTTCTTCTTTATGGTAACTACTGTAATGCGTGAAACCGAATTACTAGTTAAGGTTAATCCTACTTCGGCTAAAGAAGTTTCAAAACTTGAAAAGAAAAGTTTAGTGAGTTTTATATATATTGGTGAGCCTGTTCAAGGTAAATTAGGAACCAATACTCGTATTCAATTAAACGATACTTTTGGGACAGTTGATGATATCTCTGATTTCATTGCTGTTGAAAAAGAAGCGAGAGACGAAGCTGATAGAAAATTTTTAACGACTTCATTAAAGGTTGACAAGGACACAAAAATGGGAATTGTTACCGATGTGAAACAGGAGTTAAGAAAAGTAGGAGCTTTTAAAATAAACTACTCTGTAACCGAACAAAGAGAAGATTAATACGCAAGTATAATTCTTAAATAATAAAAACCGTCTAGCCTGAGGCCAGACGGTTTTTTTGTGTTTGCTATTTTCTAAGTAAAGTTTGTATACTTCACTTTTCTGTGGAATTAACCAGAATAAAAAAGCCCGCTTATTGCAGGGGACAATAAAACGGGCTCTAAAAATAAACGAATTTAATCAATCTTATATTCAATTATGAAATCACTATTCTTCAATATTAAACACCAATTTAATATTATGTTTACCTATCATACTTTCGTTAAATTTCTTTATTGTTTTTCCATCTAACTGCTCTACTACTTTATCATGTAGCTTATCACAACAACTATGGTTAGTTTCGTTAATACTCATGATGCCATTTGCATCAACATCTAAACTTACCCAGATGGTACCTTCCATACCATTTTCACTGGCTTTGGCAGGGTATTTTATAGTTTTACTAATGGCCTTCTTAAAGTCTACTGTTGCAGCTTCGGCTAATACGGGTTGAAATAAAAATCCTATAAGGAATAAGGCTGTGATGATTATTGTTTTTGTTTTCATGGTGATTGTTTTTGTTATGTTATGTGCAAATTGTACTAATAACAATTGTGCCAAAACTCACATCACGCTGTTTTCAAACACTTTACATCACACAATAGCTATTTTCGCAGAAGTCTACTGTGACACATTGATACAAAATCATGCACGTAAGTGAACAGCCAAAAAAATATTAACAAGCCATTATGATACTCAGCATCAAATGTTTAAGAAAGTTAAAATTTAAAAAGAAAGTGTAACAATTAGATTAAAGAAGCGTCATTATTTAATGTACCTCTAATTATATACTATTAATACAGTAAGGTATTCCTACCAAGGATAGAATTAGTTATCGAGATTATTCAACCTCAATCGTTTTCCATAATACTGCATTAGAAAAACTCCCAAAATCACCAATGAAAGACTTAAAAAAGCAAGGAGACTTTGCGGTTCCTTTTGTTCTATTAATTCTGGTTGGGTGCTAAACAATGGCTCTTTTGTTATAAATACATAGGTAACAGCCAATGAGTTATTAAAGAAATGGGCAATGATGGGAACCCATAAATTTTTAGAATAATAATAGAAATAGCCTAATAATGCACCTAAGAATAATCGGGCAAAAAACCCATAGAATTGAAAATGGATCATGCTAAAAATAATAGCAGTGAACCAAATCCCAATGTGTTCATTTTTGAAAACTCTAATAAAAATAGGTTGAAAAGCACCGCGTAATAACAACTCCTCTCCTATTCCAGCCAATACTCCAATCATTAGAATATTAATAGCATAGTCCTTCCAATCTTTCATATCGAGGAAAACATTGGTGGCAAAAGCAGCTCGTTCTTCTGCTTCTCTCATCCACTGTTCTATGGCAGATAAACTCGCTGGCAAAGACATTTTTCCATTCTGATATATCAACCATTCGCTTAGAGGATTCGACATGAGCAGGGTGAGTATTCCTAGACCTAACATAATTATCGAAGGCCAGGTATTGAGATTAAAGAATCCCCAAGTTTTTTTATCTATTAAAAAACCAAATACTAAAGCAGGAATAATAAAAAAGGCAAATTGTGAAACAATCTGAAAATATTTCATCAAACTAATATCGGAGGGCGTATTTAAGTTGCCCATAGTCGAAATTCGATCAAAAATAGGTCCTTCTATAAACCCTACACCTAGTAAAATGCCAAAAAGGCTAACGAAAATACCGATTCCGAAGATCAGTAAAACCAGAGCAAACAGGCGTTTGCCATCTTTTGTATCCTTTAACAATTGAATATCCACAGTTTTTAAGCAAAAGTAATAATTTTGCGCTTTCTAAAAACGACAACATTGAAAATAGGAAATATAGAAATTGAAGGCTTCCCATTGGCATTAGCTCCCATGGAAGATGTAACGGATCCTCCTTTTAGAGCGCTTTGTAAACGCTTAGGAGCAGATATTATGTATACTGAGTTTATTTCATCTGAAGGATTGATTAGAGACGCTCAAAAGAGCATAGAGAAACTAGATATGAATCCAGGAGAATCTCCCGTAGGAATTCAAATATTTGGGCACAATGAGGAGTCTATGATACAAGCGGCTGAGATAGCTACACAAGCAAAGCCAGACATGATAGATATCAACTTTGGTTGTCCGGTAAAAAAAGTGGTTACCAAGTGTGCTGGCGCAGGAGCTTTACAAGATATTCCAAGACTTCTAAGAATAACAGAATCTGTAGTAAAAGCTACCCACCTTCCTGTAACTGTAAAAACAAGATTAGGCTGGGACGAAAACAATAAAATCATTGTTGATCTAGCAGAACAACTCCAGGACTTAGGAATTCAAGCCCTAACAGTACATGGAAGAACGCGCTCTCAATTATATCGAGGTGTTGCCGATTGGACATTGATTGGTAAAATAAAAGAGAATCCTCGCATGCACATTCCTATCATGGGAAATGGAGATATAAATTCTGGGGCTTCAGCTCTTGAAGCCAGAAACAAATACGGTGTAGATGGCATTATGATCGGAAGAGCAAGTATTGGCAATCCTTGGATTTTTAAAGAAATAAAAGAATACATCAATGGAAATACCGAGCCTTTAATTGTTGGGATAGACGAAAGGGTTGATATATGTCGTGAACATGTGGAACGTTCTATTGAGTGGAAAGGAATAGCCAGATCAGTAAACGAAATGCGTAAACATTATAGTAATTATTTTAGAGGGTTCCCCCATTTTAAAGAGTTCAAAATGAAATTGATGAATGCGAGCGAGCCTCAAGAGCTTTACGATATTCTAGAGGAATTGAGAATCTTTTATAAGAAATATAGAGACGAAAAGCCAGTATAGAATAATATTGGCCAATAAGAAAGCAAAACTCGATTCAGGACGAATCGAGTTTTTTTTCGCAGTGTATACTCATCTTTGGAGGAAATACTTTGGGGTTTCCTCCTAATCACTTAAATGGTATGAAATTTAAGTTTCACATAAGCTCCCTTTCCTCCGTCCACATATAATTGATAGATTCCAGAACTGAGCTTAAATTCTTTTAATGCACCATTAGGTTCAAATACCTGTCCATCTTTATTAATTTGATACCGATAAACCACATCTCCTGCAGAATTTTTTATTACAAAACCCTTATCTGTAAACTTAGCTCCGCTATAACAATTATTTCCTGATATTAGTGAGGCCACCACAAACGAAGAGGCTGTTTTTCCATTTGGTACATTTATTTTAGCGGGCTTCACATTACAAGTATTATCGATGGATGCTTCTAATATTTCATTTTGAGAAAAGCCACTATAAGGAATGGCCATAACAAAAATGAAAACAATAATATTTTTCATAATCATTAATCTTGCGTTAATTTCAATAATCTCAAAAATACTACTTAATAAATGGAAAAAATAAGCTTGAGCATTATTAGTGTTGTCTGAATCTTTATTCGCAAATAATAGATAAAAATATGAGGCACAAAAAAATCCCATAGCAAACACCATGGGATTTTAAATTTAAAAACTGGGATTATATTTCCTCAGTCTCAACAACTTTAGCCAAAATATCAGCATAAGGAATAAAAAGATATTTGTTTCCTTCGAAGGCTACTTCATTTCCAGCAAATTTCTTGTAGAAAACTACATCTCCAGCTGCTATACCTGGATTTTCCACATTACCAACTGCAACTACTTTTGCATACTGAGGTTTTTCTTTAGCTGTATCAGGAATAATAATTCCACTTGCTGTTGTTTGTTCTTTTTTCTCCTCATTAAGATCTAAAAGCACATTGTCGTTTAAAGGTTGTAACTCTTTCATATTATATTTTATTATTTGTTTTATTTAAATTCCAAGAAGGCTATTGAGTTTCGCTTTATCAAAACCAACAACCATTTGTCCATTGATATCGGTTTGAGGAACGCCTTGTTTGCCACTTTTCTTTACCATTTCCTCAGCTGCAACTTGGTTACTTGCTATGTTTATTTCCTGATATCTAATTCCGTGTACATCAAGATGTTTTTTTAAAGTTCCGCACCAACTGCAACTTGGAGAGGAATATACTGTTACTCGCTTCTGCACTTGTTCTTCTCCATCTGCTTGAGATACAAAATAGTCTTGAGCAAAAATCTTATCATAAAAACTGACATCATTACAGCCTTTATAGGAATTACTCAATTCACCTTTTTTATAACTCAACAATACAGGCGCTGATTTCACACCAAATTCACCATGAATATCTCTAACCTTACTTACATCAGCAGCCATAAAAACAAGCTCCTCATTAATAGTTTTTGAGGCATTACTCAATGCACAATCACTGGCATCGGAACCAGATTTATATAAGAGTAAATATGCATTTGGTGTTTCTTTCAATTGCATTTGCAAATCTTTGAAAGAAGCAATATTAATCAATTTCATTCTCTAGGTTTTAGCTCCATTAACGCAATCACTATGCCACGAGAATTAAGCTGAAAAAATGTCAGAAGCAGATTACACCAATTCACTACCAGACATCACAGTTATCATATGATCTTCGTGAAGATATTTATCAGCAGCATTTATTATTTGCTCAGCTTTTACTTCTTGAATCTTCTTGGTTAGGATCGTATAATAGTTTTCAGGTAAATCAAACTCTGCTAGATTCCTCATCATTTCTCCTAAAGCAAATGGTCCATTTAAAGAACGGAGGAGGCTTCCAGTCATATAATTCTTTACCAATTCTATTTCTTCCTCCGCGACCAATTCTGTCCTTAGTCGTTTGAGTTCAACTAGAATTTCGGCATGTGCTTTCGAAGCTACATCTTTACCAACCTCACTACTTATCGCAAAAATACTAGCTTGTTGTAAATGCTGAATCCCTGAATGAATGCCATAGGTATAGCCTTTGTCTTCTCGGATATTCTGCATCAAACGGCTCCCGAAAAAACCTCCAAAAATAGTTTGAGCTAAGTTAAGAGCAGCATAATCTTCATGCTTTTTATCCAAACTTAAACAACCCATTTTTATGGCTGTTTGCATGGCTCCTTTTTGTTCCACCCAAATTTGTTCTTTTCCTAAAACTTCATTCAGTTCAATTAGAGGTTTCTTGTTGGGTTCTCCCTTGACTTCGATTTTTCCAAAATAATGATTGATGATTCCTATAATTTCATCAGAAACATTCCCTGACAAATAAATCTTCCAAGAATTTGCTTGATAAAACCGTTGATGAAAATCTTTTAATTCATCAATATGCAAAGCATCGTAAGAGGAAAGATTCGCTGCAGAACCATAAACATGATCGGCACCAAACAAAGCAGTATTAAAAGCTTTTAAAGCCAAGTTTTTCCCTTTTTTCATTCTCACTTGAAAGCTCTGCTTTTCTTGTTCCTTTAAAACCGAAAACTCCTTATTAGAAAATAAGGGAGCTACCAACATATCTGCTACCAAGGGCAATATATTGTTAAGGTATTTATTTAAACAAAAAAGATTGAAATAAGCATAATCGCGAGTGATACGAGTCTCAAAAAAAGCTCCATAATAGTCCATCTTTTGAGCAATTTCAGAAGCTGTGTGGTTTTGACTTCCCTCTTTTAGCATTTTATTGGTAAAAAATGCCAATAAAGATTGACTTTGATAAACTATTCCCGCTGGAATTGCTACTTGGAACTTCACTAATTCCTGACTTCCCACATTCATATAGGTAAGAGGGATTCCGTTATCCAATTTAGTTTTTTGAATGGCAGGAATTTGAATATCTCCAATGGGCTTTAAACTAGGTTGTAATTTTCTATCTAATATCATGATTGCTCCTTTCTGGCTTTATAAAACAGGGTACTGCTATTTTCTTTTGTAAAGATATTCTTTGCCATAGCTTGCAATTGCTGAGCAGATATTTTCCTGTATTTTTTCACTTCTTCATTAATGTCTTCAGCGTTGGAAATATTCTCATAATAAGCTAAACTCATAGCTTTGTTTAAGAAACTCACCTCACCAAAAATCATAGAAGATTCCAATTTATTCTTCACCTTCTCTAACTCTTCTTCTCCAATGAGCTCATCTTTCACTTTCTCTATTTCTTCCCAAATGGCTTGTTCTGCTTGCTCTAGGGTAACTCCTTCGGCAGGTTTTCCACTAAATATAAATAAGCCTTCATCAATATCACCAGTGATATAAGCATCCAACTCAGCAAACAAAGCTCTCTCTTTTACCAAGGTACGAAACAAACGAGAGGAAGGTCCATTTGAAAGAATATCGCTTAATAAATCTGTTACCTGATAAGCATCACTCATTCTTTCACACATATGGAAAGCGATATATAGGGCATCATTGGGGACATCTCGTTCCACTTTTAATACTCGTGCTTCCTTCTGTTCTTTTTCTTTTGGTAAATTTCGCTGAACCTTATCACCAGCAGGGATATTAGCAAACCACTTCTCGCAATATTCTTTAGCCTCCTCTAGATTTATATTACCTGCCAATACCATGATGGCATTATTTGGATTATAGAAACGCTGATAGAATGCCTTCACTTCTTTCATGGAAGCTTCTTCAATATGAGAAACATCTTTTCCAATGGTATTCCATTGATAAGGATGTGTTTTATAGGCCAATGGTTTTAATAAAAGCCAAACATCGCCATAAGGCTGATTTAGGTAGGATTGCTTAAACTCTTCAATCACTACTTGACGTTGAACTTCCAAGCTCTTATCGGTAAAAGCCAAATTCAGCATTCTATCAGACTCCAACCAAAAGGCTGTTTCTAAGTTTTCTTTGGGGATGGTGAGGTAATAATTGGTAATATCACTGTTAGTGAAAGCATTATTCTCGCCACCAGCCTTTTCCAAAGGGGTATCATAGGATGGAATATTGGCAGAACCTCCAAACATGAGGTGCTCAAATAAATGGGCAAATCCAGTTCTGTTAGGCTCCTCATCACGGGCCCCTACTTGGCATAATATATTCATGGCCACCAATGGTGTGCTTTGGTCTTGATGAACAATGACTCGTAAGCCATTCTCTAATTGAAATCTATTGAAGTTTATCATTTTTTTTGAAGTTTGAAGCTTGAAGCGCGAAGTAGGATTTGTTTTTTTGTTTGCCCCTTCCCTAAATGGAAAAAAAACAAACTAAATCTAAGGTTTTATAATAAAGATTACTTATCGAGGCTTTTCATGAATGCTTCTTCGTCGATAACATATCTCTTATGTGTTCCTTTTCCAATCATACCATCTTCATCGTATGCTTCTACTTCGAAAGTGAGTTTTGGGCCATCTGCGGCAATTAGTTTAGCTGTGGCTTGAACTCTTTTTCCAAGGCCTGTTGCTTTTATATGCTTTACACTGATTTCGGTTCCTACTGTGTTTTTACCTTCTTCTAAATGAGATCCAACCAATTGCAAAGCTGCTTTTTCCATTAATGCTACCATAGCTGGCGTAGCAAAAACTTCAACTAATCCTGAGCCATAAGCTTTAGCTGTATCATTTGGTGTTACAATAATTTCTATATCGTGTTCTATTCCTATTTCTAAATTCATCTTTTTCTAATTTTTGGCAAAAATAGGGTTTTGGAGGGAAATTCTGTCACAATAAAGGTTTAATATTAATGAAAGGATTTTTTATTGCCACAAGGGCTCGAAGGCACAAAGAATCGGATAGAAAAACTTACAATATTGATGACTGGATTGCAAATTCGTTCAAGCTGAGCCTTATATTCTTCACAAACAAAGTTGCTCCAGAAGGTTTGCTCACCGATACTATTTTCATGAATAAACATGACTGAACTTCATGACAAATTGATGTGTCCTATTAATTTTACCTTTAGAAACAAGGTCTATTTTACTACTAGTTTTCTTGAAAACAATCGATTATCCGTTTTCAATTGTAAAATATAAAGTCCTGAAATCAAATTATCAATATCTATTGAAAAACTACCCTGTTTATCAAATTCTCCAGATTTAACTAGCTGACCATTTGTTGAGATAATTGAAAACTCAATAAGGTCACCTCCTACAATTGATAAATAACTATCAATACCAATAGGATTTGGATAAATATGAATACTTGGTTGATCATGATTCAATTCATCTATATTTACTTCTTCAATTTTTGTTTTTAATATGATACCTGCATCTCCAACTATATATCCAATTCCTGAGTCCGTGAAACATATTGAATTCAAAGATTCAGATGTTCCTGAAATTTGACTATTCCAATTCACACCACCATCGATAGTTTTAAAAACTTCACCATTATCACCTACGGAATAGGCAATATTCTGACTCATTAAGAAGACTGAATTTAACCAATTTCCATCTTGGATCCAGAGACTCCAACTACTTCCACCGTTATTAGTATAATAGATCTCACTATAATTATAACCTTGAGCAAACGTCCCACCAGCAATCATTCCTTTGTTTGAATCTAAAAAATGTATTCCATTTAAGCTACCATAAAAGCCATCTCCAAAAACATCCCAATTGAGACCACTATTGCTAGAGCTAAATATATATGTATTATCACCTACTAAAACAAGTGATTCTGAATTGATCGGCCAGATTGGTCCTGAGGCAGGTGCAGCAAGTTCTATCCAAGTTTCTCCGCCATCCGTTGTTTTTAGAATCATATCACCAGTACCAGCAACAAAACCTGTATCAACACTAACAAAATGAACCGATCTCAACCATTTATCCGATTCATAATTAAGGTTCTCCCAATAATTCCCCCCATCAGTTGTTTTTAAAATCACACCATCATTCCCTACCGCATAACCAACAAAGTTTGTTGCAAAAAAAACAGAGTTTAAATCACTATCAGTTTCGGAACCTTGTATCTCCCAATCAGAACCATTGATTGTTTTCAAGATAGTACCTGAATTACCCACAGCAAACCCCGTGATTGTATCTGTAAAAAAAACAGAATTCAACTTTTCAGAAGTAATTGAGTTTTGTATGATCCAGTTTTGGGAAAATCCTGTACTGACTATTATTGTTAATAGAATCACCATGTAAATTCTTTTCATTGTGTTATTTTTAGTGGATAAAATATAAATCAATTATTTTAACTGAAAATCTACAACCTTTATTAACAAGCATTTAAAAACTTGTAGATCAAATCATTTACTTAACTGTAAAGACATCAATGTATGAGATATAGTTGCATTCTTCAATGGCAATTGAACAACAAAACAAGCCATTCACAAAAAGTAGGCTCCAATAATTACACTTGTTTCCTAAAAAAATCAAAAAAACCCCAGAAAAATCAATGATTTGCGTGCCTACTTGGTGGAATTTTCTAATTTTGCTTATTTAAAATCGTTCTAAACTCAATTCTAAGTAATTTTATAAGCATTGAAATCTAGAACCATGTGTTTAAACACATAAAAAAACCTAAATGGAAAAGCATTCGTACTTAAATAATAATCCTGAATTTATTGAGGAGCTTTATCAAAACTACCTCCAAGACCCAGATTCTATTGAAGAAGGCTGGAAGAAATTCTTCGAGGGTTTTGAATTCAGCAGAAAGAATTATGGTGAAGAAGATACCGTTTCTGCCTCCGAATATAAAGTAATTAATCTGATTGAAGATTATAGAAAACGTGGACATCTTTTTACCAAAACAAATCCTGTTCGTACCCGTCGTCAATACACGCCTAGTTTGGATATTGAAAACTACGATTTAACAAAAGCTGACCTAGAAAAGATATTCCAAGCCGGAAACAAGCTTGGCATGGGTCCTGCAAAGCTGAAAGATATCATTTCTGCATTGGAGAAAACCTATTGTGGTTCAGTTGCTGTTGAATATGTATATATCAGAGATACAGAACAAGTTTCTTGGTTAAAAGAAAAGATGGAAGCCCGTCAGAATAAACCTGACTTTGCTCCAGAAAGAAAACAGAGGATTCTTTATAAACTAACTCAGGCTGTTGGTTTTGAGAAGTTCATACATAGAAAATTCCCCGGCCAGAAAAGGTTTTCCTTAGAAGGCGCCGAAGCTTTAATTCCTGCCCTGGAATCGGTAGTTGAAATTGGAGCAGATAAAGGGATTAAAGAGTTTATGATAGGGATGGCACATAGAGGTCGTCTGAACGTGATGGCTAATATTATGAAAAAGCCCTATCATACTATCTTCAGTGAGTTTGCTGGGAATGAATATGATGACAGTCATCTTTTAGGCGATGTAAAGTATCACCTTGGAGCGACTACTGATAGAGAAACTTCTAAAGGTCATAAAGTACGTTTAACTTTATCTCCAAACCCTTCTCACCTAGAAGCGGTAAATCCATTGGTAGAAGGAATGTGTAGAGCCAGAATTGATGATGTGAATAGCGATTTGAGCGAAGACAGCATCTCTCCGATTCTTATTCATGGAGATGCCAGTTTAGCTGGTCAAGGCGTAGTTTACGAAGTGGTACAGATGGCCGAATTACAGGGCTATCGAACTGGTGGAACTATTCATTTAGCAATTAATAATCAGGTAGGATTTACTACCAATTATTTAGATGCTCGTACCTCTACCTATTGTACTGATGTTGGAAAAACCATACAATCTCCCATTTTCCATGTAAATGGAGATGATGTGGAAGCGGTTGCATATACCGTGCAATTGGCTATGGAATTCCGACAGAAGTTTAAGAAAGATGTGTTTATCGATTTGCTGTGTTATAGAAAATATGGCCATAATGAAGGTGATGAACCTCGTTTTACACAGCCTATTTTATACAAAGCTATTGAGAAACATCCTGACCCTAGGATGATATATGCCAAGAAACTATTGGCAGAAAATGCCCTCTCTCAAGATAAAATAGACCAAATGGAAGCTGGTTTTAATGAGCACTTAGAAGGAAGCTTATTAAAATCAAAAGAAATTACCAAAGGACATATCACCAACTTTCTAGAAGAAGAATGGACAGGGATTAGAAAAGCTGAGAATAAAGATTTTGATTACTCTCCAGACACATCTGTCAGTAAGGATTTTTTAGAGTATGTTGGACAAAAGATAACTGCTGTTCCTGAAGGAAAAAATCTGTTTAGGAAAATTGTTCGCTTGCAAAAGACTCGTGAAAACATGTTGTTTAAGGACGACAAGTTAGATTGGGCCATGGGTGAACTCTTAGCTTATGGTACCTTATTGAAAGAAGGATATCCAGTAAGAATTAGTGGACAAGATGTACAGAGAGGGACTTTTTCTCACCGTCATGCTGTTTTTACATTAGATGACAGTGCTGAAACTTACACTCCATTGCAAAACATTAGCGAGGACCAAGCTCGTTTTTCTATCTATAACTCCCTTCTCTCGGAATATGGAGTATTAGGATTTGAGTATGGTTATGCTTTAGCCTCCCCTAATGATTTAACGATTTGGGAAGCTCAATTTGGTGATTTTGGAAATGGAGCTCAAATTATTTTCGACCAGTTTATCAGCAGTGCTGAAGACAAATGGAAAGTCATGAACGACTTAGTTGTTTTATTACCACATGGTTATGAAGGCCAAGGTCCAGAACACTCCAGTGCTAGAATTGAAAGATATTTGACATTATGCGCGGAAAATAATATGCAGGTAGTAAATCCTACTACTCCTGCTAATATGTTCCATATGCTTCGTCGACAAGTAAAACGAGAATTCAGAAAACCTTTAATCGTATTTACACCAAAGAGTTTATTACGTCATCCATTGGCTACTTCAAGCATGGCAGATCTCACAACTGGCGGTTTTAAAGAATTAATTGACGACCAAGTTGAAGATGCCAAAAAAGTAACAAAGATAGCTTTCTGTAGTGGTAAAATCTATTATGATTTAATTGAAGAGAAAGCCAAACTTGGAAATAAGGAGCACATTGCCATTGTAAGATTAGAGCAATTATACCCATTACCGATAGTTCAGATTAAAGCATTATTGAAAAAGTATAGTAATGCAAAAGAATATCTTTGGGTACAAGAGGAGCCTTTCAATATGGGTGCATGGACCTTTATCAGAAGCGAATTACATGATTTAGATATTCATATTATTTCTCGTCCTGCTACAGGAAGTCCAGCAACCGGAAGTATTAAATTCCATAATATGCAGCAACGCAAAATCATAGAGAAACTTTTTGATGAATGCGGTGAATGTCCAAGAGTAGGTACTGATTGTAAAATGGCCTGCATTGGTAATAACTGGAAAGAAGTTCTTGCTGAGATTGAAAGAGTTAATACTAAATAAAAAACTGATTAAAACACCATCTAATGATAATAGATATAATAGTCCCTACTCCAGGTGAATCCATTAGCGAAGTTCAAATAGCCAGTTGGTTGGTTGAAAATGGTGCTGGCGTGGCAAAAGACATGGAAATTTTAGAGGTTGACTCCGATAAAGCAACTTTAAGCATTACAGCTGAAGCCAGCGGTAAGATTGAAATACTGGTGGAAGAAGGCGAAACTGTTGATGTGGGTTCTGTAATTGCTAGAATAGACACCGATGCAAAAGTAGAAATTCCAGAAGCATCGGCCCCTGCTCCTGTTGAAGCCAAGAAAGAAAAAGCCCCTGAAGCTAAAAAAGAAGAGGCTCCAAAAAAAGAAAAGAAAGCTCAAGCTCCTGACGATAGTTTTGGATTTAAACTTTCTCCATTGGCACGCAAACTTATGGAAGAGGAAAATATTGATGCTTCAGAATTGGATGCTTTCTATAAATCACTGCGCCTTGGAGTAAAAGACATTGAGTTCTTTAAAAATGCTAAAGCTTCTGGTGTTGCAAACTCTGCTAAATACAGTAATGATAGCTGGGGTGGTGGACGAGAACAAAAAGAGCAAAAAATGAGCATGCTGAGAAAAAAGCTCGCTCAAAGATTAGTCAGCGTGAAAAATGAAACCGCCATGCTCACCACTTTTAATGAGGTGAATATGACGCCTATTTTTGAAATTAGAAAGAAGTATAAAGAGCAATTTAAAGAAACGCATGGTGTTGGACTAGGATTTATGTCATTCTTCACCAAGGCTTGTACTATTGCCATGAAGCATTTTCCTCAAATCAATTCTATGATTGATGGAGATTTGGTAAGAAGCTTTGAATATGCCGATGTGAGTATTGCTGTAAGCTCTCCAAAAGGACTTGTGGTTCCTGTGGTGCGCAATGCAGAAACCATGAGTTTAGCAGAAATAGAAGCAGATATTAAAAGACTAGCTATTAAAGCACGTGATGGGAAACTTGGTCTCGACGAAATGACTGGCGGAACCTTTACCATTACTAACGGAGGAGTGTTTGGAAGTATGCTCTCCACTCCTATTATTAACCCTCCTCAGTCTGCCATTTTGGGAATGCATAATATTGTAGAACGCCCAATTGCAGTAAAAGGAAAGGTAGAAATTCACCCTATTATGTATGTGGCCTTAAGTTATGACCATAGAATAGTAGATGGACGAGAGAGCGTTGGCTTTTTAGTGAAAGTAAAAGAGTTATTGGAGAATCCTGAGAAAATGCTGTTTGATGGTGGAGAACCTACTGCAGAACTGTTAGGATTGTAAAAACCAACGATAATGATATTAAAGGCTGCATTTTTATGCGGCCTTTTTTTTTGGCCTTCTCCAAAATCCTATCTTTGCACGCTAAAAACAAAAATGTGATTCCATTTAAAAGACTCGATTATTTATTTTTCTCATATCTACTATTGAGCACTCTTTTTTTATTGATGGAGTGGGGCGATTACTCTCCCCTTCTCCTTTTGACTCGTTTAATATTAGTCCCAACTATTCTTGTACTGATATATATCAATCAAAAGAGCAATAACAATATCATTAACATCCTCAGAAATAGTTACCCATTAATTCTGAGTGGATATTTCTATTCAGAAACATATTTCTATAATCAGCTTTTTATGGAAAACATAGATTCCCATTTAATACTATGGGAAGATTATATTTTTGGCTCACAGCTAAGTATCACATTCTCACAACTATTACCACAACAGATATTTAGTGAGTTGATGTACTTTGGTTATTTTAGCTTCTACCTATTAATCCTTTTCTTTAGTTTATATGTTTTATTCCAAAAAAAGGAGCTTTTCAATCAACTGGTTTTTAAGCTAAGTGCATCGCTATATATCTTCTATACCATATTCTGCATTATTCCCTCCGCTGGGCCGCAGTTTTACTTTGCTTTTCCTGATAACCAAGTTCCTGATGCTTATATATTCAAAGATATAGTCATCTTTATACAAGATACAGCAGAACACCCAACAGGAGCTTTCCCAAGTTCTCATGTTGGTATTTCTATCATCATCCTTATGTTATCATGGAAATATATCCGTGTATTTTTTCATTGGTCATGGCCTTTTGTTATTCTCCTTATTTTATCAACAGTTTATATAAAAGCACATTATGCCATTGATGTTGTAGGAGGCTTGCTCATTGCTCCTTTTATCTTATATTTATCCGATTTTTTATACCAAGCTCCCACTTGGAAGCAACAAGAATCAACAAACCATCATAACTAAAGAGTTCAATGATCAAAATCAAAGAAGTTGTTTCTAAAAAGGATTTAAAGATATTCATCGGCTTGCCCTTTGAAATCCACAAAAACCATAAAGAATGGTTGCCACCTTTAATTTCCGATGAATGGAAGGTATTTGACAAAAAGAAAAACCATTCTTTTGAACACTGTGATACAAAACTACTTTTAGCAGAAAAAAACAATAAAGTGGTGGGTAGAATTATGGGCATTATCAATCATTCCTATAATCAAGGGCATGATGAAAAAAATGCACGCTTCTGTTTTGCAGAAACCTATGATGATATTGAAGTTTATCATGCTCTTTTAAAAACCATAGAGGATTGGGCCAAAGAAAATAGGATGGAAAAAGTGGTGGGTCCTTTAGGGTTTTCTGATAAAGATCCTCAAGGTTATTTAGTTGAAGGTTTTGATGATCCAATGACTGTTATGGTGACCAATTGTAGCTATCCATATATGATTGATTTCTCTAAAAAATTAGGCTATGAAAAAAAGTTGGACCTTTTTGAATATAGGTTAGATATTCCTCAACTTATACCTGAGTTTTACGCGAAAGTAGCTGAGCGAGTACAAACTAGAGGATTTAAAATTTTGGAATTCAACAAATCAAAAAACGTTAGACCCTATGTAAAGCCAGTTTTCGATCTCATTAACCAAACCTATACAGATATCTATGGTTTTGCTCCCCTTAAAGATAGAGAAGCAAAAGAATTTTCAGAGCGTTTCCTTCCTTTACTTAATCCTGAATTTATAAAAATAGTTGCCGACGAAGATGAAAAGATTGTAGCCTTTGTGGTTGCTATGCCAGATATTAGCGATGGTTTTAGAAAAGCAAATGGGCAATTATTTCCCTTGGGATTTTATCATATTCTACGTTCCTTTAAAAAAGCCTCACAACTCAACCTTCTATTAGGCTGTGTAAAGGATAATATTAGAAATTCAGGAATAGATGCTCTTATGGCTGTTAGCTTATTTGAATCGGCAAAAAAAGCAAACTTAAAGGTATTGGATAGTCATCTCATTTTAGAAGAGAACAAAAAAATGAGAGCATTAATGGAAAGACTAGATGCTATTGTTTACAAGAAATACAGGATTTTCGAGAAGAAGCTTTAGTTACAAAGCACCAGATTCTCTAAGTTCCACGAAATATTCAACCCATATTACCAATATTAAACTATATTTGAATTTATTTGATAAATCATTTGTAGAAACTCTAAACATTAAATTAATTCAGAGCGCATGATAGAGCCTAAAATACCACAAAACGAAATCAAGCGATTAGAGGAGTTAAAGAAATATTCCATTTTAGACACCATGCCTGAAAAAGAATATGATGAAATTACAGCTCTAGCTTCCTATATTTGTGAAACTCCTATTTCTCTGATTAGCTTAATTGATGATGATAGACAATGGTTTAAATCGAGAAAAGGATTAGAGGCAGAATCTACACCTCGAAATGTTGCCTTTTGTGCCCACGCCATCAATCATAAAGATGAGATACTGATAGTCCCTGATTCCAGAGATGATGAAAGATTTCACGATAACCCATTGGTTACGGGTGCTCCAAATGTGATATTTTATGCTGGAATTCCTTTGGTTAGTGCCGATGGTTATCCTGTTGGAACCTTATGTGTGATTGATAATAAACCCAAAGAACTAAATAAGGAACAGCAAAATGCTTTAATTACACTCAGCAATCAAGTTATTGAATTATTTGAAGCGCGCAAAAGAACAATGGAGCTTAACATTAAACTCTATGAACTAGAAATTCAAAACGAAGCCCTTGATAATTTTGCTAGAATAGCTGCCCATGATATAAAGTCTCCTCTAAATAATATCATACAACTATCTGCTCTTTTTAAAACCATGTACGCCGATGCTGTAAACCCAAAAGCGGTTGAGGTATTAGATATCATTAGTAATTCGTCTTCAAAACTTACCGGACTAATTGATGGAATTTTGGAATATAGCAGAAATACCAAATTGCTTTCCACCGACAAATCAGAAGTAAAAATACTTCAAACTATTAACGAGCTTATTGATACTAGTTTTCATCAGTTTAAAAAACACACTCAGTTCATTTTAAATATCGAAGAAAACCTTT
>JADGDY010000213.1 GCA_016744655.1 Bacteroidales bacterium | reverse complement strand
CTCCATTTAAACCCTGGTTTTCTGTTTCATTTTCATTTTGCAATTTGTTTTTTGGTAGTAATGACAAAAGATAATCTCTATGTTTAAAGAACTTTTTTTGACTTACTGGTTTATATTCAGGTAAACTTGCAGACACACTAGACTTATTAGCTGTGTTTTCCATTAAAAAATACAAATATCCAAGATCTATAATGGCGAACAAACTATCTTCATACGAATGTGGATTTCTTATTTCATATTCGTAATAATCAATGGCATTCTGAAAATTCCCAAGCTTTACATCACAATCATTAGATAATTTAATAGCTAATTTTGACAAACCCGAGTCATTAGTAATACTATCATTGGTATTGTAATAGTTTTTTAAGTCCACAAAATTATTGCCACATAGTTTTTCAAGGTTAACTAATTCTTTCATTGCTGATTCAGCATAGACTGATGATGGGTAGAGGTTAATTATTAATTTAAGTGTTTCTTTTGCTCCCAAATAGTCTTGTGCATTTATTTGATTTTGTGCATCTGAATACAGTTGCGCTGCAATTCCAATTGGAATACCAGCCCCCCCAGGGCACCAGGTCGGACTAGAAACAAAATAGCCACTTGGGTATAAATCATCATAAACATTGTAGTTATTGTTTAAAGTCCAACAATTATAACGGACATCTCTAGGTGGAGTTGTTCCACCCGGTAAAGAATAATATAGTAAAGCATCACTTTGACCACCCAAATTATCATCATCAATAATAGCATTATATTTTAAATCCCAAGGGAAACTATATTTAGAAATATAGAGTTCGTAGCTACTATTATTCGTTATATAATTGATATCATTATAAGAAGAAGCTGCGGCATTGCCCGATATAGCTACATTACTGTTATTCATTAACCTAAGACCATAAGCATTATCATGAACTTGGTTTTTAATAAGCTGGGCACTAGATTTATATATCATAATTCCTTCTCCCAAACAATTATTAATTTCATTATTAAAAATCAGGTTGTCAGAAAAGCCATCACCAGATCCCCATATTTGAACACCTCGGCCATAACCATCAATATTACAGTTCTCAATTTTAAAGTTTTCATAATTATAAATATCTATTCCTGAATGTGGACTATCGGAATTAAAAGTACAAAGATTTACTTCGGCTGATTTTGAGTTCTCATCGGTATTTTGCAAAATCAACCAAGATTCTTCTACAGTGGAATTAAATGTATTATTATTTAAATAAACATCCCCCTTTAATGACATAAATCTATAAAACTGAGAAATCTCTGAATTTATAATACTTAAAGCACTAGTTTTATTTGTAAATCGTACTCGCTTAAATTTACAGTCATTAAAAACTACATTTTCAGATGAATTATTCAATTCAATTTCCAGTTCTGCTCCTTCTTCCGCCTCAAAATGCACACCTGTTCCTATATTTATATCACCATCAATAATGATTTTACAAGTTCCGTTTTTTGCTGTAAATTTTACATTGTTTCCAATATCTAATGTACTACCAAGCTCAATATGCATTTCACTGCTATTATACATATCTATATTTACACCATTTTCTATGCTAAGTGTGGCATTATTAGCAACAGTGGGCTGAAACCTAGAAACCATATCACTATCCAGAACCAAGTCTTGTGTAATATCATCTTCGTGTGGTATAAGATCATAATTCACATATAAAATGGTTTCTGAATTATTCTCAACAGACACGTTTGACAGTAAACAAGGTAATTCGAATTCTTCATTCCATCGATAATCTATTATTGAGAAGTTTTCTATGATGCCATCAATTAAACCATCTGTATCATCTTCTTCAATAATTAAATAAATTTTTCCAAAATCCTCATCTATAAAATGATACCCAAAATCTAAGCCTATTTCAATTGACCCGGAATAACAACCTCGCATTGGATTTTCTCCACCTTGAGCATTAAAAGAATTATAGTTTTCAGTATTTACTTCATCAGGTTGATTTGCACTTGCTTTTTGCGAATAAGCAGATTTTAAAATCAACTTGTTTCGTTGAGGATAATCTATTTCAGCTTTAATACACAGTTCAGGCTCATAATCAGCATCATTTACCTTACATACTAAGAATTTATTTGGCCCTTGAAAATTTCCAGGCATTGCACTATATGGTAACCATATAAAACCCTGATTGCCATAATCTTCGTCCCAGCTATTTACAATTTTAAAAGCACCAAACTCTCTATCTCTAAGATCTACTATACCATCTCCATTAACATCTACAGTAGTAGTATATTCTTCACCTTCGTTAATTTTGTGTTTTATATTATCATCATAACCAACTACTGTTAAAGCATGACCTGAATTTAAAGAATAGGAACCCAATTGCTTAATATACTTTTCAGTTGCATGAGGAGAACCTTCTGGTAAAACGCCTGAAACATCCCATCCATTAGTATAAATACTAAAAACAGCCAGTCCACCAGTTTCACTATTATTCCCATGGTCAGCCAGCCAATGTTTAATATTTTCTAAACTCTCATAATCATAATCAAACAGAATAATACTTTTCTGACTTATTTTATTCTTTTGTCCTTCATAATAGTTTTCATAACCATTCATCCAATATTTAAACTTTTCGCCACCACCAATATCCAGAATAGGATCATAATAATGAAATAACATTGGGCATCCATTATCTTTTATTGTCTCAAAACCATCACCAGGTTCAGTAAATGTTCCACCACTTCCATTATTATGAAAGTTATAAGTATAAAGATGATGGTATACATTTTTATAATCATTGGGATTCTCACTATCTTTCCAAACACCAGCCTGAACATCTCGCTTCCGGTTTATTTCATAGGTAAAGGTATAACCTATTTCAGAGGCATGAATACAACTTGCACCTATTTGATCGAAAACAGGAGGAAAATATTTCAACTCATCATTATAAACCTCGCTTGGCAGCAGTGCTGCCAAAGAAGCAGCATTTATAATAAGCTCTGGGATTAAGGCTTCCTGTTCGGGGGACATTAATTTGCTCCCTCCTGTTATCCATGGGTCACCATTTGAATCAGGATTAATATTTGTTTGTGCAAAAAGAGTTATGCTCAACAACAGTAATATTGAAATTATTAAAACGTATTTTTCATTATTATTATATTTGGGTTAATAAATCACAATTTCATAAATTTCTGTCTAAGAACATGCTTACCTATGCCAATTTGTAGAACGTAAACACATGGAGACAAATTGGAAACATCAAAACTAAATTGATCCTCTTTCAGGTAGAATTTGTTTACAAAATGTACCTCGGCATTTATATCATATATATAGACTTCTATGTTCGAATCTTCCTCAACATTATTATTTAAAGTAACTATTAGTTCATTGTCTACTGGATTGGGATTAATTAAAATTGATACTGAATGCTCCTGAGAAATAGTATTTACAGAAGTGACTGTTGATTCCATACTCCTAACCAAACGCTTATTAGTAGTTCCATATATATAATCATCGCAATCTCTATAGAGTTCTTCAAAAGTATATGGTATGTTATTATTAATTTCTTCAAAAGATTGTCCATTATCTATAGAAAACATTGTTTCCCAACTGAAACAAGCATAAATATCATTTTTACTATTAATTGCAAGATCTCGACCTTCTGTTGCATCATATACATTCACAAACTCATCAGACCCATTGTATAAGGCATTTATTCCACATTGTTCATTATAATCTAACAACCACCAATCGGTTGTAAAAACATCATCATTTGCATTTATTTCCAAAGCATTAATTTGATGGTTTAACAAATCTACATATTCCCAGGTATATCCCTCATCTTCTGATTTATAAACCCCTCCCTGATCCATGAAATAACCTTTGGCACTCACATAGATTTCCCCATTGCTTGTTATGTCAATATCTGTAACATATTCATTTTGTTTATCATTTACATATACCTGCTCCCAATTTTCTCCATTATCAAAAGAAAATACAATGGAAGAACCTTGTGATACCCAAGTGGAGAAATAAACAGTATCTTGTCCTTTACAATAAATACTTAGGATATTGCCTATGCCTTCTATTTGCAAATCTACCTCCTCCCATGAGTCACCATTGTCCTTTGAAACAAACAAAGGAGCTGGACCAAAACTTGTCCCAGCATAA
The DNA here is from genome assembly GCA_016744655.1 of Bacteroidales bacterium. GTDB lineage: Bacteria > Bacteroidota > Bacteroidia > Bacteroidales > UBA12170 > UBA12170. Next base: position 3,156 of record JADGDY010000213.1, on the reverse strand, counting down.
ATATATCCATTATCATTACAATCAATAGAATGAACGGCAAAATTGAAACCCAATACAAATACTAATTCCCAACTTACACCATTATCTATAGACTTAAGTACTCCACCTGTTTCTCCAGTAGCACCCAATCCTAAAAAGATATGTCCGGCATTATTAGTAGTAATACACCTAATAGATAAAGTATCGCTAGGGAAATTCAATTCTTCCCAAAAAACCTGAGAAAAAAGAGCATTAGAAATAGAAAAGAAAAGAATGCTGATTAATATAGATTTGATATTTTTCATGGTGAGATATTTAGATATTGTAAAAATAAGGAGAAGTAAGTTTGAGAGTGAGGTTTTTAACAAAAAATATCGTGTGTAATTTGATGGTTAAATTTGTGAATTTTCGTAAAACAAGATTTAATATTTAATGATTTTAAGTACCTCGGTAGAGGTATTGTTTTTTAGATGAACCAAATAAGGGCCAGGCTTAAGGTTTTTAGTATTCAGCTCTAATTTGGAGAGGTTTGGGTTAAGTTTGGTCTGATACACTTCTATACCAAAACTATTGTATATTCGTAAGTTGGTGTATTTATGCGCATCGTTTTTAAATTCAATATTGATTGTATTTACAAAGGGATTGGGATAGAATACTATGTTTGAAGAAGAATTGGTTTTGATAAATATTTCTTGAGTATTCACAGTTGTTTTTGTGCTTTTATATAGAGAGTTCGAAGTAAATGAAGTAGTAGTATATATATATTCATTTTGATCAAAAATCATTTTTCCCATAGCACCGCCACCAAGGCCAGAATTTATCCAATTAAAAGAGTTTCCGTTATCTAACGAACGTGTTATACCGCTGGGCCATGAGCTTGAACAAAATATGTGATTCTGACTATTAATGATTAGATCTTCTACCATTGCACCTTCTAAATGACTTTCCCAAATATCGGAGTCATTTCTGAGGATATATACCCCGGGATAAAAGTCGTAGCCTGCTCCTCTCACGGCTGCAAACAGATCGTTATTTGAATTAAAAGCCAATGCAGAAACACTATGGTTCAAGAGGCCAAGAAACTGCCAGGTTTCCCCATTGTCTGGAGAGTAATATATTCCACCCATATCGGGGAGGTAGGAACCCATGGCCAAGTATATTTCATCGTTTTCAGTAATTAGAATATCGGCAATATATTCATTGGAGTGGTTATTAGTAGAAAATAAACTGTCCCAAGAGTCTCCGTTATCATTTGTTTTTAATAAAAGACCTCCATCATTTTTGTTTAATCCTACATAAAGGGTATTGAGATCATGGGCTTCCATGAAATTAATTCCATAATTTACATACTCGGGTAAGTTTATTAATTGCCAGCCTTCACCATAAGTATCAGAGTAGAAAAATTTCTCAAGACCTGACTTTGTGATAAAGATGTTACCTATTTCACTAACTTGAATTGCTCCAACAGTATGGTTATCGGTATCTAAAAAATGCTCCCAATAGATATTAGTTAAATCACTCTTGAATAAACCTCCATAGGAGCCTTGGTATTCGCTAGTACCGACAAATATCTCGTTGTCATAAATATCAAAACTGAAAATTTTTAGTGTATCCGGAAAATTAATTTTTTCCCAAAATTCCTGAGAAAAAAGAGTATTAGAAATAGAAAAGAAAAAAATGGTGATAAATATTAATATGATGTTTTTCATGGCGAGATATTTAGATATTGTAAAAGTAAGGGGAAATAATTTTTAGTGTGAATTTTTTAACAAAAAAAATATTGTGTGTAATTTGATGGTTAAATTTGTGTCTTTTCATAAAACAAGATTTAATATTTAAGGATTTTAAGTGCCTCAGTTGTGGTATTGTTTTTTAGATGAACCAAATAAGGGTCTTGCTGAAGGTATGGAGTTATTAGCTGTATTTTGTTAAGCACTCAAGTTTTAAAATTTTATAATTAACCATTTCGCCCAAATCATAACAAAGTTTAAAAACTAAAACTCTCACCACTTTTCATATACATTTGGATAAAAATACGTTCTCATTGTAACTAATCGCTATTCGAAACAGTCTAAGAAACATGATAAAACGCAGCTTAATATTCTACATTCTAATCTTTGTTTCCCTCATCTCTTTTGGGCAAAATGAAGAAAGCCATGTTATTCGTGGAACCATAATTGATAAAAGTACCAATGAGGTATTACCCTATGCCAATGTGGTGATTTTGCACAAATACAAAGGAACAGTGAGTAATGAAAAAGGAAGTTTCTCATTTGACCTCTCTCCTTTCTCAGCTCAAGATACCCTCAGTTTTCAGTTTATTGGATACAAGTCGTATAAGGTACTCGTTAACCAAACCACTTCTGAAATGACTGTTTATCTCGAAGAGGACATGATCAATCTTAGTGAAGCTTTTGTTTATGGGAATCCTCCGAATCCAAAAGACATCATTAAGAAAGTTGTAGAAAACAAAGACCAAAACTACAAATACATCAGTTCAAATAATCAGGTTTTCATTCGTTCTAGAGATATTACGGATATAGAAAACCTCACTACAGATGTTAAGAAGCTATCCATTGATCAGCTTGATGAAGATTTAATCCAAAATACGGTAAAGAAAGTACCTAGACATATTACTTCTTTTACTGACTTTCTAGGAAATCTTTACTTTTTCGAAGGAAAGAGCGACAGCTTAAAAGTAGATCCAAAACGTACGGTCTCATTAAAAGAAGAAGATATTGCTGAGTTTGAACAAATAGGAAAAATCTTTGAGAACCTATTTAAAGATACAGGAGAAGAGGAATACTGGAAAGTAAAAAGTGGAATATTCGGTCAGAAACTAGATATCCAAGAAGAAGAAAATGACAGTATTACCGAAACTCCTATAGCTAATGATAGTAGTAGCACACGATATATGAGGTCGAATATTAAATACTGGTTAGAATACTCAAGTATTGAAGATACTGACGAATGGGAATTCCTATATAGTCCTGGAAAATATAAATATACTTTAGCTGGTGGAACCAGAGTAAATGGAGAGGATGTTTTTATTATAGATTTCACCCCTAAAAGTGGTGGCGAGTTTATTGGAAGAGTTTATGTTTCCACTGAGTCCTACGCACTCATTAAAGCCGATTACGAGTATGCAGAAGGTAAAACGGGTACAGATATCCATTT
>JADGDY010000212.1 GCA_016744655.1 Bacteroidales bacterium | reverse complement strand
CTATCTACATCTCACAAAGGTATAATTAATAAGCATATATAAAAGCCCAAGAAATATATCTTGGGCTCGGTTAATCACCTTCTGTGTTTAAAGGTGTCAATTAAAATACTTACGGTTATTTATCTTAAAACTCGTCATGTTCCGTACGACGAATAATTTCATCTTGTAATTCTTCAGTAAGCTCAATAAAATAATCACTATATCCTGCCACTCGTACAATTAAATCGCGATTAGCTTCTGGGTCTTTTTTGGCTTTACGAAGGGTTTCAGCAGTCACCACATTAAATTGAATATGATGTCCGTCCATTTTAAAGTAAGTACGAACCAAGTTCTTCACCTGCTCAATTCCCAAATCATTATCTAGAAATGCTGGAGTGAATTTTTGATTCAATAATGTCCCTCCTGTTCTGAGATGGTCAATTTTAGAAGCTGATTTAATAACAGAAGTCGGCCCATTTCTATCAGCTCCTTGGAATGGTGAAATCCCTTCTGATAATGGTTTCTTAGCTTTTCTTCCATCTGGTAAAGCTCCTATTACACTTCCAAAATAAACATGAGATGTTGTTGGCAATAAATTGATTCTATACTTGGCTCCTCTTGGCGAAGGACGTCCATCGATGGCACTATGGAAAGTTTCAAAAACTTCGCGCATGATATCATCTGCTCTGTCATCGTCATTACCATACTTTGGAGTCTCATTTAAGAGTACATTTCTAAATTCATCGGCCTCCTCAAAATCACTCTTTAATAAGGCCAAAAAGTCGCGCATGCTAAGTTTATGGTCTTCAAAAACATGATGCTTCAAAGAACTTAAGGAATCCGTAATACTTGCCAAACCAACTCCTTGCACATAGCTGGTATTATATCTTGCACCTCCTGCATTATAATCCATTCCATTGGCAATACAATCATCTACAAAAATAGATAAGAATGGAGCTGGCATATGCTTAGCCCACATGGTTTCGATGATATTATTTCCTTTTATCTTTAAATCTGCAAAATGATTTAGCTGAGTTTTATAAGCATCCATCAATTCCTCAAAGCTTGCAAATTCAGCAGCGTCACCAGATTTTGGTCCCAATTGCTTTTCAGATCGTGGGTCGAAACCATTATTTAAAGTCAGTTCTAAAATCTTAGCCAAATTGAAATAGCCAGTCAACATATAAGCTTCTGTTCCAAAGGCGCCAGTTTCCACACAACCACTAGCTCCACCATTTCGAGCATCCACTATACTTTTGCCTTGGTTCATTAACTCCTGAATAATAGCATCTGTATTAAAAATACTAGGCTGACCAAATCCAGTCTTCACTACTTTTAATGCTCGTTTAATAAAACGGTCTGGATTCTTCTTACTTAACTGAACCATTGAACTAGGCTGAAGAATTCTCATTTCTTCAATTATATCGAGTAGAATATAACTCATTTCATTTACGGCATCGCTGCCATCAGCTTTCACACCACCAACATTAATCAGGGCAAAATCAGTAAAGGTATTGCTTTCTTTGGCTGTAACTCCTGTTTTTGGTGGTGATGGATGATTATTAAACTTTACCCAGAAAGCTTGGAGGAGCTCTCTCATTTCGGCATCGGTATAATCATTTTGGTCTAGAGCCTTCTGATAAAATGGCATTAAGTGTTGGTCGAGTCGACCTGGGTTAAACGAGTCCCAAGGGTTGAGCTCCGTAATTACACCTTGGTGCACATACCAATAATACTGCAAAGCTTCCCAAATATCGTTTGGTTTGTTTTCTGGAACATTAGAACTCACGCTAATCATCTTGTCCAGCTCTTGTTGTCGCTGCTTATTTTGCTCAATTTCTCTTTCAGCTTTTAAGGCTTCCACATGCCTTTTAGTAAAAACCGAAACAGCATCTAAGCTGATTTTCATAGCTTTTAGCTCCTCTGTCCTCTCCACTGCGCGAGAATCATTATAAAAATCAACCTCCTCTATTTCCTTTTCTATTCTGGCTCTTATATCTTTGAATCCTTCACGGTAAATGATGTCACCCAACACCGTATGACCTGGTGCTCTTTGCTCTAAAAATTCGGTATAAATACCAGCATAATAAGCATCAACCCATTCTTGAGGAAGTACAGAAAATATCTTATCTCTTTGACTTCTACCTGTCCAAAATGGGATTAAATCATCTTTAAAAACCTGCTTGGTTTCATCGCTTACTTTGAAGCTTACCTTTGGTCGTTCATCAACAATTTCTAAATCACTTATGGAGTGAATACAGACCTCAGGGTAAGTAGGTGTTTGTTGTGGAGCAGGACCTCTCTCACCAACTATCATTTCACCATCACCGATATAAATGGTTTTATTCGACATTAAATAGTGAAAAGCCTTGGCACGTAGCATAGGAACAGATAATCCTTTGGCTTCATCGCTTTTATAAAACTCTGTCATTAAAACACCTCTTTCCTCTGAAATAGAAGGGCGAGTGCTCAAACTTAAATCTCTTAATTTCTTAATTCTATCTGTTATCATCTTTTTGTTTTTTTCTTAATTCGTTCATTACTAACCCACCATCACTTCAAAACCACCTATTTCTAGATAGTCTTTCACCAATTCAATCCTAGCTTGACTTGGCTCATCAATTCCTATCATTCTGTTTTTCATCCCAAGCTTCTCATATTTCCCTGAAGCTATTTTATGATATGGTAAAAGGTGGATTCTTTTAACATCTGTATTTTTCTGCAAAAACTGCATCATTTCAATCAGATTGCTTTCCTCATCATTTAATCCGGGCATCATGGGATAACGAATATGAATCTCTTTACCCTCCTCAACTAAATATTGTAGATTGCGGAATATGAGTTTATTACTCACACCTGTGAATTCAAAATGAGATTTCTCATTCATATGCTTTAAATCAAACAATACTAAATCCATTAAGCCAACAACTTCACGAAACTTTTGTTCAGCTACATACCCAGTAGTATCTAAAGTTAAATGTAATTCTTTTGATTTAAATAATTCTGCAGTTTCTTTTAAGAAGTTAGCTTGCATCATAGGTTCTCCACCAGTGAATGTAACTCCACCATTTGATTCATCAAAGAAAGCACGGTCCTTTTCTACTTCAAAAAGTAGCTGTTCTGCTGATGTTTCCCAACCTATTGTTGAGCTGCCTTTAAATTCAAAATCTAGCTTTTGAATTCCCTTTGCACAACTCTCAGGATTATGACACCACCAACAACTCAAAGGACATCCTTTGAAAAAAATACTGGTTCTAATCCCAGGGCCATCATGTATGGCAAACCGCTTGATATCAAATACAATACCTTGCATGATATAAAATAATTAATGATTAAAGAAATGAATTACAGGAAGGAAAGGATTTATCAAAAAATCCAGCACTCAAACAAATGCTGATGATTATCACCCAAAAGTTGAGTTGCTATGTATATATTGGTTGTTCTTTTCATTTTCGGATTCAAAAATACGATATTTTCTTTTTCAATAGCAAATAGATTCTTTAAAGAATTACAATTCTGCTCTTTATCGAAAAATACTCTAAATAAATCCCCGAAAATAGATTTATAAAAAATACTTCTTCTAACAATTTTATTCCGAACTTTTCGGAACGTACTTTTCGGAACGAATATTATGGAATTCAAACCTTAAAAACTAATGATAAATAGATTTCAACCATAAACTAAAGAATACGTCATAAACAAAGTAATCTCCTCTATCTTTATAAAGAAACTCTTTATTCAACAATACATTTAAAGCACTTCCAACAGTACTTGAAGCAGGTAATCCATGTTTCTTCAAGAAAGGAAGAGAAGTAGGCTGAGCAATTTTATCTTCTTTGGCAACTGCCTTTATAAGTGAAAATTGGTTATCGGTAAGCAGGTCTCTAAAACGAAAATAATAAGCTTCATGCTCTTTTAAAATATCTTTTAAAGTTAATACAATGAGTTCAGAAGAGATTTTTCTACGGCGTGAAGCATATAATTTATTGCAAAAATACTGGATATAATAAGTATGGGAACGAAGCATTTTAATCATTGAGGCAATATCGGATTTATCAATACTCTTACCATTGCTTGAAAAATGATAATGGATAAAATCGATATATTTTTCATGGTCTATTGCTCCCAATTCCATAGGTTGAGCACTTTGGTAAAAGGGTCGACTTTGGGAAGCAAACATGCTTGTCAACAAATGCTTACTACTCCCAGAAAAAATGACATTCATATTATTGGTTCTTTGAATATAAGTCCTCAATAATGCTTCCACATTTTTTTCAGGGTAAACACTAATTTGCTGAAATTCATCAATAGCCACTACAATCCTCTTTTTTGAGTTAGCTATCATATCAAAAATTTGCTCCAATGATATCCTGGCGTCCTCCTCATTTTGAATATTAAAGTTGATTTCTGTTTCCATGGTTACTGGATTCACTTGTACAGAAGGCATCACCGATTTCACAAAAGATGTGATTCGCTTGAATATTTTCGCTGGTGTTTTCTCCAGCTTCTTTATAACCGCAGTACCAAATAGGTTAACAAAATCGCTTAATTTCACACTGTAATAGATGTCAAAATACACAAAAAGAAGCTCTGAATGGTCTTTATATTGATATTCTAGATGTTTCATCAGACCAGTTTTACCCATTCTTCGTAATGAAAAGAGCATCACATCTCTCCCATTATCTACAGCAGAAACCAAATCCGACAATTCCTTATCCCTGTCACAGAAATACTTAGGCCCTTCATACGATTTTATCAAAAATGGATTCATAATTTCCCCTTCTATTTTTTCACAGTAAATCTCAAATAAATTTCCGAACTATTCGTTCCGAATGTTTCGGTACGAATAGTTCGGACAAATATAAAAAATATAAATCCCAAAGTCAATCCTTTTTCAAAGGAATATCCAGTGCGATACTATTTCGTAAATAGACTACAAAGGACTTTAAAATTCCCAATTGATTTTATCTACAATTGCTCTAACTTTGCAGCATGATTTATCCGAATAACTTCGAAACTAAAATAGGCTTTAATAAAATCCGACAAATGTTGTTGGACAGCTGTGTGAGTACCATGGGAATTGAGTGGGTGGACAAACTAAAGTTTAGCTCCAACCATAAAAACATTGAACTCTGGCTCACTCAGGTGGAAGAAATGAAAGACCTTTTACTCACAGAAACTTCATTCCCTACCTACGATTACTATGACTTGCGTAAGGCTCTAGAAGATATCAAGCAAAAAGGAAGTCACTTACCACAAGAAGACTTATTCGATTTTTACACTACTCTAAAAGTGATGCATAAAATTATTATTATGCTTGATGAAAGAGGAGATAAAAGCCTTGAACTTAGAAAGATTGCAGAGAATTTTGAAACTGAAATCACCTTATTACGAAGGATAGACCAAATTATTGATGACAAAGGCGAAATAAAGGACCATGCCTCAGAGGAACTCTTCGATATTAGAAAACAACTTCGAAGTTTACAGCGTAATAATGACAATATTATAAAAGATAGTTTAAAACAAGCCATTAGTCAGGGTTGGACAAGTCCAGATACCGAACCTGCGATTAGAAATGGTAGAATGGTAATTCCCTTGGCCGCCTCACATAAACGTAGAATTAAAGGTTTTGTACATGGTGAATCTGCTACAGGCCAAACCGTTTTTGTGGAACCGGCACAGCTTTTCGAAATCAATAATGAAATTAAAGAGCTTGAAGCTGCTGAGAAAAGAGCTATTATTAAAATCTTGGTAGAAGTTGCTGATTTACTTCGCCCAGATATTGAATATCTAAAGAATGCTTTTGAACAACTTGGTCTTCTCGACTTTATCATCTCAAAGGCTCGTTTGGCTATTGATTTACATGCCATTAAGCCCGATTTACAGGCTAGACCTAAGATAGATTGGAAAGGTGCTCGTCATCCCCTCCTCTACCTTTCTCACCGCGCTCAAAATAAGATGGTGGTTCCTTTGGATATTCACTTGAGTGACTATAGAAGAATCCTCATTATTTCAGGTCCTAATGCTGGTGGTAAATCAGTGAGTTTAAAAACGGTAGGATTGATTCAATATATGATTCAATGTGGACTATTGATTCCTGTTAAATCAACTTCTATTGCAGGGATTTTTAGACATTTCTTTATCGATATTGGTGATGAACAATCCATTGAAAACGACTTGAGTACTTATAGTTCCCATTTGTTGAACATGAAGTATTTCCTTCAAAAAGCTGATGGAAAAACCATATTTCTTATTGATGAGTTTGGTAGTGGTACAGAGCCCAATCTTGGTGGTGCCATTGCAGAAGCCATTTTGGAAGAGCTGAATCACAAAAAGTGTTTTGGAGTGATTACCACTCACTTCGCCAATTTAAAATTATTACCCTCCCCCGATAATGGAATGGCAAATGCTGCCATGTTATTTAACACAAAAGAACTGGAGCCTCTTTATCAATTAAAAATAGGAAGACCTGGAAGTTCATTTACCGTTGAAATTGCTAAAAAGATTGGTTTTCCGGAACGCGTTTTAAAGAAAATTGAATCGAAAGCTGATAGAAAGCAATTGGATTTTGAAGAACAGTTGCAACAATTGGATGTGGAGAAAAAAGAACTGGACCAGAAGAAGAAGCATGTGGCGCTTTCTGATGATTTACTTTCGGAAACCATTGAAAAATATCAAACTCTCTATACTCGTTTACAAAGTGAGAAGAATGCTATCCTTCACGAAGCAGAAGCCAAAGCGGCTAAAATATTAGACTCTAGTAATAAGCTCATCGAGCAAACTATTAAAGAAATAAAAGAAAATCAGGCAGATAAAAACAAGACTCTAAAAGCCCGACGAATTTTAGAGGAGGAAAAGAAAAAGCTAGAAAAAGAGCATTTTGAAAAAACTGGAACTTCAAAAAAACCAAGCACTAATATTCACCAAAGGGTTACATCTGAGCTAAAAGAGCATACCAAGCAAAAGGTAAAAAAAGAAGTAAAAATAGAGCTTAAAAAAGGTCAGAATGTGATAGTAAAAGGTCAAAAACGAGCTGGTATTCTTCAAGAAATAAAAGGCAAAAAAGCGGTGGTGATTTTTGACAATATCAGCATGAATATTGACCTGAAAAACTTGGAAGGTATTAGCAAGACAAGAGCTCGTGAGATGGATAGAAAAGTAACGAGCAACTATAGCAAGATAGCCACCGAACTTCATGACAAGGCAGCCAGTTTCCAACTCAAGCTCGACCTCAGAGGAGAAAGAGTGGAGGATGCTATTCATAAAGTACAGCAGTTTATTGATGAAGCCATCCTCTTAAGAATCTATGAAGTACAAATACTACATGGAAAAGGTACGGGAGCTTTAAGACAAGTGATACGAGACTATTTGAGTGGAATACCTGAAGTAGCCA
>JADGDY010000028.1 GCA_016744655.1 Bacteroidales bacterium | reverse complement strand
GGGAAAAGGCTTAAGGCGGGATGGAATGAAGAGTACTTACTAAAGGTGCTTAATATAAAAGTGTGAGTTTGCCCTGATATCAAATGCAAATAAATAAGTTCATTTTCCAAATACCAGTACTGTTTCAACCAGAAGTATTTACATAGTTTTCATTGAGATTTTTGAAGAACTGTCAGAAACAGTAAGCTTAAAACAAATAGCAAATGCGGAGATTAAGAGTGTTAATTAAGGCATAATATGCGGAGATAATGTATTTTGCGGTGAATATACTGTATATTTGTTGCATAATGTGCGGACAATGAAAACTTATATACACGAAAATGAAGACTGGACATATTTCACTTGGGATAATAAACAAGTGATGTTAAAGCTTGCGGAAGCAAGAAATATCCAAGGTAGACTTATAGGGAAAATGGAATCTCTTGGATTTGATTTGCAAAATGAAGCCGTATTAAATACAATTACTTTAGATGTCCTGAAATCATCAGAAATTGAAGGTGAATATTTGGAAAAAGAACAAGTGCGCTCATCTATTGCAAGACGACTTGGGATTGATATTGCAGGAGCTGTTGAATCAGAACGTCATGTTGAAGGTATTGTTGAAATGATGCTTGATGCTACACAGCGTTATCACTTACCTTTAACAAAAGATAGGTTATTTGGATGGCATGCAGCAATGTTTCCTTCAGGCTGGAGTAATTTGTATAAAATAACTGTTGCTGATTGGAGAAAAGATACCAGTGGACTCATGCAAGTAGTTTCTGGTCCTATGGGAAAAGAGAAAGTTCATTATGAAGCACCAAGTTCTGATAGAATAGAATTTGAAATGAATAAATTTCTGCAATGGTTTGAAAGTGATAATGATATAGATTTAGTTCTGAAAGCATCAATTGCCCATTTGTGGTTTGTGACCATACATCCTTTCGATGATGGAAACGGACGTATAAGCAGAGCTATTACCGATATGATGTTAGCCCGCTCTGATAGAAGTGTAAAGCGATTTTATAGCATGTCTGCTCAAATGAGAGTTGAAAGGAAACAGTATTATGAAAAACTTGAAAAAACACAAAAAGGCTATTCAGATATTACGGAATGGATTCTATGGTTTTTACAATGCCTAATAAATGCTATTGATTCCACAAGTGAAACCTTATCTAAAATACTTCTTAAAGCTGAGTTTTGGAAGTTACATTCTACTACAATTCTCAATGACAGACAGCAAAAGATTATAAACAAACTTCTTGATGGATTTGAAGGAAAGTTAACAAGCTCAAAATGGGCTAAGATTAATAAATGTTCACAAGATACAGCACTTCGAGATATTCAAGATTTAATAAAAAAAGAGATTTTACAAAAAGAAGCTAGTGGTGGAAGAAGCACAAATTATGAAATCAAAGAATTGCCAACAGGTAATATTGGATACATTTAGTGTGGATTTTGGTGCCATTAATATTGTAATTAGTTTAATTTTGAGTATGGAATATTAAAGAAGCAGCGTAAATATTTCGTTTTATAAATACAGAAGATGAAAAAGTTTAGCATAGCCAATTACCAAATACCAAGAATACTCCTACTAGGAGTAATCACATTGCTTTTACTAAGCTTCACACCCATCAAATACAATAAGAATTTCAAGAAGGATAAAAGAAGGTGGATGCCTTAACCATTATTTTGCCATTTGTTCAGGTTTTTGCTCATGACAAACATGATGCGTTTTTGGATATTGAGTTATCAATATTGAATCAAAATTTGCTCGATAGCTTGTCCAAAAACATATTAGATAGGAAATATGCTTTTAAGGATATTAGTTTAAAACCAAATGCAACAGGTGTTGCTGAATTATTTGAGAAGTTAGACGCTGGGCCAAAATACTTAGATGATATTTCATCTGAAAAAATATTTATGAAGCAGGAAATGTTGTGGGAGAGTAAATATGCGCTAATGATATTGTTTGAAGGTCATTATCTTGCTACTTACCCTCCTCATTATTTTAGAAATGCAGCTCTAAAAGGCAATACTATTATGATTGTCAACAAAGAGTCGAAAATTGATTTACGATTATTAATGATTAACACAGAATCTATGGAAGTTGTATTTTATGATAGAGTAAAGTCCTCTCAATATGACCCAAGATTACCAAATGAAATTGTAATAATGGTTAAGAAGATTTTAAAAAAGATTTATTATAAGTAAAGAGAGCTATATAGTTTGGCTAAAAGCTAATTTAACCAATGAAACCAACTGAAACGAAGATTATAAAGATTTGGCAAGATGTCGCTGACACATTGGGAGGAGAGTTGTCCATATCCTATCAGCAAGTAAATGGAGGGCAAAGCTCTGGTGGTTTGTATTTAGTGAGAATCGATAAGTTATATCAAGGTGTAAATATTCAAATTCATGCAGGGTTTTTAGAATTGCCATTAACAAAAGATGAGTATGATTCTGGTGATATAACAATAACCGCCACCAAGAAAAACAGCGATATTGTTGAATTATCCATTTGGAGAAAAGATTTTTTGGATAGAATTTTTTCATCTGGGATATCTAAAACGGGTTATAAAAAATTTGATAAAGTCATTGGCTTAAAAGCGACTAAAAATTTAGAACGTAATATACATAGGGTTTTCAAAGATGAGAGCTTAAGAGAGGAATTTATCGAAGATAAGTTTCGAGCATATAACATTCAAACCATTGAAGGTTTTATTACAATTCGAAGAAAATCGAGCCTTATGATGAAAAATGCCAAAATGTTTATCATAGAGTACGAAAGATTTATTCGGTTTATTGATGGTCTCATCAATGCAAGAATAGTTTAGGAAAAATAGACATACAAGTAGTTCTTGGTAAGAAACCCCAATGTATTAGAATATTATTTATTTCAGAGAGTTGATAAATGCTGTGACGCTGAGATTTCAAATATTTTATATAATGAAAAAAGAGCATTTGTCTTTGCAATTAGAAAAGAGGGATGTGATGCGTATTTAGTTGAGATTAATAATGATAACCTAGGTATTCAACAGGTTTGGTCAATTATGGAACGAGTTTAAAGAATTTACAAAAAACACTAAATTTGTTTTGAAATTAAAAAAGCTTAATGAGAATATCAAACTATAATCAGACCTTAGATTTAATAAAGAAAGAAATACAGTCTGTTAGAATTGGTGTTGCAAAAAAAAATCACTAATTCTCATATTACCCACTATCTTAATATTGGGAAGATTATAGTGGAAAAACAAGAAGAACTGGATTGGGGAAAAGCAGTGGTTGAGAAACTCTCTGTGGATTTACAAAAGGAGTATCTTGATAACACTGGATACTCATCTAGAAATCTGTGGGATATGAGACGATTTTATGTTCGGTATTCTAAAAATGAAAAACTGCGACAGCTTGTCGCAGAAATTCCTTGGGGACAGAATCTTTTAATACTGACTAAAATTGGAAATGATAAAGAAGCTGAATTTTATCTGAAAGCAACAGCTGAATTTGGTTGGAGTAGAGCTGTTCTATTGAATCAAATTAAATCTCAATCATACAAACATACTTTATCAGAAGACAAGGCTCATAATTTTGAAAAAGCTTTGCCAGAATATCTATTGGAACAAGCAGAAGAAACTTTGAAAAGCAATTATAATCTTGGTTTCTTAGGGTTGCAAAAAGGAGTTAAAGAACGTGAACTTGAGGATAAGATGATAGAAAGAATCAGGGATGTTATTATGGAGTTTGGGACTGGTTTTGCTTTCCTTGGGAATCAGTATAAAATATCACTTGGTAAAAAGGACTATTACTTGGATTTGCTTTTCTATCATAGAAAACTTCAGTGCTTATTTGCAATAGAATTAAAAACTGGAGAATTTAAGCCTGAGTATGCAGGCAAATTGAACTTCTACTTAGAAGTTCTTGATTCAGTTGAAAAGACTGAACACGAAAACCCATCAATTGGTATATTGCTATGTGCTGAAAAGGATTCCTTAGAAGTTGAATATGCATTAAGAATATCCAAAAAACCTATTGGTGTAGCAGAATATATCCTCACTAAAGATTTACCTGAAGAGTTACAAAATTATTTACCTAATGAAAAAGATATTTTGAACAGAATAACTGAATAAAACTATTGCTTTTAACTCATATTAAAAAAATAAGACTATATTAATAAATACTTTACCAGATAATTTACTTCATTTATGCAAGAAGAAAACTGGGCCAACTGTATACATTGTAAGGACTTTTTTGTCTATGAAGATAAACAAGCTTGTAGAATGTATGATATTGTTGGTTTGCCTGAAAAAGATGTTGTCAATTCTAACAATAAGTGCTGTTCCTCATTTTTAAATCATAAAACAAAATATAGAATGCCAAATATCTCAAAGATGGAAATAGGTGTTTTATATTTCTATCATTCCAAAAGCCCAAACATACTCATTCAGGATATTGACCTATAGCTATGGTTTAATAAATCAAATGTTTTTTAATTAGAGCAACGATTTGCACGTTTCGCTTGTCTAATTTAAACGGATGAAACACATTTGCAAAAAGAACAGCTAAATGATGTTTCAGTTTTACTTAAATGAATTTAAATCGCCCAAATGAAAAAAACATTTATCGCATTATTGTTTCTTAATAGCCTCGTATTATTCTCCCAAAACTTAGAAGTCATTGGAGGAGTCAATTATAATAGATTTTTTAATTTCAAAGAAGAAACTCCTCATTTTAGTTCTACTTACAATACAGATTTAGGATATGTAATTAAGTTTGCTATCGATGATATTAAATTTGAAGGTCAGAAATTAAGATTTACTTTAGGTTATGAGAAATATGGAGGAGAAGTACAAGTAAACGATGGAGGACTTGGTGGTGGATATGGAGTAAATACTGAAATAAATAAGTCGGTTTTGTCGCTGGGTATTTATCCATTTAATTTTAAAATACTAAAGCGTATTGATTTCAATTTAGGAATTGAAGTATCTGGATTGTTAAATGAAACTTATAAAGGAACGAGTGGAGGATGGCAAGCTGGGGAGCCCAATGTTAATATCGATTTAAACGAGAAATATGATAGATTTAGTTCTTGGATGTATATTGGAATCAGTGCGCGTATAGCATATGATATCAAAATAGCTGAAAACTGGGCTATTTCTCCTCAATACTCCTACTATTTAGGATTGTCAAATGAGTTTATAGAGTTTCCAGAATTCACAAAATCCATGCGACATTATTTCTGTATTGGGATTCAGAAGACTTTGGCATCGGATTGATATTAAGCGTTTTGGGACTTATATGTAAATTACTTTGTGTTTTAATGAAATCCTTTGAGAATGACTTTAGTTTTCTATTTGGATGAGAAACAGTAATACATTTAAAAATGTTTTTGGCTCTTCATTTTCTCTAAAATTGTATTTTTACAAAAGGAATTAATGTGAACTATTATGGCAAAAATTAAAGTAAAAAATACAGATGTTGCAGTCGTAACAATAAATGATTCTGATTATTTATCTCTTACAGATATTGCCAAATTCAAAACTAATGATGCAAGTGCTGTAATTGGGAATTGGATGAGAAACAGAAATACTATTGAATTCTTAGGTATTTGGGAAACATTATATAATTCAAGTTTTAAACCCCTCGAATTCGAGGGGTTTAAAAAAGAAGCTGGATTGAACGCATTTACCCTCTCTCCACAAAAGTGGATTTCAAATACAGGAGCCATTGGGTTTATTGTGAAATCAGGTCGCTATGGTGGGACTTATGGCCATAAAGATATTGCCTTTAAATTTGCAAGCTGGATTTCAGTTGAATTTGAATTATATATTGTAAAAGAATTTCAAAGGTTAAAAGAAGAGGAACAAAAATTAATAGGTTGGTCAGCAAAACGAGAATTAGCAAAATTGAATTATCATATTCATACAGATGCAATTAAACATAACCTTATTCCAAAAGAACTTTCAAATGCTCAGGTTTCAATAGTTTACGCCAATGAAGCTGATGTTTTGAATATTGCAATGTTTGGTATAACGGCAAAACAATGGCGTGAAAAGAATCCTGATTTAAAAGGCAATATACGAGATTATAGTTCTATCAATGAGTTGATTTGTTTGTCAAATATGGAAAATCTGAACTCTGTATTTATAAATGAGAAAATGCCACAAAGGGAAAGATTGGTTAAACTAAACCAAATAGCAATTCAACAAATGGGTATACTTCAGGATGTTGAAAGACGAAAATTATTGAAATAAAAATCGCATCATATTTTAAGGATAATGAACCAAAAAGAAACAAATAAACTCACACCTGCCAATCAACAAGAATGGAGAGAATGGCTAGAAAGGAATCACCAAAAAGAAGAAGCTATTTGGCTTATCTTTTATAAGAAAAGCTCTAAAACTCCAAATTTATCATGGAGTGAAGCTGTTGACCAAGCCCTTTGTTTTGGTTGGATTGATAGCGTGAAAAAAACGATTGATAAAGAGCGCTATATCCAATATTTTTCTAAAAGAAAAGCCACTAGTATCTGGTCAAAAGTCAATAAAGACAAGGTAGCCCATTTACTCGAACAAGATTTGATGTTCCCTGCTGGATTAGAAATTATTGAAAAGGCCAAACAAAATGGTCAATGGGAGCTTATGGATACAGTAGAAGCATTGATAATACCAGAAGATTTAGAGGAGGCTTTTAAATCATATCCATCCTCCAAAGATTTCTTTCTGAGTTTAAGTAAATCTGCGAGAAAAGGATTATTGGCCTGGATTATTATGGCCAAACGACCTGAAACTCGAGAAAAACGAGTAAAGGAAGTTGCCGCGTGTGCAGCGGAGAAACGGAAGCCTAAGCAATTTGTGTAATATGATAAACTTTTAGAGTTTGTATTGGCCTTTGTATTGTCCTTCAGTGCCTTAGCGGTAAATTTATAATTATATATGGCAAGTCTAACCACAAAGGTAAATAAGGATAGCTCAAAGTAACAAAAGTAAATTTCTATTGTTTGTATTGACCTTTGTGTTGACCTTTGGTACCTTAGTGGTAAAATTGTAAATTCTAAGTATCGAGCTTAACCACAAAGGTAATTAAGGATAGCTCAAAGTAACAAAAGTAAATAGCTAGATTTCTCATTAAATAATAATTATTTTTGCCCTCCTCATTACTAAAATTATAATTAATGATTAAAACATTAAAAGAAGTATTTACTCATTTCATTGATAATGATACTTTTACAAAAGGAGCTGCATTGGCTTATTATGCTGTATTTTCAATTATCCCAATCATCATGATTGTGACTTCGGTTTTAGGATTGGTTTTCGGTGAAGAGGCAGTTTCTGGACAAATATATGAGCAATTAAAAGAGATTCTTGGTAGTTCTGCCTCCCTTCAAATTCAAGAATTTATTAAAAATCAATACACCAGTCATCACAGCCTTATCACCTCAATAATAGGTTTCTTTGCTTTGGCCCTAACAGCAACTGGTATGTTTAGTCAAATTCATAGTTCTTTTAATAGCATGTGGGGAATTAAAGCCAAGCCTAAAAGTAGTATTCTCAATTTCATTTCCATGCGTTTGGTGTCGTTTATAGTATTAATCCTTCTTTTCTTAATCATCATATTGAGTACTACATTGAGTAGTGTGATATTAAAATATGCACAATCAATCCAGCAAATAGATGGAATAGTCTATCTATATGAACATTTGGTTACCATTTTGGTTTTAAGTTTGATCTTTGCCATTTTATTCAAATATCTAGGAGATGCCAAAGTACATTTCAAGGCCGCTCTTTTAGGTGGTTTATTCACTTCCGTATTATTCACCATAGGAAAAATAGGCATAGGCATGTATATTGGTCATAGTCATATCTCTACTACATTTGGTTCAGCTAGTGTTTTGGCCTTATTAATGATTTGGATTTACTATACTTCTCAAATTATTTTTCTGGGTGCTTCTTTTGTAAAAGCAATCAGTATAAACATGGGTTGTGAAATACTTCCCAATACCAATGCGGTAAAGATTGAGCATTTGGAGGTTCCAAGTTCAAAGTAATTCCGGTGGATTATGTATTAATTCTGTCCACGGATTATCGCAAATTAACACAGATTAAAAACAATTGGTGAAAATTTGTGGAATCAGTGGACAATCTTTCTTTTTTTTAATGCCCTTGTTTCTCTAGATAAAATTGAGAGGATTAGTTTATCATATTCAACACTAATACTTAATCTTTGAGAATTAAAAAAGATTTATAAATTTGCCACAGAGAATGATAGCAAAGAGCTGTCAGCTTATTTTCTAACTTAAGGAAGACATTGGGAAAATAAGTAGATGAATTACGGAAAATCTCCGTATACCTTAATTAGTGTAAACTAGTTGGTGTACGGAGATTTTTTTATGCCAACAATAAAACAAATGATATGAAAAAAACAATCATTACTTTATCTGTTATGGCCTTATTCATCTTGATTATGGCTCAAATTCCATTGGTTCAAAATATTGCTTTTGGCTTATATTTTAATCTTAGCGAACAAACTGAACTCAGTGTAAAAGGAAAAACCTTGTATATGGATGGTTTGATAAATGCCAAAACCCCTCAGCAGTTCAAAGATATCTTCCAGCAATATCCTGAAATAGATACTTTAGTTATGATAGAAGTGGAGGGCTCTGTGGATGATGAAGCCAACCTAGAAGCCGCAGAATGGGTTTCAAAGAAGAAGCTCGTATTTGTATTAGAACCTGAAAGTCTTATTGCTTCTGGCGGAACAGATTTCTTTTTAGCCGGAAAAACTCGAATCATAAATGAGGGAGCTCAAGTGGGAGTGCATTCCTGGGCAGGAAACAATGAAGTCGCAACAGACTTTCCTAGAGGACATGAATACCACCAACCCTATATTGAGTATTATACCGCAGTTGGTTGGAGTAGAAAAGATGCCGAGAAATTCTATTATTACACTATTGAGGCTGCTCCAGCTGATAATATTCATTGGATGACAGAGCAAGAATTAATAGAGTATCAAATAGTAACTCAAGAATTATAAACAAGATAAAAACCAGATTATGATTACAGTATTATTAATAATGGCTGCTGGAATGTTGTTGGGTTATTTTTTGCGAGAAAAGAAGAAATTCTTAAAAATATCGGAGAAGATGACCACCATCAGCATTTTTACCCTCTTGTTTATGTTGGGTATTGGAGTAGGCCTAAATGAGAAAATTATCAATGGATTGGATGAAATTGGTTGGCAAGCAGTCAGTATTACATTTGGTGCCGTTTTGGGCAGTTTGGTTTTCGCATATTTCACTTATCAACTTTTTTTTAAAATAGACCATGAAAAGTAGCTTATTCATATTGTCATTGTTCATTTTGGGTCTACTATTAGGCCTATATCAGCTTTTACCTTCAATTTTAATAGAGCAGGATTATACCATGTATATTCTTTATACTTTGATGTTTTTTGTGGGGATTGGCATAGGTGCCGATACTAAAGCTTTGTTGGTAATTAAGAAAACCAAATTAAAAATCTTGTTTGTTCCTTTAAGTGTAATTATTGGCTCTTTATTAGGTGCGGTATTGGTTTCCTTGTTTTTTCCAGGGCTTAATATTCAAGATGCCATGGCAGTGAGTGCCGGCTTCGGATATTATAGTTTATCTTCCATTTTTATTACTGAAATAAGTGGTGAGTTTTTAGGAACAGTGGCCTTATTATCAAATATTTTAAGAGAATTAATTACTTTAGTAGCCACTCCATTATTCGTCAAGTATTTTGGTAAACTAGCAGGTATTGCTTCCGGAGGAGCGACCTCTATGGATTCTACTTTGTCTATTATTACAGAGTATTCAGGAAAAGAATGGGGAATAATTTCTGTATTTAGTGGTTTGGTTCTAACTATTGTAGTTCCAATATTGGTACCTTTTATTTTGGAAGTATTATAAGCTTTTTTGTTCTGTGTTTTTATAACCGATATTATTTGGTAAAGACCCTTTATTAATTGATTGAGGTGTTCAATTATTTACTTATCCTATCAGACTGATAAAATAATAGTTAATCTATTATAGGTCTATTTAGGCATAACGAACAAGATTCAGGTTGTTGTTTTTTGCTCCCTTTAGGTTGGAACGATGCTGTACCGAAGCGTCAGCTGTTGGGGCAAACAAAAAAAACTAATGCATAGTATGTTGCATTTCAGTAATTTGATTAAATATAAGTACTTGTCTAAACACCTCAATTAAATGATTTGGCTGATAAACCAGTTAGGGGAAGAACTTAAAATAAAGACCTTGTCAACTCTTTTTCTATTTTCTTCGATTGCGGAGATATTCTTGTGCTTCCATAAAAGCTAATATACCCATATTGATAAGGTATTTTCTGTTGCCGTTTGTTCAAGCATAGAATTCTCAAACACTAGTAATCTAAAGAAAGGGCAACTTTTTACCATTTCTTAATCATTATGTTTAAAACGCATTTGATCATGAAGATATAAATTTGGAATGATTGGAATAATCACACAACACTTGAGCCATTAGTTTTGGTAAAACATCTTTTCTTAATCCTTTTGATCATATAATTATTTGACTTAATTTTACCAAGCTTGATTTGACATAGTGAATTTAGTTGGTATAGTAGAGTGTGAAACAACAAACAGAATTTATGATTTTTAAAAATAATAATGTTCGAGCTATAATCGTAACCATATTAAGCTTTCTATTTTTGTTTTTTATAGCTTATAGATATACCAGCTTCCAACGTGGCCAATGGGAAAAAGATGTTAGAACGGCTGCACTTGATGTTTTAATTGCTAAAAAGTCAAAGCTCGAAAAAGCTTTATATTCACGTATTTATTATACCAAAGGCTTGGCTTCCTTTGTTTCATTAAATCCCAATATTACTACACAGGAATTCAATATCCTTGCCGAGGATTTTCTAAAAGATGATAGTATTATTGGATCTTTGGCTTTGTCTAAAGATTGTATTATTGGAGCCATTTATCCTCTAGAAGGCCATGAAGCTGCTATTGGTCTCGATTTGCTCAATCATCCAGAGCGGGTCGAAATAGTGAATAAAACCATTGAAACTCGCAAAACATTTGTTGCTGGCCCTGTGGATTTAGTTGAAGGAGGTATTGCTTTTATCAGTTACACTCCTGTTTTTGATAAAACAATAACTGAAACAGGTGTATTTTGGGGAGTGGCCGATATTGTCATAAAAATGGAGGCCTTATTTAATGAATCCGAATTCGAAACGGTTGAGAATGATTTTGAATTTGCTCTAAGAGGTTATAATGGTACTGGGATTAAAGGAAAAGTATTTTATGGTAAGGAGGAGGTTTTTAATAGCAATCCAGAAACAGTTACCATTAATCTCCCCTATGGAACTTGGATAATGGCATCAAAGCCTATCGATGGCTGGGAAGCCTTTTATGACCAAGATCGCTTTTTGTATTTATCACTTATTTTCAGCTCTTTTGTTATCAGCCTTCTTTTGGGACTTCTGGTTCATGCTATTCTGAAAATACAATTGAATGAGCGACAATTAAAAGCGATTTTTAATTCTTTAGATAGTCTCATTATTGAATTCGATAAAAATGGTAAATACTTGAATATTGCTGCCGCTCAGCCAGGTCTATTGGCAAAACCTGCTCATGAATTAATAGGCTTTAATCTTAAAGAGATTGTTGATGCAGATACAGCTGTTCTTTATATGAATGCTTTTTCAAAGTGTCTTAAAAATAAAGAGTTAGTGGTTTTTGAGTATCCATTAATCATTGAAGCTAAGAAACGGTGGT
Source organism: Bacteroidales bacterium (assembly GCA_016744655.1). GTDB lineage: Bacteria > Bacteroidota > Bacteroidia > Bacteroidales > UBA12170 > UBA12170. Next base: position 25,698 of record JADGDY010000028.1, on the reverse strand, counting down.
TTCAGGGAAGAGTATCCTATAAGAATGGAAATTCAGTCATTTTTAATGCCATTGATATTACCATAAATAAGGAGAATGAGGAATCGATTATGCAATCGAATCAACTGAAGGACAATCTGATTTCAGTTTTGGCCCATGATCTTAGAAATCCATTGGGTCATTTTATGCAAATGACCAATTTTTTAGTTGAAGATTTTAATTCCTTTGAAAGAGAAGAAATATTAAGCCATCTAAAAGGCATCAATGAATCCAGTAAAAACACCTATGAATTACTTGAAAACATATTGAATTGGCAGCTTACCCGTAAAAACTCACAGCATATTACTCTAAGTTCAGAGGATATTAAACCTCAAATAGATGCTATTATTACTCAATTGAATTATCTAGCAATAGCAAAGAACATTAAGCTAGTTAATGAGATTAAGGAAAATAGTTATGCAATGGTCAATTCAAAATTATTGAATACCATTATCAGGAATCTGGTCGTAAATGCCATTAAATTTTCTTATGCAGGTGGTGAAATTAGAATCAGTAGTAAAGCGTTGATTGAAAACGATATGAGCTATCTGAAAATTAGTATTGCTGATAAGGGTATTGGAATGGATGAAACTCAAATAAGTGAGATATTAGAAGGCAATGAAATAAAAATAAATTATGGTACGGAGAGAGAGAAAGGGACGGGCTTAGGACTTATCATTTGTAAAGAGTTTATTGAATTATTGGGAGGTAAATTTAATATTGAAAGTATAAAAGGCCAAGGGAGTAGCGTTTTGGTGATGCTCAAAAGTGGACTTAGCGATAATTAAAGGCTTTAAAAGCACGATTTGTAAATTGATTATCTTGTAGAAGCTATATCTTTAAATTCCGAAAACCACCAATTCCATATCCCCAATATTCTCATTAGATTTGTGCAAAACAAACAATCATGAGAAAATCAACACTCTTTTCAGTAATTTGCTTTTTATTTCTAATGCAGGTATACTCTCAAGCCATTTACGAAGAAGAAAGATATGTACCAGAAACCAATCCGGAAGTTCTAGCAAAGCTTGCTCAATGGCAAGACCTGAAGTTCGGCTTACTCATGCATTGGGGTGCTTATAGCCAATGGGGAATAGTGGAATCTTGGTCTTTATCTCCAGAAGAATATGGTTGGTGCGAAAGAAAAATGGGAGAAAATCCTGACAATTATAATGCTTACGTAAAAGAGTATGAGGCTTTAAAAACTACATTTAATCCAGTGAAATTTGCTCCGGAAAAGTGGGCTGAAGCTGCCAACTATGCAGGAATGAAATATATGATTTTCACCACTAAGCATCACGATGGCTTTTGTATGTTCGATTCAAAATATACCGATTATAAAATCACTGATGAGGAATGTCCTTTCTCGTCCAACCCAAGGTCAAATGTTGCTTTAGAGATATTTGATGCCTTTAGAGCTAAAGGAATGTGGGCTGGAGCTTATTTCTCGAAGCCCGATTGGCACCATCCTCAATATTGGGATCCTTATTATCCTCCAAGAGATAGAAATGTGAATTATGAACCAGAAGCCAATCCCGAAAAATGGCAGAAATATATGGATTTCACTCACAATCAGATTATGGAATTGATTTCAGATTATGGTAAAGTTGATATTCTTTGGCTCGATGGAGGATGGGTAGCAAAAGACAATAAAGAAACCATCACCTCTTGGTATGACAAGCAATTGGCAGCTACAGAAAATGGATATATCAAGCATTGCATGGTGAATCAAGATATTAAGATGGACGAGTTGGTGGCAAAGGCCAGAGAAGTTCGCCCCGATTTATTGGTGGTAGACAGAGCGGTTCATGGCATCAATCAAAATTATTTAACTCCTGAAAATAGAGTTCCAGAATCTACCTTAGACTATCCTTGGGAATCATGTATCATCAGCGGAGGAGGCTGGGCACATACTAAAAATGCCAAGTATATGAGTGGTAGAGAAGGCGTGCAGTTATTGGTAGATATTGTAGCCAAAGGTGGTAATCTGTTGTTGAATGTAGCTCCAACACCCGAAGGAGAATGGCAACAAGGCGCCTACGATTTATTAAAAGAATATGGCGATTGGATGGCCATAAATGGAGAAGCTATTTACGGAAGCAAAACCATTTTCCCATACAAAGCCGATAATATTTGTTTGACTGAAGGTAAAGACGGGCAAGTGTATTATTTCTATATGGCTGAAGAAGGCGAGAATAACTTGCCTGCAAAAATTCATATTCCAGTTCCTCAGAAATCAAAGACTAAATCCATCAAATTATTGGGTTCTTCTAAAAAACTAAAATGGAAAAAAACGGAGGAGGGTTTTGATATAGAAATCCCTAAATCATTGCAAAAGCAGGCCCCGAGTAAGTATGTTTGGGTATTTAAAGTAGTTTAAGCCAATAATCATGAAAAATATACTTTTAGTATTATCAGCTCTTATAGTTTTGAGTTCATGTCAACCTAAAACAGAGAAGGAATTTGAAATAATTATTGAGAAGCAAGCCGATAGTTTAATGCTAAAGTCAGCAAGTCAGTTGGCTAGGTATTGGGAGAGCATTACAGATAGAAAAATTGAAGTTCTCACAGAAAACTCAGAAGGTAGAAAAGCAATCTATTTAGGTAAGTCCTTGGCGCCGAATAGACTAAAAGAGAAACTCAATCCTACTGATATGGATGCGTTTGTGATTTCAATTGAACCTGAAGAAATATTTTTATTCGGGAATCAATCTCAATCTACTCTTTATGCTGTCAACACTTTTCTTGAAGAGCAATTGGAATGCATTAAATTAACAGCCACCGAAGAGATGATTCCGAAAATAAAGCATCCTCAGTTTAGCGAGTTCTTTAAAGTTTATGAGCCTGATTTTGCCTTTAGAAGAATCTTATTTAAAGGCCAAAAGGATTTGTCATATCGGGAATGGTATAAACTTGATGAATTAGACGATTGGGGAATGTTTGTTCATACTTTCCATCGCTTGGTGTCGGCTGATACTTATTACGATGAGCATCCCGAATATTTCTCATTGGTAAATGGGCGAAGGTTAAAGGATTCCCAGTTATGCTTGAGTAATCCAGATCTGATTGATTTATTGATTCAGAACTTAGGGAAAGAAATGGACAAAAAGCCTGAGAAAACAATCTGGTCGGTATCGCAAAATGATGCTTATAATTATTGTGAATGTGATAAATGTCAGGCCTTATATGATAAATATGACTCCTATTCGGGAGCATATATTGAAATGGCCAATACCATTGCCACTGCTTACCCTGACAAACAAATTTCAACCTTGGCTTATCAGTTTACTCGTGAGGCTCCTAAGATTATAAAGCCATTGCCAAATGTGAATATCATGTTTTGTTCAATTGAGTGCAATAGAAGTATGGCTTTGGCAGAAGACCCAAGAAGCCAAAGTTTTGTAAAAGATATGGAAGATTGGAGCGCTTTAAGTTCTAATATTTTTATGTGGGATTATGTGGTTCAGTTTAAAAATTACCTCACTCCATTCCCGAACTTTCCTGTTTTACAAAAGAACATCCAGTTTTTTAAAGATAATGAAGTGGCTATGATGTTTCAGCAAGGAAGTAGTGGGGCTTGGTCTGATTTATCCGAACTCAAACAGTTTTTAATAGCAAAATTACTTTGGGACACAGAATTGAATGTGGATTCATTGGCTAGTTCATTTATTGAAGTCTATTATGGTGGAGCCTCTCCTTTTATTCAAGCCTATTACGATAAGATAAATAAGGAAATTAAAGCTCATGCAGATACCGAGTTTTTGAATATTTATGGTTTTCCTTCCGATTATGCCACCTCTTATTTGCAGCCCGATATGATGCTGTATTATCAATCATTAATGGATAAGGCTGAGAAGGCAGTGGCAAATGATAGCATATTATTGCGACGAGTGAAAAGAGTTCGAATGCCTGTCGACTTTTCTTATATAGATATTGCCATCAATCATCAATTTGAGCAAATGCCATGTGTAATTGATGGTGAAAATGGCAAAGAAATACATCCAAAAATAACAGAATTACTTCATAAGCTCGAAGAATATAGCGATACAGATCCAAGTATTCGAATCAACGAGAGAAACTTTAAGATTAAAGATTACAAAACCTATGTTTTGAATAAGCTGTCTCTGCAAATGAAGCCAAACAAAATAGAGGATGCTGTTGTGAGGATTAAAACTCAATATTCTGACATCTATCCTGTTGGTGGAGAGAAAGCATTAAACGACAGACTTTTTGGGGCCTTAGATTATCATGTGAATTGGTTGGGGTTTCAGGGAGAAGATATGATTGTAGAGATTGATATGTTGAAGGAAAAACAGATTTCAGAAGTTCAAATGAATTTTCTAAAAGCAGTTAATTCTTGGGTGTTCTTACCTTTAGAAGTGAATATTGAAATCTCTGAAGATGGTAATAAATATCAAAAAATAATATCAAAAAATGGAGATGTTAGTGATCAGAATTATCTGGTGAAAAGCATTCCATTTGTTTTCGATTTTGAGGAAGTATCAACCAGATATATACGAATCACTGCGGAATCTCTAAAAACATGTCCTGAATGGCATAGGGGTTATGGCAAACCTTCGTGGATATTTGTAGATGAAATAATAGTTAATTAAAGATTAGAAGAAATATATAATGAAGAATACCAAATCAATAATTCTCATCGGCCTTTTTATGATTTTTGCATGGCCTTCTTTTGCTCAAAATTATGAAGTAAAGTATCAAAGGCTGAATAATAATAAGATCGATTCTGCCTATTCCTATTCTTTTAAATACATGAATGGAGTGGCTTATTTATCTTCAGAAGAATCAAAGAACAAAGCCTATATCGATTTCAATAGGAAGGTGAATGTGGACATCATGAATTATGATGATATCTTATATAAAACAGTAGTGCCTTTTTCCGATATCACTGCTCCCGAGAAAATTGAGAAAGCCGAAAAATTACTGGGATATAAATGTCAGAAGGCTGTTTTTAAAGCTTTCTCCAATACCATAGAAGTATGGTTTACTGAGGATGCTAAGGTAAAGGGAAGTCCCTATAAAAGCTATTTGCCCAAGAATGCATTGGCACTTAAGATTGTTATAAATGGGACTAGAGAAATAAGAGCAACTGAGGTGATAAAGCTGGACGAGTCTTTAGACCTGAGCTATAATTTTACAGAGGCCAAAGAAATCTCCGAAGCCAAAGCTCGTGAACTCCAAATTACTGCTCGCTATACCAATTTCCCAGTTTTCGACCATCAACAAATCAACTTCGAAAGTGATATAAAAAATCCTCCTCTAGGACAATCCGATGTGGTTTATCGTTTATCAAATGGAACTGTAATTCTAAAGAAGATTAAGGTCCCAGAAATTGCAAAACAAGGAGCTAGTGTTTTTGCCACACTTACCAATTGGTCTAATGGAGATGCTTACGACAGAACTGGTTCTTTGTTTCTCCTCACTGAGGATAAGGAAATTTCTATGCTTAATGCTTTAGAAGATAGTTTAGAAGTATTGCCAGTTTTTACTGATAATATGAATCAGAAATACCAAGGAATTGTTAGTGATGAAAAATATGATACACCGGTTGAGCTCATGCGATTTTTTACTTCTTTTGGAGTATCCCATTTTAATAATATCCGTGAAATTGAGAATTACCTCTGGCAAGATTCAGTGGTTTATAAGCAAGAAATCACTTCTGTTTTTCCAAATGATGACGATGAAGTATGGATAGGCATTTTTATTGGGAATTACGATGGAGGAGGTCATAAAGTTAGTTTAGACTTACAGTTTTATCCACCTTGGGGCGATGGTGAAGTGGCTGAAAAGTATATTCAACCTTTGTTTTCTACAGTAAATATCATGGAAATGTCTGGGCAGAATTATGGGAAACTATTTGGAAACGATACTTTGGAAATGAACTTCGATTTACCAGAGAACATAGAAAATTTAGAAATGCTATTTACTACAACAGGCCATGGTGGCTGGGGTGGTGGTGATGAATTTAATACCAAGCTCAATCAGATATTTATCGATGGAGAACTAGTTTTTAGTCATATACCTTGGCGTACTGATTGCGGAACTTATCGCATGTCGAACCCTGCTTCCGGTAATTTTGAGAATGGTTTGTCTTCCTCCGATTTGAGCAGGTCCAACTGGTGTCCTGCAACCTTAACACCACCTTATTTTATCAATCTTTCGGAGCTTAAACCTGGAAAGCATAAAGTAGAAGTGGTGATAGACCAAGGAGAAAAAGAAGGCTCAAGTTTTAGTTCTTGGTGTGTTTCTGGTGTTTTAGTTGGAGAGAAAGAGAAGTAGAGTTACTATATAGGATGATAGCCCTATATGGGATAGCGTCCTTGGCTTTGATAAAAAAAATAATAAATTAAAGGGTTTTAAATAACGTAACTAATCAGTGTGCAGAAAGATAATGACAATAAAGGTTAGCAATAATTTTTATTTACTCTTTGTGTCACTTTGAGCTTCTTTGAGCAACTTTGTGTAATAGCTTTATACTTTTGACGCTGATTAGTTACTAAATAACAAACATTCATGAAAAATAACATTATTCTAATACTACTAATCGCATTTAGCTTCTCAAGCCTCCAATCCCAAGAAATCCCAAAAGAGGAAAGGCTAGCTTGGTTTAAGGATGCCAAACTCGGCATCTTTATTCATTGGGGAATTTATTCTGTGGAGGGTATTGATGAATCATGGTCCTTTTTTAATGGATATATCTCTCATGAAGATTATATGAATCAACTCAATGGTTTTACTGCCAAGAAATACGAGCCAAAGGAGTGGGCCGAGTTGATTAAGAAAAGTGGAGCAAAATATGCCGTTCTCACTACCAAACATCACGATGGAGTAGCTTTGTGGGATAGTAAAGCTGGCGATTTGAATGTGGTAGATAAGAGTAAAGCGAAAAAGGATTTGCTCAAACCTTTTGTGTCGGCCATTAGAGAACAAGATTTAAAATTAGGGTTTTATTATTCTTTACTCGATTGGTCTCATCCCAATTATCCAAATGCTACCCGCGAGAAAAAGCGATATGAGGAGGATGCTAAAAGATGGAATAAATTCGTGGATTTCAATTTTGCGCAGTTGGACGAGCTCAATAAATATCACCCCGATTTATGGTGGTTCGATGGCGATTGGGAACAAAGTGCCGAAATGTGGAAAGCCAAAGAGGTGAGGACTTCTTTACTCAAAGCCACTCCAACTACTATTATCAACTCTCGATTACAAGGATATGGCGATTATGCCACTCCAGAGCAAGGAGTTCCTGTTTACCCTCCTCACGACGAGTATTGGGAATTGTGCATGACCATGAACAACTCCTGGGGATTCCAGCATAATGATAAAGAATATAAAACCAGCAACCAAATTATAAGGATATTGGTGGATTGCATTAGTATGGGAGGAAATCTACTATTAGATATTGGACCTAAAGCTGATGGTAGCATTCCCAAAGAACAAGTTGCGATTTTAGAAGATTTGGGTCGTTGGACCAGCAAGCATGAGAAAGCCATTTACGGAACGCAAAAAGGAATTCCCAAAGAACATTTTAATGGATATACTTCTTTATCCAAAGATAAAACCATCCTCTATTTATATGTAGATAATCAACCCAATGGGCCTTTATTGATCAAGGGACTAAAAAATAAAGTAAATAGAATTTGGGTAGTTGGTAACGGAACTAAGCTTTCTCACAAAGTAGTTGGAAAGCAATATTGGAGTTCAGTTCCTGGGCTTTTATATATTGACCTACCAGAGGAGGTTCAAGATAAAGATGTAACTGTTATAGCTGTATTACTTGATGGTCCAGTGGATTTATTCAAGGAAGAAGTACGAGCTATTGAGAGTAATTAAGCTTTTCAAATTGTAAAACAATCTGTTTTTCATCATTTTAAAATTATACTTTATTAAGCTAAAAAAGTAAAATTTAGTTTAATAAATCATAAAAGTTCATATAACGATTTAGAATTATAGTATATTTGAATCTGAAATCTATGTCGTTTCACTCCAGGGGAAGTGGAATTTCATCAAATCATTTAAAATATATTATAAACATTTTAAATCTATGCTATGAAAACACTTTTTACAATTTTAATGATGAGTATTTTACTAAGCTTTAGTTATGCTCAAAAACATGATGCTAAGCATCTTCAAGAACAATCTCCAAGGACAGTATCTGAGAATTTTATTGATCATCCAGACAAGATGATTAAAATGATTGGTGAGCAGTTCAGAAAAAACCAGAATAAAGCAATAGACTTTAAACAAAAGCTGGATAGTATTTTAAGAGAATATCATCCTGAAGCCTCATGGGAACAGAGTAGTATTAATTATTTTGAATATGATGAAAAGGGGAATAATATTATTGATAATAAGATTAGAGTAAGAGACCCTGGTAGCTATCTAAAGAATGAATTTAGCTATGATTCTCTAGGAAGAGTAATAAGTACAATAAGTGAATCTGTTTTTGAGGGAATGGAAAAAGATATCATGTCTTTTAAAGTCGAATATCATGATAGCCTTAAATACATCTCTACACTTATGAAAGAGTGGGATGAAACTCAACAGGAGTTCTTCAATGTTTATTTATCTGAGGTTTATTATAGCGATACAAATTTCGTGATTCCTAGTGAGCATTATGACTCTGCGTTTGTTAGTGAGTGGAATATTGATACTCAGAAGTGGGAAAGGTTCTCGAAAGAAACGATATCAATCTTAGAAAATGGTTATGAAAGTATAGAATATCAGTATATGTTGGAAGACTGGAAAGTAGTTGCTAAAACAGAAGTTATTGTTTCTGATGAAGAGACAACATCTATATGGTCGCAATATGATTATCAAACAGAGATTTGGACATTAGAATCAAAAAATATAGACTTATATGAAGATGGAAATGTCATCCAATCTAACTCATTTTATTGGAATGCCACAGATGAAATTTGGGATGCTGGAAGTCGAGAGGAATATGTTTTTAATTTTGATTATAGCCTAATTGATTTAGTCTTACCATTTGATAATGAATTTTTCATAACATCAAATAATATGATAACTCATTCCGAAACTATGCAATGGTTTAGTAGTTCTGAAGAATGGATTTCAAACGGAAGAGAATCGTATCATTATTCCGCATTTTCGCCTACAGGGATTGAATCAGATTTCGAGGTTTCTACCATTCAAATATATCCTAACCCAGCACATGATTTTCTTAAAGTTGAAATATCTAGTATGGAAAAAATAGAAGCCGAAATCTATAATATCCATGGAAGTTTGTTGCAAACCGAAACTGTAAATTCTAATGATATCATTCATATAGAAAATTTAAAACCAGGGGTTTATTTACTAAAACTTAAAGGTGGATCAGAAATGCAAACTCAAAAGTTTATAAAGAAATAGAATTACCAAATATCTTGTAATTTGATATAAATAGAACTTGCCCTTGAAATATTTCAAGGGCAAGTTCTTCATTTAGTATACATTAACAATTCTGATTTCATTCAATTTGACTTCGTTTAATTATAATTCTATTTTTGCATTGGAATACCTAAATAGAAATATATGGCAACAAAAAGAATAAAATTCACATCCAAACTGCATACAGATTTTATAAAAGAACTGAGGCAGAATACCAAGGAGTATTTTGAGCAGAACAAAATTTCTCGCTTTGGAAACTTCAATTTAGCTTTTAAGGCGATAGTGATGGGGAGTTTATATCTGCTACCTTTATTATTTATGCTCTTAGGTTGGATTCCCTCAGTTGGAGGAACTCTATTGGCATGGACTATCATGGGAATCGGAATGTCTGGTGTTGGTATGGGCTTGATGCATGATGCCAACCATGGTGCTTTTTCTAAGCGTGCTTGGGTAAATTCTTTGCTTAGTAAGTCTATGTATTTCTTGGGTGGTTTCCCTACTAATTGGCGCCACCAGCACAATACCATGCATCATGGTTTCACCAATATCGATGGTCATGATGAAGATATTTCTCCGGTAGGCATCCTCCGTTTTTCTCCTCATAAGCCTTTATACAAAATTCATAAGTTCCAGCATATTTACGCATGGTTTTTCTATGGTTTAATGACTATTTCTTGGGTAGTTTATAAGGATTTTAAACAGCTTTATGGGTACATGAAAGCTGGTGTTGTGGTGAATAAAAACAAATCTTATACCTACTTGTTTTTAGATTTAATACTAGCAAAAGTTATTTATTATAGCTTGTTTTTAGTTCTTCCTATTGTTTTAATTCCTATAGCGTGGTATTGGGTGGTTTTAGGCTTTTTTATCATGCATTTTGTTTGTGGATTCATTTTAGGTATTGTATTTCAAACTGCTCATGTAATGACCACAACCGAATATCCTTTGCCTGATAAAGAAGGAAATATCGATAATAATTGGGCCATTCATCAATTAATGACAACCTCCGATTATTCTCCCAAAAGTAGGTTTTTCTCTTGGTTTATCGGAGGATTGAATTACCAAGTAGAACATCACCTATTCCCACAAATTAGTCATGTTCATTATAGAAAACTATCGAAAATGGTAAAAGAGACAGCAGAGAAATATGATGTGCCTTACTATGTGGAGCGTACATTCTTTGTGGCTCTTAAAAATCATTATCAGATGTTGAAGGTGTTGGGAAGGTAAATAGTTTTCCTTATTAATTAAAAAAGAATTCTTTCTCTTTAACCTAGTATATGATTGATAATTTAGTAAATTTGATTCAATAAAAGAATGAATCATGCTACGATTTTTCAATATACTCAGTTATTTACGTTGGGCTTTCTTTGCTTATGGAGCTTTCTTGGTTTTCTATGAATCTTTAAAAGGGGATAATACCTCATTGTCGGAGATTGGATTTGGAATATTCTTAATAGGAATAGGTTTTGCCATTGGTAGTTTTTCTGTAGAGAAGGATTTTTCCAAGGGGGAACGAAAACTATTTTCAAAACCAAAGCGCTTTCAATTCCAAAAAAACTACTTGCTTATTATCGGTTTACTCTCTATGGTAATAGGTTTTTTCTTTATTTCTATCAAGTATATTAATCCAAGCCTAGAGTTAATGCGTGCAGATCAATACACTAATTTGGGAAATGGCTGTATCGCCTTAGGATTTGGAATTCTGTTTGAGTTGAAGCAGTTTTATGAGAGATATAAGGAATATAATAAACTCAATTCGTAATCATTTAGACTGCAGTTCCAAATAATACTGATTATATAATGAAAGGAGCTTTATCAGCATTTCACTTGAAAACCTCATCTATTTTTATCGTGACATTAACCTTTGATAGATGAAATTAAAACGCTAGTTTTATTTAACAAATGGTATAATCAGGGCAGGCGCACATTTTATTTTTGTCCGCAGTTTAAAAACAATGATCAGCTTTGCAGACCCTTGTTTCTCAAAATAATCAATGACAATTATCGGAATCTGTGGATAGATTATCTTTTTATTAAAATACATGTCGATTTCTAAACGTAAACTCAAAGTGTGGGTTTACCCTGCTGGTATAATTCTCTAACTTTTATTATACGCAATAATGATTTATATTTGCACGTATAACATGCATTAATTAACATCAATTATTCTATTATGAAAAAGCAATTTGTATTATTGTTCTCGGTTTTAATCCTTCATTCCATTTCATTCGGGCAAAAGTTTTTAGAACCAAGTGAAGGAAAAGCCCTTGTATACTTTACTCGAACAAATAGTTGGGGTTATGCGATTAACTTTCGACTTTTCGATAGTGAGAAATATATTGGGAAGTTTAAAGGGAATCAATATATAGTTTACGAATGTGAGCCTGGTATTCATTCTTTTTGGGCATTGGCTGAAAATATGAGTATGGTTTATGCAGATTTAGAAGCTGATAGAGTTTATTATATTGATGCAGTACCTGTTATGGGAGCATTTAAAGCTAGTGTTAGTCTAGCTGTTGTGCATAAGAGTAATAAAAAATTCAAGAAACAACTAAATCAAACCATAAGTAGAATACAGGTTGATGAAAAGCTTAGTTTTACTAAGGAAGAATTAGCAGAAGAGGAGCTTGAGTTAAAAGAAAAAATAGCCAAAGGAATGAGGTATGTTAAGGCAATGAATAGCCATGACATGGAAAGACCTATCATTACTCCTGATATGTTTGTTGAAATTCCTCAAGAGCTAAAGTGATGAAAGCAAAAGGGCTATTTTTGGCTTTAATATTTTTCTTTGTCTCACTTTGTATAAGTGCGCAAGTTTTTAAAACTCCAAAAGAAGGAAGGTCCATGGTATACTTTATCTGGACGCATATTAAACTTTCCCATGAGAAAGATTTAAAAGTAGTAAAGCCAGATTTAGGTTTAGAGTTTTCGCCAATGGTTCAATTTTTTGATGGCGACAAATATCTCGGTAAAAAAAATTGCTATGATAATATTCTATATTATGAATGCGAACCAGGCACTCATAAATTCTGGATATATGGAGGTTTACTTAAGTATTTAGACTCTGAATTATTACCGAATCAAATATATGTTGTTTTTATTCCGTTACCTTATTTAGGAACATTCTTAGGTGGTTTTAGTGGCTATTATAAAGAATTGATTAATGAGAAATTCTCTAACGGGGTAGAGTTAATTCCGATTAATAAAGATTTTGATTCGTTTAAATATGTGGGAGCGAAAGCTGTACTTTGTCCATTAATTGAAAAAGACAAGCATATTGAGTTACAAGAATCGATTTTGACTTCCAAACAAAAGAAGAAAAAGATTGCTGAGTTAAGACGTAAGTCAGATATCCTTTATAACCATATGATGAAGTATGGAGACCCCATCTCTTACCTAAGTCCAGAAATGTATATCAAACAAGATTCTACTGATTCTCCTAAATAGATGAGTCAAATCATTAAAACTTAAATCCAGCAACAAAATATATTTTCTCTTTCTGTGGATTAGTGATAAGAGCTATATATAAAGGTAAGCCAAACTTCTCAGTAATTTTTATTTCTTTAGTAGCTGATATTCCTAAATTAACTACACCAAAAGAATCGCCATAAAAACCCGTTTCTCCTTTGTCCTTATCAGGACTTGTAAGGTTCAATCCCATAAAAATATCGAAGTATTTAAAAGTGTAACCCAATTCAGCATATGTTGAATATTGAATGGCTCCAACAGAAGTAGTGTCTGTGGTTGCTTCTCTAGCATCGGCACCATAAAAATTGCTAGCTAGCATGATGGAAAGTGGAAGTTTTTCAGTTCCATTAAAGGTAACACTTCCTTCAAAAATATGTCCAGTACTTTCGTTTTTATAATCGAAATAATTATAGTCAACAGCCTCGTTAGGGAAGAAGTAATCTGTGACTGTTACACTAAACATATCATTGATATTATAGCTTAAAAACAAATCAACTTCTTGCACGCTAGAATTCACATTGTTTATAGTATAGGCTCCCCATGCACCTAAAGTGAATCCCCAATTACTATAACTAATACCAGGTTGAATACTAGGGGAGGCTCCAAAATCTTGCCCTCTCCAAATATACCTACTCATTAAGTCTACATTTAAACTTATAGGATTTTCTTTAGTAATAGTTTCTGATTGTGCAAAAGTATTGCAGTTAATAGTAAGCATGAGTAGTAATAGAATACTTGTTGGGATACTTAATCTTTTCATTTTATTCGTTTTGATTTTTTGGCAAAAATGAGGAGAATAAGTCTGTCAATCAATTCGCTTGTCACCTATTGTGAATTGCGAGAATTGCCTATGTTTTTTTCATTTATAGTCACAAAAAAGCTGTGCGATAAAATCACACAGCTTACACAAACAGACTAACACTCTATTAAAATCTCTATTTAATAATAAATTTGCGTCGAATTGTTTCTTTTTTAGTTTCCAATACTAACATATAAGCTCCTGTTGTTAAGCTAGATGTTTCAATATTTACTTGATTTGCCTTATAAGGCTCCTCAAATACTAAGTTACCATTCATACTATATACTCTTATATGGTCTATTTCTTCTTTGCTGTTTATGGTTATGAAGTCAGTTGCGGGGTTTGGATAAATTGAAATATTCTTAGTGGTGATATCTGTAACCGAAACAGAAAAATCAATAGCTACATCATCAACTAATAAGATTCCTTGGTTTGGATCACTGTAACCATAGAAAGAGAAGTAATATTCACCAGTTGTAGTTACTTCAAAACTTACTGTTTGTTTTGCCCACTCTTGATTAGTAAGGTTTTCATTTTGGTAAATCATTGTTGTCATCGAAGAGCTATTATTATCTGTACCATAATATACTTTTAGTTTTTCCATTGGTTCTGGAACCCATGAATCACCCATTGTTCTGTACCAAAATGAAAAGTCATAATTTGTTCCTGCAGTAAGGTATACAGGAGGAGTAAACAAGTAATCATCCATATAATTTAATGAAAATAACATGTGCATAGCATTTGGGGTAGAGTGTGCCATTCCCGGTGTAGTAATGTCAGAAATAACATCCCAAGGGAAGTTGTCTTCATTAGTGTTTTCATGAGAATAACCTAGTGGAAACATTTGTTCTTCTAAAGCATCTAAAGCATCAAAATTCTCAAAATATGGAACAGTAACCATAGGATTGTCCATTACAGTAAATGAATTGATTTCACAACCCGTAGATTCTCCATAAGCGTTGTAAGCATTTACTTTCCAATAAATAGTTTCTCCATAATCAGGTGCAATCCCTAATACATAAGATAAAACATTTCCAACATCTTGATTGTCTAACATGTTGTTTGCATCAGGATTAGTTCCTATTGAAAGGTTGTATCCAGTAGGGTCACCTCCACTACTTATCCATGCAAATTCTAAGTCCATCATAATATCAACTTCCAGGCTATTGTTTTCTGGGAAAGTAAGATTTGGGCAATTTGGAGGATAGATGCCTATTTCGTTCCACGAAATATCATCTAACCAAATAGCAGCTGAATAATCTCCACCAACATATTTGAAAGCAATATATGGATCGGTGGTAGAGGGGATTGAGATTTCTAATAGTTGGTATTCTGTATCCATATCAAAAGATTGAACTAAATTAAATGCATCACTATTTAATGGATCTTTTGTAGTACCAATTTGTAGTTCACAATCATAGATATCAGAGTTTTTCTTTGCATATAAACTTAAAGTATTAGTCCCGAATCCAGAAGTTCCTTCAGAAATTAGCATAAGTGGAGAACTAATATCATTCATTTTTAACATCCTAATACCATTGGGTGCAGAATAAGCATCTGCAGAGGCATTTACTTCTATATTCGTGTATTGGTCATTTGGGTCGGAAGTTCTAATGACACTCCAATGCTCAGGCAAGTCTGTTGAAAGATCTGCATTATGATAAAAGAAATCTGTAACAGGATATACACTACCTGTTATTACAACTGGGACATTACCTAGGAAATCTCCAGTGAATTCGAAATTTTGGTTAAACGTACTTTCTGTTGTACCTGTTATATTAACATAAACTAAAGCAGAATTTCCTGGTGCGATAGGTTCTGGAGTTGTAAAACTATAAGGTGCATTTAGTGTAGAGCCTGTGATTTCTAAATCAAGAACACCAATATTGGAAACTTCAATAGGTAAGAAAGTTTCAGCGCCAACTGCTATAGATGGAAATTCTATATATGGTTCATCAATTTCGATAATTGCTGTTGTTGGCATTGTTTCAATAGCTAAATCATCAAGAATAAATAAATTGGTGATATAACCTGATAAGGTTTCGTAACGCCATCTAAGCTTCACATTATTTCCGGCATAGACTGACAGATTTATAATGGCTTGATCAAAAGATTCCATATCACCTGTAGGTTCAAATTCGTATAACTCTGTCCATGTTTCTCCTCCGTTTGTACTAATTTCAAAAAACATGTCTAGATTTATTGGATCTCCATTTCTCATTTTCCATCTGAATTTAACCCTTTGGTTATCTGGAAGGTAGATTCTTGGGCTCTCCAATGAATATGTCATGGGGTTTTCATTTAAAGCATTACATGCAACAGAATAGACTCCACTAAATGCATCATAATCAATCATTCCCCAGTTGGCAGATCCAGTTGTTGGCCACGACCAATCTATAGAATCTGCATAGGTTGGATTTATTGGTTGATCTTCGAAGGAAGTAAAATATGGAAAATCAGTTATTACACCTTGACTTAAGAAATTCCAAACCTCTGAAGAGCTTGTGTTACCAGCATCTTTCGCTATTACTTTCCAATAATATTTTGTGTGTGGTTCTAAGAGATTACCTTGGATTTCAGAAGGGTTAATACTATATGTTCCTGAACCAGATACTACAACATCAGACTGTAAAACCTGAGTAGGAGGGTTTGTGGTTCCAAAATAAACATCAAAAGAGCTTGTATTATCGCCAATAAAGAACTCAAGGTCAGTTTCAACTAATCCTTTAAAGCTGTTATTGGCTGGAGTGGGGTTTACAGGAGTAGATGGACCATCACCATTATAGATTATTGCTATATTGGGTCTTTGGAATAAATAGGTTCCAAATGATGTTGGAAAATTAGAATCGGCTCCAATAGTTTTAAATACATTGGTACTAACTGTTGATGCATTAAATTTTACATTAACCATAGGAGAGGTAGTTCCTCTATGATTTTCCCAATGTACTATAATAGCGCTACTACCATCATAATCAAATTCGGTATTTAGTGTGATTTCTGTCCAGCTTAAGTTAAACTGAATGGTTCCGTCATAAACAAGAGTATATCCGTTTGAACTATTTTCAGGGTCTTCGTAATCTAAAGTAGAAAATTCAGAAGCATCGATTTGTTTTATGTAAATTTTTTGGTTCTCTAAAACCGCATATTCCCAATATCCAGTATAGTCGGTAGTTTGATCGAATGCAATTTTCGTTATCGCTTTAGCCTCACCAGCTTCTTCGCTGGTATAAAGCATACTTGACCATCCGTATTCAAATATCTGAGTATTTGGAGGGTAAGTGTTTTCTATAGTTTCGTCACCAATGATGTGCATGTTTTGTGCAGATAACTGAATACTGAGAACCGTTAGGAAAAGGATAGATATTCTTTTTAAAAAGTTTACGGTGTTGTTCATTCCAATGATTTTGTTATGGTTTTTAAATCTTGGAAGCAAAAATAGATGCTACTGAAGTGTCAGGAAATAGTGTTTACAATGAAAAGAAATATTCATGGTATACCATGAGGTTGATTGGTGTTTATGTCTGTGGTTGTTAAGATACGAATCCTAAACGCATTGCCATTCTAATAAGTCCAACGGAATTCTTGACATCAAATTTTCTAAATAGATTTCGGCGATAAGTTTCAACAGTAGGAACGCTAATAAAAAGACTTTCAGAAATTTGTTTATTGGTTTGTTCTTCTGCAATAAGTTCTAAAACTTGGTTTTCGCGTTTCGAAAGTTTAACAACAATTTCATTATTCTGATTATCACCAGCATAGCACTCTGCAATCACATGCATAATAGTGTTGCTGTAGCACTTTTTACCTTTACAAACTTTTTCTACAGCATCTACTATCTCATTACTACTTCCTCCTTTTAATAAAATACCATCCACATTATTTTTGAGAAGCTGTTTTAGGATTTGCATGTCAGTGAACTGCGTCAGCATGATGAGCTTGATTTTAGGGTATTCTTTCTTAATATATTCACTTAGGTTTATACCATCCATTTCTGGCATAGAAACATCTGATATTACTACATGAATAACATTCTTTTTAAGCTCCTCTACGGCTTCTAATCCATTGCTTACAGAAATAATTGAATCAATAAAAGGATAGCCATTTAATACTTGTTTAATTCCGGTAAGGATTAACTCATGATCGTCGCAGATTAATACTTTTATTGATTTTCTCATCTTAAAGATAGCTTAATGTTTCCCTGCTGCAAAGATAGATGTTTTATGTTTTGTGGTTTTTATTATCTTACTCTAAGAGGTATTTTAATTAGAATAAAAGTACCATTAGTATCTTGGTTGTTGATTTCTAGTTGTCCTTCAAAAAGCTTTACTCTTTTTCTTATGGTTGCTAAGTTTTGTTTATTTGTGTCGTTAAAACCTATTCCATTGTCCTCAAATATGAGGATAAGATTGCTTTCTTCATTCATGAGCTGAATATCTACTTCTGTTGCTTTTGCATGCTTAATCGTATTGGTGATTAATTCTTGAATCATGCGATATAGATTCCTTTGTAAACTTTGAGCCCCTACTATTTTAACCCAATCGTATTCAAAATCATCTATAAAATTACAGCTAAATGGGGCGTGTTCTTTAAGCTCGGATAAGTAATTTTTTATTTTTTCTTGAAGTGATATTTGATCAAAAATTGGTTCATTTAGACTATGTGATAGCCTTCTTAAATCTTGATATATTTTTTGAAATCTACCTATTTCTTCTTCAGGAATAGTATTGTAGGATTGCATTTGTAAGATCATACCAATCATTTGGCCTCCAATGTCGTCATGTAATTCATGAGCAATTTCATCTTTAGCTCGTTCTTCTGCAGCAAAACTATCTTGTAAAAATTGTTTTTCTCTTTGTTCACTGTCTCTTATATGTCTCCTCCGCCACATAATAAGGATAGAAATTAAAATTATTACAATGAGTATTGTACTAACAATAAGTAGATATATTTGGACCGTTTTATTTTTTAATTGTTCTTGACGAAGGATGTCGTTGAATTTTAACTCGTCTATTTGTTTTTCTTTTTTTTCTGTTTGGTAGGCCAATTCCAAATTCATAATACTTTTTGATTGTTCTATATTAAAAATACTATCAGTAATCTTATTAGAACTTTTCAAATATTGGTAAGCCTGTCTGTGTTTATTTGTTAGAGAAAGTAATGAGGATTTTATAAGAAATATCTTCCCGAGTAGATTCGTATTTCCACTCTCTTTGGCAATTTTTTCAGTTTGATTTAATATGACTAAAGCTTTATCGTATTTTTTTTGACTTAAATATATTTCTGCTAATAAAGTTGATGTTTCCGGAACGAGGTTGGTGTAATTATTTCTGTTTTGGAGATATAAAGCTGCGGTAACAAGTTGACGTGCACTTTCATATTGATTGTTCCTGAGGTAGGTGAGCCCCAGTTGTTTTAAAGCTAAAGATTCTAAATGAAATAAATTGTAGGTGGTATCTATTACATACGATTTATTTAAATAGTGTTTTGCAACATCAAATTGTTTTTGTTCAATATAGATTTGTCCAAGGTTGAGGTATACTGCAGCAAGGTCTGGTTCTGAATCTATCTCTTGATAAATATTTAATGCAGAATTGTAATAGCCAACAGCTTTGTCGTATTGTTTCTGTAAAGCCATTACTTCACCCATGTTTTGGTAGGTAGAGGCAATGCTTTCTTTGTCGTTTAATTCTTCACTAATCTGAAGTGCATTTAGGTAATTAGAAGAGGCTTGATAATATTTCCCGTTTTTTGAAAACATAAGCCCCATATTTGTATGCAAGATAGATAGACTTGTTTTATCATTTAATTGGGAATACAATAGCTTTCCATAATTGAAATTTCTTTCGGCTTCTCTTAAGTTTCCACATTTAGTAAAAACAATTCCCATATCAGTATAATATTTTGCGCTATCAGTTTTGCTTCGAGCATATGTAAATCCAAATGGATAGTATTCTTCAACTTTCTTACAGCCATTGGCTCCTGAAAAAGATATAATTAAAGATTTATAGGCTATTAAAATAATGGTGCTGTCTTTTAAAACTAAGGAATTATCTAAAGCATGTTCAGCATATTCTGTTGCCTCCTGAGGTGAGTTTTTGATAAAATAGTTTGTAATCTGAATCTGTTTATTTGTTTTTTCTCTAAGGTCTGAGCAAGTGTCGGTTTCTGTTTTTAATTTCTTGATATCAATTTGTGAATATCCTGAAAAAACTCCCATGAGTAATATCACTGTAGTAATTGCCTGAGTGATTATTTTTTGCTTTATCATGGTTTACTATTTGAGTTTATGAATGTTATTGATTCTTATTTGTCAATGATATTAATTTAACTGGGCTTACAAATATAGAAGATTATTGAATTTGGCTTCAATATATGGTAGATTGTAAAATATTTTCTGAAAATGAACTCTAATTCAAATATTTGTTATAAATTTGCACCGAAACACAAAAATAGTCAAATAGTTCATTTGGTTTTTTTTTTTGAATCACAACATGACTAAAAAACATAAAAGGTCAGAAAGATTATAACAAAAACAATTATAGTATAAAAATTAAAAGAGATGAATAGTTTAAGAAAACAGATATTAGTGATTACATTATCATTAATTGTATCGATGGGAGCATTTGCACAAAAGGTGCATTATGGAGTAAAAGCTGGGGCGAATTTTGCAGTTCAGTCAGAAATTGCTGATTATGCAAGCAATAGCAATATTAGAACAGGCTTAAGTGTTGGAGCATTTGGAAATTACAGTTTAAATGAGAAGATGGCATTACAAGCCGAATTGAATTATGATCAAAAAGGTGGAAAATCTGATGAGGCAACCGCAAAGTATGATTACCTGTCTGTTCCAGTATTATTCAAGTATTCTTTGGGTAAAAGTGATAAAACAGCATTGAAATTTAATGTGAATTTAGGTCCTTATGCGGCTTTTTTATTACAGTCAGAAGTTGAAATAGGTGATCAAACCATTGATATGAAAGATCAAACAGAGAATTTTGAATTAGGTGGTATTTTAGGTTTTGGAATGAAATATCCTGTAGGAAAGCAGAATATAGTTCTTGATTTAAGAATGGGCTTAGGTTTTACTCAATTTGATAAAGTAAATTCAACACCAAATAATAAATACATCGGCCTCACTTTAGGCTATGAGTTTTAAATGAGTCAGCTAAAAAACCATTATGTTTTAAAAAAGCTGATAAAGAAGTTGTGGGAGTTTTCTTGCAGCTAGGAAATATCATATCTCGCTTATTATATTTTCCATCAACTATTTTGGAGAGATATTTATTAATCGGTCACTTTTCTTTTTGAAAAGGACCGATTTTTTTGTTCTAATTTATCTAGGATAAAAATTGAACTAATGAATTTGATTTTGTGAAGCGGTACAAGAAATATCAATTAATTTTGTCAATTATTATTTAAAAAGATATTCATGAATTATAATATAGCCTATTTATCAAGTGATGATAATAACCAAGAACTAAAGAATCGTTCGATTGTTATCCTCAATGATTTCTTCAAAAAAAACAAACACTCTTTTAATGAATCTGAAGGTCAATTATTATTTATAGCCAGTGGAGGTTCTGAGCAAAATGCGGTACGTTTAACCAAAGAATTTCAGAATATCACTTTACTCTGTCACAGAGAAAGTAATTCTTATGCCGCCACTATAGAAATTGCTGCTTATTTAAGAAGCAAAGGTAAAAGAGCTAGTATTATTGATGTATTTGCTCCAAATGCATTTCAAGAATTTGAGGAGGTTCAAAAGGTAAATCATGCTTTAGATACATTGGCAAAGCAGAAAGCAGCATTGATTGGTGAAGTATCAGATTGGCTCATTATTTCTGATGTGGAGACAGAATTAGTAAAAGAGAAATTGGGAGTTGAATTACTTAGATTGCCTTGGGAAGAAATAGGTGATTATAAGCAAAAAGAATCCTCCAAAGAATTTTTAAAATTCTTTCCTGATTTTAATCCTGAAAAGCTAGAAGAAACAGCTAAAGTATATACTTTACTAGAAGAGATGGTTGCTGAAAGAAAAATCTCAGCTATTAGCGTAGAATGTTTTTCAATGGTGATGCGCGATAAAGTAACCTCTTGTTTGCCACTTGCAGTTTTGAATAATAAAGATATTGTTGCAGCTTGTGAAGGTGATATTTGTAGCATGCTCGGAAAAATGCTCATTAAATCTGTTACAAATGAAATTCCTTGGCAGGCTAATGTAGCTGAAATAAAAGAAGACCAAATTTTATTGGCTCATTGTACTGCCCCACTTAATCTTCTCAAATCTTTTGATATTACTACCCATTTCGAAACTGGAGTAGGAACAGCAGTTAGAGGAAAATTTGAAAAACAAGAAGTAGGAGTTTTTAGAGTAAATAATCAGTTGGACAAGTATATGCTTCTCCAGGGTGATATTATAAATACTCCAGATCATGATTTTGCTTGTCGCACTCAAATTGAATTTAAAACCAGCATGGAACAATCTAGCCTCCTCAAAAATCAGAGTTTAGGGAATCACCATTTGATTTTTCCAGCTCAACACATTCCATTGGTGGAACGTTTGATGATGGTTTTGGGTATTGAAAAGGTTTTCTAAAGAAATGATAATAAGGTAATATTTAATGTAAGCTAAGATTATCAATATTTAATAGTTATACTTTCTCAATCACCAATTGATCAATCCAGGTATCTTGAGTACCGCAGATAACTTTTAATTGAATAGGAGAACTAGATTCTTTCATAGAGAAATAAATGCTTTCCTTATGCCAGTTTTCGGTATCTTTATAGATGGAATAATATTCCTGTTCGTTTTCTTGAACAATTACTAATCCCAGAGGAAATGCGTTTCCGGATTCTGCAATTTCAGTGTTTTTCACCTGAAGAGTAATTTTATAGCTGACATTTTTTTCAATATGTATACCTTCTCTATGAATAATTGTAGCACGGCCATTCTGAATTTTTAATGAGCCACTTCCTTCAAACATTATTTCATTGTCAATTAAGATTAATGTGGAATCGCCCCGTTGAAGCTCCCATGGATTTATATCTTCAGGATTATTAAATCCAAATTCAGCAATAATAGGAGATTCTTTTGGGTTAGTATCTTCATTTTTATCACTACAGCTAAAAATGATTAATGGGAGAATGATAAGAAGGTAGAAAAGTTTTGTTTTCATCTGGATTGATAGATTATGTGTTATGGTTGACGTAAATAGTAGTATTACCTTAAACATGTATATTAAGAATTAATAGATTAAAGCTTAGGGAATCATCATTTGATTTTCCTCACTCAACATTTCCCAATGATTCAATATTTGATGATGGTTTTAATGATAAAGTGAGTCATATAGTTCCGCAAATAACTAAATTAAAGATATGGAATTATATTTCCTCTATCACTAGTTGGTCAATCCATACGTTTTCTAGACCACAAAGAATCTTAAGTTGAATAGGCGAACTAGATTCTTGGAGTGAAAAATATATAATTTCTTGATGCCAATCTTCCGTTTCATTATAGATGGAGTAAAATTCCATTTCATTCTCCTGAATGATAATAAAAGCAAGACTATAAGCATAAGCACATAGTTGTGTTTTTGTGTTTTTAACTTGTAATGTTGCTTTATAATTGGCCCCTTTTTCAATTGGAATGCCTTCTGAGTATTCAATTCTAGCACAGCCCTTTTGTATTTTTAAGGAACCTGCACCACTATATTTAATGTTATCATCAAAAATAATTTCAGTAGAGTCTCCTTCTTCTAGGTTCCAAGCAGATACTTCCGCAGGAATATCAAATCCAAATTCAGCAATTACAGGAGTGGTTGGTGTGATTTGAGGTTGATCGTCTTCTTTGCCACTGCAATTAAAAATAAAAAAAGGAAGAATTAGAATGAAATAATATATTTTCGTTTTCATACAAATATGGAGATTTAATTAGTTATGCTGCGAAGATAGTAGTTTTTCAAATGTTATACGTGTGAAAATGATAATCTTTGAAAAATACAATCCTACTGGACTCTACTTTTATTTGTCTTGGAGAAGCTAGCTTTGCCTATTTCTTATAGCAAAAAAAACCGAGAAGGTTAAATGAATAATCTTCTCGTTTTTTTGTTCGGCTAAGTTTTAATTTATCGGTTTCTAAAACCACTTTTCTTTTTGTCAGACTTTGAAAAGCGAGAATTTCCCGACTTTTTCTTATCTCTATTAGCAAAAAATTCTCTTTTCTTTCTTTGCTTTTCTTTTTCAACTTCTTTTTTCTCAGCATTATTCATCACCTTATCAGTTTGAGGAAACGGATTCTCCTCCATAATGATGAGTTTTTTGTTGATGAGTTTTTCAATGTCTCTAACAAAGACATTTTCTTCTGGTTCGCATAATGAAATAGCTATTCCATCCTCACCTGCTCTTCCCGAACGACCAATTCTGTGAACATAGGTTTCTGCAATATTGGGGATGTCATAATTGATGACATAACGCAACTTATCAATATCAATTCCTCTTGCTGCAATATCCGTAGCCACTAAAACTCTAAGTTTCCCTTTTTTAAAATCAGCTAAAGCTCTTTGTCTTTGATTTTGTGATTTGTCACCATGAATTGCAGCAGCATCTACATTCTTCTTTTTCAGATTTCTTGCGATTCTATCAGAGCCATGTTTGGTTCTAGAAAAAAGAAGAACTTGCTTAATGTCTTTGTCTTTCAGTACGTGGAGTAATAAACTAGGCTTACTAGCTTTATTGGTGAAATAGATATATTGTTTAATGAGTTTTGCAGTTGAAGAAGTAGGATTCACTTCTACTTTCTTCGGATTGTCAAGTATTTTTCTCGATAATTCAACAATATTATCAGGCATAGTGGCCGAGAAAAATAGAGATTGTCTTTTAGCTGGAAGTTTAGCAATAATCTTTCTGATGTCATGAATAAATCCCATGTCTAACATTCTATCCGCTTCATCCAAAACGAAATATTTAATGTCCTTTAGATTGATATAGCCTTGGTCCATTAAATCAAGTAAACGACCAGGAGTAGCTACTAATATATCAAGTCCGTTTCTTAAAGCATTGGTTTGTGGTTTTTGATTAACTCCACCAAAAATCACTGTATTTCTTAATCCGGTATGTTTACCATAAGCAGTAAAACTTTCACCAATTTGTATGGCGAGTTCACGAGTAGGGGTAATCACCAAAGCGTTTATCTTTCTCGATTTATTGTTTTCTCTTCTATCTAAAAATAAGTGTTGAAGAATAGGAATAGCAAAGGCTGCTGTTTTTCCTGTACCGGTTTGAGCACTACCTAAAACATCATTCTTTTTTAAAATAAGCGGAATGGCTTTTTCTTGTATAAGTGTAGGCTCTATATATTTTTCCTCATCAAGAGCCTTTAGAATAGGCTCAATGAGGTCTAATTCTTTAAATTGCATTTAATTCTTTTATTAATCCCAGAAAATAAGTTGTAAGAAATTTATGGGAGGGTTTGTATTCTGCTGCAAAGATAGGCTTAAAATTGATACCACTTACATCAGTGAAATTCCAGAGATTAGGCTTGCTTTTTAAGGGTGAAATCAAAACTAGAGCCTTGGCCAAATTCCGATTTAACCGATATTTTACCACCTAATCCTTCTACTATTGACTTCACTGTGGCTAAACCAATTCCAGTTCCATAGCTGCCTGATTGGTCGGTGTTTGAAGTGGTTTGGAAGATGTCAAATATTTTTTCGACTTCCTCTTCTCGTATACCTTTTCCATTGTCAATCACATGAAAGAATACAAAACCATTTTCTTCTTTGGCATTAATTTCTATAATGGCCTCCTCCTTGTCGTTATATTTTATACCATTGGAGATGAGGTTGATTAATATTTGCTCAAACGCCGTTTTGTTACTGAAAATACAAAGGTTTTCTTCGATATTTAAAATGAACTGAGTGTGTTTTTTAAACTGATGAAAACTAGTATCAATAAGCTCGTTAATAGTTTGAAGTATTTTTACTCTGATTTGTCGGTGGAAA
>JADGDY010000211.1 GCA_016744655.1 Bacteroidales bacterium | reverse complement strand
TGGGATATTTGTAAATCATGTGAAGTCAGAAATACTATTGAAAGTACTATTTTAGATAAAGAAAACAGAATAAAACTTGAGGCAGAAATAAAAGTAAATAGATGTGAGACTTTGGAAAGTATGCATGTTTTAATATCAAGCATAGTATTAGAAGAAGCTGGAGATGGTTTGTTTCTTATTGTGATTGATGATATAACTGATAATAAGAAAATTGAGTTTTCATTAAAAAAATCTAATAAACTTTTAAAAGATGCTGATATTCAGAAGAACCAATTCATTTCAATATTATCACATGACATAAGATCTCGTATTGCTGAAATGTCTAATGCTGTTAGTTTGATACAGGCTTTTGTAAATGAACCAGAGAATAAAGAAGAATTAATTTTGGCTTCAGAATTATTACAGAGAGGATTATTAAAGACCCTAGATTTATTGGAAGATTTACTGGAATGGGGAAGGGTAATAACTCGCAAAGGAATTGTCAATTTAAAAGAGGTTCAAGTTGCTGATATTCTAATGCTTTTTGAAGATAATCTTGAGTTCTCATTAACAAAGAAAAATCTTAATTTACAAATTGAGTGTCCAGAAGAGTTAAAAGTATTAGGTGATGAAAATATGATTCGTACTGTATTTAGGAACCTAATCTCAAATGCTATAAAATTCTCAAATATTAATGGATTAATCTCTGTCAAGTGTGGTTTAGAGTTCAATAATATCTCAGATTTAAATTTCCCAAGTAGCAAGTTGGAAAATATGGAGGTTTTCAGAATTGAAGATAAAGGTGTTGGAATGGAAGAATCAATGTATACTGATTTGTTTGATTTAAGTAAAGTGATATCAACAGAAGGTACCGCTGGGGAAAAGGGTACTGGTTTGGGCCTTAGTGTTTGTAAGGAACTTGTTGAGAAACAAAGTGGGTATATTTGGGTTGAAAGTAAGATTGGTGAAGGAAGTATGTTCTATTTTGCACTTCCCAAAGTGGCCAATCAAGAAGACTAAACCCCTAAGTTTAGTACATATCTGATTAACAGTTCAATACTTAAGTGAATGAACTGTTAATGGAGGGTTAAACAAGGGTTAATCGGTTGATATGTTAGTAGTTGTGTGATTTCGTTTTCTTAAATTTGCATTATGAAAAACAAACAACTCATTTTTATTTCATTTATGGCATTAGCTACGCTGCTATTGTTAGAAGGGTATTTATTGCAAAATACCTATAAACTAAAAACTGAGTTGTATAGAAGGAATACGGTTAAATCTGTATTTCAGGTTTACAATTTGCCTTTTGCAGATTCAATATACTGGGAATATAGGAATGATCTAAAAAATCACTTAAAGGATTATATATCAAATAAGATTAGTAAGGAAGAGCTTCAATATAAATTTGAGATAAACAATTTAAAGCTAAATCCAACCTATTTAAGTTTTTTTTCAAATGAAATATCGAAACTAACCGACACTGAACTAGAGATCAAGGTGAGTGTAAATGAGTTAGTTTTATCAAATAATTCGAATGAAAAAGATACTCTGTTTAGTGAAAACAATCAAGTATTTACAATATTAGGTCATACATTTAATGATGCCGATGGTATTTTAATAAATACTTCCAATTGGACCGAATACTTAAAATCAGATAAACTTTACCCTCAGTTTAATCTGAAAACTAATATTATTATAAAAATACCAGAGCTTTATAATGATGTACTAACTGAAATAATATGGTTATTTGTCATTTCCTTGATAATATTTTTAATTGTTGTGGTTTTGTTCTATTACTCTGTTAGTAATTTGTTGAAACAAAAAAAGAATTCAGATATTAAGACTGACTTTATCAACAATATTACTCATGAGTTTAATACCCCACTATCGACCATTCAGATTAGTACAAAAATGCTATTGAACGAACAAGTCTTGCATAATCCAGATTCCATTAAGAGTACTGTTGAAGTAATAGATAGACAAAATATCAGATTGCAAAAATTATTAGATCGGGTTATTGAAAGAAGTTTAAGCAAGGATGGTGAAATTATACTTCAGATACAAAATGTTAAACTATCTGACTACTTTAACAAAGTCATCAATGATTTTGAATTAACAATAGATGATAAAGGAATTGTAATTATAAATAGTATAAAGGATATAGAAAAACAATTAAAAATTGATCCATTTTATTTTTCGATAGTTATTGTAAATCTTTTGAATAATGCTGTAAAGTTCAAAGGAAATATGATAGTAATAGACTTTAAGCAATCAAACGGAAACGATCTCATCGAAATTTCAGATAATGGTATTGGGATTCCAAAACGTGAACATAAGTTAATATTCAAGCAGTTTTATAGGGTTTCAGAAAATGGGAAGCATAATTATAAAGGTTTAGGCCTTGGTTTGTATTATTCTGAACAAATTGTAAAACTACATAAAGGAAGTATTTCTGTTGCAAATAATAAAAATGGAGGAGTCTCCTTTACTATTTCATTACCAAAAAAATAGAATATAATGAGAAAACTATTATTGATAGAGGATGATCCAGATTTAGGAGAGATGTTAAAGAAATATCTTGAGCTTAGTTCTTTTATAATCACCTGGGCAAAAGATGGCATGGAGGGATATGAGTTTTTTGAGAATGAGGTTTTCGATATTTGTTTAATAGACGTGATGATGCCCCGTTTAGATGGTTTTTCTTTGGCCTCAAAAATCATTGAAGTAGATCCTGCGATTTCTATAATATTTTTGACTGCTTTATCTGATAAAGCCAATAAGATTAAAGGACTAAAATTAGGAGTTGACGATTATATTGTCAAGCCATTTGATATTGATGAATTGATTTTAAGAATAAACAACACAATTGATCGCAATGGAAAACTAAAAACTAAGTTGATTGAGAAAAATAAACATGATATTCTTCGAATAGGGAAATATACATTCGATTATAATAACTTGTCTTTATTTTCTGAGAAAACTAAATATAGATTAACAGAAAAAGAGGCAGAGCTCATCCTATATTTAAATAATAATAAAGGAAGGATAATAAGGAGAGAAGGAATCCTTAATACCATATGGGAAAAAGATGATTTTTTTTCAGGAAGAAGTTTAGACGTTTTCATTAGTAGGTTGAGAAAATATTTTAGAGAGGACAAAAAAATAAGTATAAAAAGCATAAGAGGAATTGGATTTGAATTTGAGACAGGTCTGTAAACAAATATAAACTAAAATTTTATTGGGAAGTTTTTTAATCAGATTTTACTGAATTGGGAGAGGTATGTAAAAGAAATAAATTTATTAATCTTTATAACTTATAGAATATGAGAAACATAACAATTAAAGTGAAGGTCATTATGATGATGGGCTTACTATTTACAGTATTAATAGGAAAATCACAGGAGTATTTCAACTCATCAGTATTTGGTGATACCTATTATGATCAAGTTTTTGGTACCAGTATGGACCAAAATGAAAACATGTATGTGGTTGGGCAATATAGCGGTACCATAACTATTGGAGAATCCACCTTAACTTATGTTGGAGGTAATGTGGATGCATATCTCGCAAAATATAATGAGAATGGAATGCCACTATTAGCTTTAGGCTTTGGAAATTTAAGCGACGCAGCTGCAATGGCTGTTACTAATGATTCTGAAGGGAATATTTATCTAACTGGTTATTTTAAGGGTGCTGGGGTTAATAGTTTCGATGCAGATCCAGGGCCAGATGAATATCTTTTATCGGTGCTGTCACCTATAAATTCACGTGATGCCTTCATTATTAAGTTGACAGCAGATGGTGTTTTTGTTTGGGCCAAGCAAATTAGTAATCCAGGTGGGATGGCTAATGAAGATACTTTTACAATTGAATTAGATTCAGATAATAATGTTTATGTTGCAGGGAGATTTGTTTATGCTGATTTTGATACAGATGAAAATGTAAGTGACCCAATTATAGCAGAAGGAAGTAATTATGATGGTTTTCTTCTTAAATTAGATAACGATGGAAATACTATTTGGGTTAAAACCTTCAGAAGTCCAGATATTTGTAGTGTACAAGCTATTGATATTGATGAAGATAATAATATCAGTGTTGGAGGTTACTTTTATAACTCTTTAAAACCAGATCCAGGTTCCGATGAGCTAGAGTTTATAGGTTTTGGCGAAAGAGATGCTTTTTTTGTGGAATTGAACAGCCAAGGAGAATATATAAATGGGAATTATTTTGGAGGTATAGATAATGATCAAGTAAACACGATTAAAAAAAATTCTGATGGAATTTACATAGCTGGCTTCTTTAGTGATGAAGTTGATTTAAATCCAAGTCCAGAAAATTCAAATATTGCAAACAGTGAAGGTGGTAGTGATGTATTTGTTGCCAAATATGATCAAAATGGAGAGTTTGCTTTCTCTTATACTTTGGGAAGTGAGGCAGATTATGAAGAAGCTCAACATATTTCTTTTCCCACTAATGGGAAGATCAATATTACAGGAAAATTTGCCAATTCTATTGATTTTAATACTGGTGGAGGAGAGGCTGTTTCCTCATCAAAGGGTGAAAAAGATCATTTTTTAATTCAATTAAATTCAGAAGGTGTGTATCAAAACCATGTTACTTTAGGGAGTTCAGCTGATGAGGCTCAGGTTTTTACACAAGTAAACTCTAATAATGATATTTTAATGACTGGTAATTATGCAGGGCAAATTAATCTAAATCCATTTGACAGTGAGCCTGATATTGCAGAATGCAGTGGGTATTATGATGTCTATTTAAGTAGATTTACTTTTGACGCTAGTGTTGAGAACTATACTTTAAGTTTAAATGCCAATCCTGAAATTGGTGGTTTGGTTAATGGAGCAGGAGAGTATAGTGAGGGAGAGAATATAGAAATTAGTGCTATAGCAAACTCAGGTTATGAATTTATAAATTGGACTACAGAAAATGGAGATGTAATATCTGAGGAAGCCAATGTAAATATTGAAATGCCTGCAAATGATTATAGCCTATATGCAAATTTTGAAGAGCAATCCACAAATCAATCATGGGAAGTATTAGAAACAGCAACTAGCTATAGAATTTATGATATTTCATTCCCAGAAGGACAAAATGAAGTAGGTTATGCAGTTACTGGTTCTGGTTTGTATTCAGGTGTTGGTACCATACTTAAGACAGAGGACAGTGGAGATAGCTGGACACAGATATACCCTGAAGATGGTACATCAGTAATATTGAGAAGTGTTTATTTTACTTCCCTTGATGTGGGGTATGTAGGTGGTAATGAAGATACATTCATGAAAACCACAGATGGTGGCTTGACTTGGGAAAATATTGATATAAGCAATGCTGATGATATTTTTCATACCATTGAATTTTTTGATGCAAATAATGGTATTGCTGTGGCGAATCCTGTAGCTACAGCTTCTTCAATATTGTATGTTACGTCAGATGCAGGTTCAACTTGGACAACAGTATCTAATATAGGACATGGCGTATATGATATAGCATATTCTAATCAGGATATAGTTATTGCAGTAGGAGCTCAAAATCAGAGTATTTCTAGGTCTAATGATGGTGGATTGAATTGGACTTTAGTTAATAATGGATTGCCAACTAAGTTTTTATTAGGTGTTGATTTTGCAGGTTTATATGGAGTAGCAGTAGGTACACATGGTGATAATTTTGTTTCAAATGATGCAGGCCTTACATGGGAAATGCATTTGTTACAAGATGCCGGTAACTTTGAAGGAATTCATGTTTTTAACTCTGATAGTACCATTTTCGGAGGAATGAATGAAAGAATGTTTAAAACAAATGATGGAGGTTCAACATGGCTACCAGAGTATGATGGAGGAGAGCAAAATCATTTTTATGACATTGAGTTTACAGAAAATGGAACTGGTTTTGCAGCTTGCTCAAATGGTGAAATTTTAAGAAGACAAGCTCCAGAAGTTCTTGAGCCAGAATTGGTAGCTAATCCTAATGAATTAGTATTTCCGGATACCTATATTGGAAATACAAGTAGCTTGAATGTTAGTCTTGAAAACATAGGAAATGCAGCACTAAATATTTCTGAAATATTGACGACTAATGAAGTATTTACTGTAAATTTAACAGAGTTGACCATATTACCCGGAGAAAGTGAAGCTATCGAGGTTAGCTTTAATCCAAGTTCACAACAGGAATTTGAAGGACAGCTTCAAATTATTAGCAACAATGCTGATGGTCTAGTAATAATTGAATTAAGTGGATATGGTGAGAACCAGGAACCTGAATTAATTGTAAACCCTAGTGAATTGATTTTTCCTGATACATATTTGGGAAGTACAAGTGCGCTTACTATAAACTTAGAAAACATAGGAAATGCGATACTTAATATTTCCGAAATATTGACAACCAATGACGTGTTTACAGTGAGTTCAACATCGTTGACTATTGAGCCTGGAGAAAATGAAGACCTTGAAATCAGCTTTAGTCCAAATTCTCAACAAGAATTTGAAGGACAGCTTCAAATTATAAGTAATGCGGTTAATGGATTAGTAACTGTTGAGTTATTTGGAGATGTCATTACAGCTGTTGACAATGAAGTTTTAGACGAAATTAACATATATCCAAACCCAGTTAAGGGGATGCTGTTTATAGAAAATGCAAAAAATAGTAAAGCTAGTATTTACGATTTACAAGGAAATCTATTACAGTCCAAACAAAATGTATCAACTATCGAAAAAATTGATGTATCACACCTTTCGACTGGGATTTATATAGTTAAGATTATAACCGATAAGCAAACTAAAACTGAAAAGATAGAAGTGAATAATTAGTTTCTAAGAAAAAAAAGAAATAAGGCTTACTGTGTGTTTTAGCCTTATTATCAATATCATACTTTAGTGATAATTGATTGATTAATTGTAGATTGAGTTTGCTGGAAACGGATGTTAGCGTATGGCTTCGTCCGTTTTCTTTTACTAATAACAATGAATTTGTTGTCAAATCGTTGTATGGGGTTCGCATACAGTCAATGAGGAAGATATTTTATTCTGACGCTCCCAATCCCATTTCACTCGTTCAGCTCAAACCTACCGAATACGAACCTTTAGAGGAGCTTCATCTCTTGATTTCTATTCTGATGAAGAAGTATAGACTCCTCCAGAAAAAGCCAGATAAACTCATTTCTGATTATCATCAACTATTATATCAAAGAGACGAATTTTATACTTATAAAGTTGCAAAAGGCATCATTACAGGAAAAATTATTGGAGTTGATGAATACGGTCGCTTATTATTAGCCGAACAAGGTCAGGAAGCTCTGGCTTATGATTTAAAAGAGGTGAAGTTTTTGTAGAGTTTCTATATGAGTTTACAATAATACCAAATATATTTCCAATTGATTGATATAATTTGTATCTTTACGGTATGCCAAAACGAATAGAAATAGAGATAAAAGAAGAC
>JADGDY010000210.1 GCA_016744655.1 Bacteroidales bacterium | reverse complement strand
CCTAATGAAAAACCTCCGTTTAGCTATAGAATAGATGGCTTGGGTATTGAAGATTGTATTATAAAGATTAAAAAGATAGCCAGCAAAAGTTTTAAAGGAAAAGGAGTAAAGTCAGGATTTAGAATCATTTATGCTCATTTTGAAAAAGAACAAAGGATTGTCTTCATTGAAATCTATCACAAATCTAAAAAAGATACTGAGGACAAAGAAAGAATAAAAAGACACTTTCAATAAATCATCTTAGAATAAATCTGCAGCTTAATACACTTTTCACATTCTTGTTTATTATAAATTTTGAGGAGCTTGAGTTAATACTCCTTAATTAGAGTCCGTCTATAAACTAAGTGTTTAAAATATAAAGCTCAAATACGAGGCTTGTGAAGCCTTAAATATCAAGGAATTTACATTTCGTAAATGACTGTTTTTATGGCAAGCATAACGAAGTAGTTGACTTTATAGACAAACACTAATTTGAGAATAAACGTATATTTACAGCGTTTAAAAATAACCGACTTTTGTATTTTACAGAAACCTTACCTCTAATCATACACAAGAAAATAAGAGCCCTAATATCAATAACGAACATAAAAAACATATACATGAGTGAACCAACTGATAATCAGAAGCAAATAAATGAACTTTCAAATACCGAATTCAAAACAGATTCTGATGCAGAAAAACCAAGAAAGCGAATAAGAAAACAAGCAACAGAAGAACAATTAAACAATCCATTGCACGGAGTAAAGCTGGCTCAAATTCTTGAGCAGCTTGAAGAGCATTATGGATGGGACTACATGGGCGAACGAGTTAAAATTCGTTGTTTCCAGAACAACCCAAGCATGAAATCAAGTCTTGGTTTTTTGAGAAGAACAGAATGGGCTCGAGACCAAGTAAAAGAACTCTATGTAGAGATGGTGGAAAGTAGAGTTCAGAAGGATGAATAGCCAGTGTTCCCTAATTTTTATTTGTCCGTAAAATCCGACTTCTTCGTACGCTTGAGCTGAAAACAAACATCCCGACGATTTCTGTCGGGGCTTATTGTTATTCAGCACTTCACAAACCTCGAGTTCGAACTCTCTGAATCAAACACCTTAGTTTATAAATATTCTCTAATTAGGTTTGGGACTTTAAAAAATCAGTTCATATAAAATATAGTAAGCTCCTCAATTTGGCTTGAGTAGTTTTTTGTGTCTTTGAGTAATTTATATAATTTTGTTTTATAATGAATACAGAATTTAAATATCACCTATCTCATAAGCTCCTCCAATTAGAGCTGAATCTAATTACAAGCAGTTCATTTATTGAATTCTTAGATCATAAAATAATGACGGAGCCTAATTATTCAGATTTAGTTAATGTATCTCTAGCAATAGGCAAAAACGAATTAATTAGTGAAATTCACATCGCTCTTGAAAATAAAATTAACCCACTTGTGTACCAAGTGATTCTTGGCGAAATATTAATAAAAAACGAAAATCTAGAATTACTAGAGAAATTTGATTTAATAAGTGATTTTTTGAATGCAAAAGAAAATTCGGACAGAAATCCATTAATCTACACGCTTGAGCCTTTTCTTGGTGAAATCTTTAGTTTTCTTCAATGGGCTTGGAGTGAATTAAATCTTTGCCAAAATGGGACTCTTTTAGGTCTTAAAGAATTAGAAACGAAACTAAACCAGTTTATAGCTTGCCTTTGCTCTTTCAAAATCGATAATAGAGAAGAGTGGGTCAGAATTCAAAGTGAAGTATTTACAGTTATACAAAATACTAAATTAGGGATAAATAAAAGAAGGGGCTTATCTTAAAAAATCAAAACCTAATGAAAATTAGACTTTAATATTTTCATTTTTCATTCACTAAAATACGGCCTGATATTTGGTATGAATTGCCAATTAAAATACCTAATTACCAAAACCTAAAAAAACCTAAATCAGAATGAAATACAATAAGACAATATGCACCTATTTTAAATTAACACTAAGCTTAGTATTTATAGCTTTTTCTTTAAACCCAATAAAAGCGCAAACTCAACAAGAACAAAAGTATTTATTGGAACTTGGTGAAAAAGACAGTCTGTACTCAGATATACTCAAAGAAACCAGAATTATTTATATTGACTTTCCAGCTGATTATAATCCCAATAAGCAATACCCAGTTGCATATATTTTAGATGGAAAAAACTTCCTTCCTACATTAAGCAATGTACAAAGCTTTTATAGCGGTGGTTTTACTCCAGAAATGATATTAGTTGGTATTTCGAATTCACAAAACCGAACCCGGGACCTTACCACATCTAAAATTACTGAAATGTATGGAATGCCCTATAATTTTGAAAGTGGTGAGGCTGAAAACTTCCTGAAGTTTATCAAAAAAGAATTGATTCCTTTTATAGAATCCAAATATCCAGTCACCAATTATAGAAGCCTTATTGGCCACTCCTACGCAGGGCTGTTTACTATTTACAGCTTATTAAATCAACCAGACCTTTTTTCTAATTACATAGCCATAGACCCTAGTCTTGATTGGGATAATCAGAAACTATTAACTGAGGCACAAGAAAAGATCTCTGGTGAAAACTATTCTGGGAAATCTTTATTTATATCTTTAGCAGGGCAGTTACACATGCAAAACTCAAATATCACTATAGATAATGTGATGCAAGACGAATCGGATTTCACCTTATTTGCCAGGTCTAATATTGCATTCTCTGATTTAGTGAAGCGAAATGAGCAAAATGGATTAAATTTCAGTTGGAAGTTTTATCCTAATGATATACATGGTACCATAGCCTTCCCTTCTATAATGGATGGAATGGTGAGTACTTTTAAGTGGTATCAAATGGAAAACACCGATAAAATCAATTCTTTTGAAACATCAAAAGAAGAATTATTTAATATTATTAAATACAGAGAAAAAAAGCTTCAATCTCACTTTGGATATTTGGAAGCTCCATACCCAGAAGACCTATTGAATATGTCTGGTTATATGAATATGGATATGAACCAAATAGAAAAAGCTAGAATGTATTTTGAGCTGGCCATTAAGTACTATCCAGAAAGCGCCAATGCCTACGATTCTATGGCTGACTTTTTAGAAGCTCAAGGTGATATTTCAAATGCCATTAAATCAGTACAAAAAGCATTTGAGATTAGTAGAGATGACGTTTATAAAGAAAGAATCAATAAACTTCAAAAAATAAAAAATTAACAGTATCAATTATTATTAAAGTCATTCACAAATTAATCTCATGAATTTCCTAATATTTACCAATAACTATTTCTTCTCCCCATCAACAGCATATTTCACATCGAAATAAGGAGCTGATGCAGCATTTTTTGGAGCATTGGGTTTATAGGCTCTTATTCTGATATTAGTGGAATCGTTTTGAGAATTCAAATAGGATTTCATTGAGTAAAGGCGATACCTTGAAAACTGATTGCACAGGCTATCGAGTTCAACCGGATCTGCCATTATGAGTGAAGCTTGCGCTATACTTATTGTATCGTTATTTGTTTTGTTTCGAAGATAAGTTTCAAACTCATTTTTATTGTTTTTATAATCCTTTTTTTCCACTTTGTTAAAACTCAACCCAGCATTATAGATCGCGATTTCTTCTTTTTCTATTTCTCTATCCATAAAATACACCAACTGAATATCGATTCCCTCTTTTTTCTCCTCTAGCTCTAGAAGGAGATCCAATTGCCTTTTTTTCTTTGGAGTAAAAGCTGTATCAGCATATTGATATTCTATGGATTTTAAATCACTCGGATCGGCACTAACCAAACCGGCTAAAAAATGATATGGAGCCGCAGCCACTTTCCCAATCATATTTTTAAAGGATGTCCATGCTAACTTGCCAACAGTTAGGGTTGGATCGTTTAAATCACCTCGAACTGGAACATCTAAAACGGCATCTCCATTTTTATCTTTTAAAATAAACAAAGCAAGCTTTAATGGCAACACTTTTATTCCACCTTCAATACTATTAATCTCAATATCTCTAATGGTTAGTTTATTATCACTCACTATATTTCCAGAGCTAATTTTAGTGTCAGAGGTATAGTATAAATCGCCAAAAACAATATCATGTCCTGTGAAATTATTAGTGTAAATATTTAAGTCGCTAAGTAAAAAATCAGAAATTGAAAGCTGTAAATCAAGCTCTGTTGGGTCAGCAGGGTCTAGACCTAATTCTGCTATCAGTTTACCATTTTTATTCAGAGTCATGGTGGAAGAAAGTTCTATCCAATCGGCATCGGAGGTAATACTATTTACATCCATTTCCATCTCGTTTAACTCATAAACAAAAATATCATCATAGGTAAAATCTTGAAAATTTATTTCCCCATTATTCAATTGAAAGCTATTAACTGAATAATATAGCGGATAACTTATTTCTGCAGAATCCCCAGAATTTATTTCTTCCTGTTGCAAGTCTTCTTCTCTAAGTAATTGCACTAAGTTATTTGTTGAATCGTATAATTCAAAAGCAACAAAAGGACGAGTTATGATTAAGCTATCTATTAAAAACCTACTCATCAGAGGTTGCAACTCTTCAATTCTACAATGCATACTTTCTACAGCAACTAGAGGATGCCCATTTTCTGAGTTCAGGTTAAGGTTTAATAAATCTACCCATCCCTGAATATTCAAACGATCTAAATCATTGGTATTTCCTCTGGCTTTTAGGAAAGTATTTAAAGATCCTTGCAAAGTATCAATGGCCAAGCTTTGAGCAGCATGTCCATAAAAAGTACTGAGATCGAGATCGTTTAGGGTCATTTCAGCATCAAATTCACCAGATACTGGATCCATATGAAATGCCGACTGGAAAAAGCCTCCATTCGAAAAGAAAAACTTCAAACCTGCTTCACTGGCGTCCTTTTGATTCCAACCAATATAAGGAATTAACAAATTTAGGTCCTCCATAGCAATGTCATTGCCAATAGCCGTATCTGTATAAATAAAACTACCGTTTCTTAATTCCAAATTAGACAAATGAAATTTAAACGCTTCACTTTCCAAACTATCAGCTTTTATCTCCTCCTCTACTTCTTGGCTGTCATCAATATGATGAGCTATTAAATCATCAAAATTAAAATTCGCTTCATATTGTATCACATGAGTTTTCAATCCATCAAGATGTAGCTCTTCGATAACGAATTCAGAATTGATAAGCGGCCATGGAGATAAGTTCACTAATAATTGGTCAAAGGAAACAAACTCATCTATTGCATTTTCTTCATAGATCACAAAATCCATAACTCTCACTGAAGTAGTAAAATAATCGACTTTAATCTTCTCTATATTTACCTGACGACCAATAAGTTCAATACTATTTTCAACAATATAATTATGAATGATTTGTGGTGCTAGAATAAGTGAAATGCTAATAATAAGTAAAAGTGATATCAGAAAGATGATCAGTGTTTTTTTCATAGTAATTATGGATTTGCGCAAATATACAAAGACAAGCGAAAAACTATTTTAAATCTGATGATATTTAATGTGGAATTCATTTTTGGTAAGTGCAGTTACCAACATCATATATTCCAGATAATAGTAATCTAGAAGAATATATGTAACTTTACTCACTTGTTGAAAACGGCATCATAAAGTCTTAAATCTGATAACACATTCTAATATAGCAAATCATGA
Organism: Bacteroidales bacterium; assembly: GCA_016744655.1. Taxonomy (GTDB): domain Bacteria; phylum Bacteroidota; class Bacteroidia; order Bacteroidales; family UBA12170; genus UBA12170. Next base: position 1,810 of record JADGDY010000210.1, on the reverse strand, counting down.
AATACATCATTTCTTTTATTGTACTCATTTCACTCAATTCTCTGAGTGCTCAAAATGTGGTTTTTGTTGTTATTGACGGTGCTCGATATACTGAAACCTTTGGTGACAATTCATTTACCTATATACCGAAAATGGGCCAATTGGCATCTCAAGGTAGTTATTTGGATAATATTCACAATGAACATATCACAAAAACTAAAAATGGAATTCCTGCCTTATGGACAGGTAGTTGGGACGGTTCGTACCAGATTAATTATGAAGGAAATAATACCCAAGCCACCTATAGTCCTTCTATCTTTGAATACTTCAGAAAACAAAAAAATGCAGAAGCTTCCCAGTGTTTTTATACACTCAAATATATTCCTTCGGTGTGGCTACAGAGCTTTCACACAGAATATGGACCTGATTATTGGCCTACCCTAGTTAGTTCAGGAAATACCGATAGTGACGTTTTGCAATCAGCACTCGATGTGATAGAAAACCACCATCCTCAACTACTCTGGGTTTATTTGGCCGATGTAGATTCTGAGGGTCATTCTGGAAACTGGAATTCATATACTTCTTCCATAGAAACTGCGGATGATATTGTAAACACATTATGGACCACCATTCAAAACGATCCAATATATAAAGACAATACGACCATATTTGTAACCAATGACCATGGTAGACACGACGATCAACATGGTGGATTTCAGGGACATGGTTGTTCTTGTGATGGCTGCCAACAAATCATGTTTCTAGCCATCGGACCGGATATTAAAGAAAACTATATTTCACACACACATCATGAGCTTGCTGATGCTGCGGTTACTGCTTCTTATATTCTTGATGTAGATCCAGAATATGCCACTGGTGAACTCATCTCAGAAATATTCAAATCTGGAGCGAATAGTAATAATGAATTGGAAAATGAATCTAACAACCATCCTCAGATTTTGATCAATGGTAATAAAATTGAAATCAGATTACAACAACCTGCTATGATAAGCCTTGAAATCTATGATATCATGGGGCAAAAAATGGAAGACTTTACCGATATCAAATACCATAAAGAGTTTTTTACATTCGATTTAACAAAAAACTATTCTAGGAGGATTTATATAGCTCACCTAAAATATAGCAACAGCATTTACTCTGAGAAAATCTACATTAATTAACTGTGACCACTTGAATTGGTTTTACAGACACCTTGAATTTACTCATAAGTTTCAAATGCCTTATCAAAATATAAAATGTATATTTACAGCTCGTAAACACTAATAATTAAGGTCGTTATACAATCCTACCCATCTAGAAAAACAATTTCATCATGAAAAACCTTAAATATATCCTCGGTCTAACCCTATTAATTCCTTTATTCTGTTTTGGAACAATCATCCATATAAATCAAGATGGAACAGGTGATTTCACTAACATACAAGATGGTATAATTAACGCGGCTGAGGGAGATACCGTTTTAGTTTATCCTGGGAATTATATTGAAATAATAGATTTTATCGGAAAAGATATTACGGTTGCCAGTTTATTTTTGACCACGCAAGACACCTCCCATATCTCTCAAACTGTAATAGATGGAAATCATGAAAACTATCGATTGGTTAGATTTCAAAATGGAGAAACTGAGGAGGCTAAACTGATAGGATTTACTATTACTAGAGCATTTGAACCTACAGCAGAGTACGATCCTATGGAAGGACAAGGACTAGGAGTTTATATCAACCTTAGTTCACCAATGGTTGATCATAACAGAATTATAAATAACTATTACTCGGAGCCTTATATTATAGGAGGAGGAATAGTTGTTGAT
>JADGDY010000209.1 GCA_016744655.1 Bacteroidales bacterium | reverse complement strand
CTAACCCCTAGACGAACGGACCATTATATGGATGTACTTTAAGTGAATCTCACTTTTTTAACTTTAGGTATTATAAATACTCCAAGTTATTTAAGTACTATTTCTTGTAGTCCGTAGGGGAATCGAACCCCTGTTACCAGGATGAAAACCTGGCGTCCTAACCCCTAGACGAACGGACCATTGTTAAAGAACTTCTTCAACTCATTCACTCTTTAATAGGGTGCTTTTGTTGAATGCGAGTGCAAAAATACAATTTTTTTTAAACTGCGAAATACTTAAGCCCATTTTTTTTGACTTTTTTTCAAAAAAAATGAAGTTTTTTTATTTTTTCCTCAATGAGTTTTGTAAAGTTCAGAAAATTAGACAGTTACGTTCTTATCGTTTTTTGTATTAAAAATCAACTGACAATTTTTAAAAATGCTTTTAAGTTTTTCCACATCAAAAGCAAGAATAGCCATATTAATATCTTTTATAAGTTGCTCTAAATTAGTGTCATTGTGCTTTTTGTTGAGGCTGGCCATTTTACTAGTTAAGTCTTCCCAGTCATCTAAAATCATAAATCCATGGAATCCTGAACATAATTTCTGTAATTCCTCTAATATTTGAGGAGGGAAATCAAAAGGATTTACACTCTTATTATTGGTACTTTCAATAATCTCAATCATTTCAGCTTCGTGCTTGAGTGTTTCGAGTAATGGGAAGCACATTTTAAAGCTTACAGTCTCTTTGTCCTCAGATAACTCACAATACCCGTTAATTTGAGCCAAGAGCTCGCCGAGTAATAAATAGTTTAAAGGGTCAGATTGCAGCCTTTGAATGGCTTTATTCTCAGAAATATATAATTCAACATTTTTTAAATCTTCAACTTGTCTGCTGCTCAACAAACAATCCTCAAAAATGCTTTCTACTATTAAGCAATCATCTTTAGCATGCATTTTCATTTTTATGCTGGGCTTTGTTTGATGATTGTTTAAAAAGGCGAAATGTTCCTCAAAGGCAAACCTAAAATCAGGATTACTAATTCTATCGCTCACATGACCATTGTCAACTACATTTAATTGTATATCCTCCTCTATGGATTTTTCCACCCTAAGTTTGTTATTCAATTCCAATAGAAAGTCGCTCATCAGATATTTCCCCGACGAGGATTCACTATCATTTAAGGTGAGGGCTTGTAGAGCTGCTATCTTCTGTACTTGCTCATAAAATTTCTGGGAATTCGACCTGATTTTTTCAATAAGTTGGGCATCATCTTCTGGAATCTCCTCTGATTCTGTTAAAATATCGGAGAAACCAATGATGGGATTAAGAATATTAATTAAATCGTGTTTCAACCAAAGGAAAGAAAGGGCAACGGAGTTTTCACTAGGTGTGATGATATAGGAGTTTGTCTTTTCGTCTTCTTCTATTTTATTAACTTGATATAAAATTCCATTCCAATGAAATAGAGAGCTATTTATCATTTTATTGATAGATTCCGAAAAGGTTTTTTTACTTTTCGAAAACACCTCTCTATTAGTTAAGAATAGTTTTTCAAAGGCTTTATTGTATTCAAGATTCTCATTATCAGATGAAAAGTCAGTTGTTATTACAGGGATGCTAAATGCATTATATTTAAACGTCATGTGTTTTGTTAAATAATTAATAGGGTAATTTTATTCAAAGATAAATTATTTTTTAGTTGATCAAATTATTTAAAAAAAATGCTATAATCCTTATTTTTAATAAATGAAGATATATCATGTAAATTAATCATACTATTTTTAAATTTCATAGTTGTTTTTGAAATACACACAACATTGGAAAACACAGCTTAATTGTTGAAGAAATTTAGATCCTCACTTAATTCTTCTACATTTTGTGGTTTGCTAATTATTGTAGATTTAGAATCGAGAAGGTAGTAACTTGGAGTTTTATGAACTTGAAAAATCTCAGCAGATTTGGAGTCCCAGCCTTTAAGTTCTGATAAATACTCCCATTGTTCTGCATCCTTAGGAATTGGGCTTAACCAAGCCTGAGCATCAGTATCTAGTGAAATATAGATGATTTTAATATTCATGTAGTCTTCTTTTGAAAGCAGTGTTTTTAACTTGGGAATAGATTCTTGACAGAAATGACAATCGCTAGAACCAAAAAAAAGTATATTAATAGATGAAAAACTACATAAATCATGAAGATTCATCATAATTCCTTCATGGTTAAACATACTCACATTTGCAACTTTATTTCCAATTTGCAACTTTTTGTAGGCATTTAGTTTGGCATTTAAGGCATCAGAATAACTCATATCCGAACAGGCATCTCCAATGACATAATGTTCCACTAAATAGTCTAAAACCACATCGGGACCTACTTCATTAAAAAGCTCGAGGAGGTAGTTTAAAACAAACTCATATACTTCTTGGTTTGCTGCGGCTTGCTCTAATATCTCGTCAACTGATTGACTGAATCCAGCTTCTGTATAATCAGTTTTAAATTGCAAATATTTCATCACTTGATGAGTCAATACTCCAGATCTGATTAATTCAGAATCCTCAAAAAATGTATACTTAAAGAAGTCTTCTTTATCATCGATTTCTATATCACTAATAATTGTTTTTGTTAAGAAAGAATTAGGGTGATCTTTATAAGTTTCGAGTAAAAATAAATGGTAACCCAGCTTTAGACTGTCTTCAATATTTTGAAAATGAATGTATTCGGGACTGTCTTTAATGGAATATGATTTTTCAATGCTATTTTCTGAAAGTTTCGATTTAATAAGGTTTCTAAATCGAATAAAGGTCCAAAGTTCAATATTGGTTTTTGATTTTTTTACTTCAATGTGATTTCTGAGCTGTGTTCCTGAGAAATCAATCTTTATTGTTTTTTCCTCTGAGCTGAGTATTATTTGTACCCAATTTTCGGGTTCTAAAAACAATGAGTAATATCCGGTTTGAAAGGTTCCTTCAAATTTAAACTTGCCTTTGGAATTGGTAAAACAAGAATCGATAGTTTTGTATTGGCCTCCAATGTTTTCTTGAAGATACAGAAGGGTGCTATCTGGAGCATTATTTATTTCAACAATGATTTGAGTTTGCCCAAATAGAGATAGGTTTATAAAAAGAAATAGAATCCAAGTGATTATACGCATGGTGCAAATATAAAAAAAGAGGCTGTCTGAAATACTGATATACTTATTTTCATAAATATATCGCCCTGATTAAGTTTTTGATGGTATATCAAGCTTAATTACTCAGGAATTTCAAACAGTCTCTGATATATTAAATCCTATTAGGATTAATAATTCTCTTCTTTTACTTGCATATAAGATTGAGGGTGAAGACAAGCTGGGCAAAGCTCCAAGGCTTTTGCAGATTCGTAAATATATCCACAATTTAAACATTTCCACCATACTTTTCCATCTTTCATGAAAACCTGATCTTCAGAAATATTTTGTAAAAGCTTTAAGAATCTCTTTTCATGTTCTGCTTCAACTTTAGCAATCATTTTAAAAGCTACAGCAATTTTCTTGAAACCTTCTTCTTCAGCTATTTTAGCGAACTCAGGATATAAATCAGTCCATTCTTCGTTTTCACCTTCAGCCGAAGCTTTTAAATTTTCAGCAGTAGTTCCAATAATTCCAGCAGGGAAAGTAGCAGTAATCTCTGTCATTCCACCTTCTAGAAATTTGAAAAAACGCTTAGCATGTTCTTTTTCCTGATCTGCAGTTTCTTGAAAGATATTTGCAATTTGAACAAATCCTTCTTTTTTAGCTTGTTTAGCGAAAAACTCATAACGGTTTCTAGCTTGAGACTCTCCAGCAAATGCTTTTAATAAGTTTTGCTCAGTTCTTGTTCCTTTTAAAGTATCTGACATATTCTTTTGTTTAAGTGTTTGTACTAAATTTAGACATCAAAATTACAAAATATAGAAGCATATTCTATCTCAGATCATAGTTTATATTGACTCTAAAAAGGGCTAGGGAGCATTTCTATTTTATGATTTTGTCATCCTTTTGAAGCTTTATTTTTAACTTTTAATATGGAGCATAATAACTACATTTGCAGCTCTTAAATAATTAGATGAAAGATTTTACAAAAGGAAGCGAAACCCGTTTGATTTTAAACTTTGCATTACCTATTTTGTTTGGAAGTTTATTTCAACAATTGTATAATATTGTTGATAGCATATTCATTGGGAACTACGTAGGAAAAGAAGGTTTAGCAGCTGTTGGAGCTAGTTTTCCTGTGATTTTTGCTTTGATATCTTTTGTGATTGGAATTGGTTCTGGATCCACTGTGGTTATTTCTCAGTATTATGGAGCCAAGAATAATGAAGCTGTAAAACGAGCCATTGATACGCTATACATTTTTATGTTTTTTGCTTCGGCAGCATTAAGTGTTTTAGGAATCGTATTTGCACGTCAAATTTTTGAATTTACAGATTTACCACAAGATGTATTGCCTCAGGCAGTTCGATATCTACAGATTTATATGTCAGGGAATGTATTGTTTTTTGGCTTTGCTGGTACCAATGCTATATTAAGAGGTTTAGGAGATTCTAAAACTCCATTATACTTTACAATAATAGCCACTTTAATTAATATATTTTTAGATTGGATTTTTATTGGAATCTTCGATTGGGGAGTAGGAGGCGCGGCATTTGCTACTGTGATAGCACAAGGAGGAGCCTTTATTACTGGTATTATTTATTTAAACAATACACACGATCTTTTAACTTTACATCCCAGTAGGTTGAAGTTCGACAAAAAGATATTCACCCAATCAGTAAAAATAGGATTACCAACAGGTTTTCAGCAAACATTTGTGGCATTTGGTATGGTGGCCTTATTTGGCATCGTTAATAAATTTGGAACAGATACAGTTGCTGCTTATAGTGTTGGGATGCGTATCGATTCTGTTCCTGCTATGTTGGCTATGGCTTTTTCTGCTGCTGTAGCTCCTTTTGTAGGACAAAATATTGGAGCCAATAAACCTGAAAGAGTCAGAGCTGGTTTTTTCTCTACTTTAATTCTGAGTACTCTATTAACCATAGTAGTAACAGTGGTTTATATCTTATTCCCTCGACAAATAGTTATGGCATTTACTGATGATGCTAAAGTAATTGAAGTAGGTATAGAATATATAAGAGTAGTAGCACCTTTTTATGTTTTATTCAGTTTGATGTTTGTAGTCAATGGAGTGTTACGAGGTGCTGGAGCCACTTTAATTCCGATGTTTATCACATTGATTGCACTTTGGTTTATTCGCATTCCTGCCTCTTATTTTATGGCTGAAGAATTTGGTAGAATAGGTATTTGGTGGGGTATTCCAATAGGATGGTTATTTGGTATGGGCTTGGCCTTTGTTTATTATGCCAGTGGAAAATGGAAAAATAAATCTGTAACAGGATAGAGGTTTAGAAGTTAAGAGGAAAGTTATTCCTTTTAGACAAGTGCAAGGGATTGAAGCCTCGCGGTCACTGAACTGAGTCGAAGTGTTGAGGATTCAGCTCTGGTTTATAGATAGGTTTAGATGTTAATTGCTAAAAACAAACAGCTAAAAGCCAATAGCCAACATAATATTCAAATTACTTCTTCTTATATTTCTTATTGAAGATTTTATCTCCTTTGGAAATCGGCTTTTTATATTTCTTCTTGATCTTCCTTTTGTACGATCCTCCTTGGTTTGTTTTGGAGTTTTTAGCGCTCTTTTCGTGAAAGGCACCCCCACCTTGAATTACAGCTGGAAGCTTGTGAATACTGTTGATCTCTAATCCTTTTGGTCTTTCGTCAGCAGTTAGTTCTCTTGAAACCTCAACAGCTCTAGGAACATTCTTCTTAGGAATTTTATAAGACATTAATTCCTCAATGGCTTCTTTGTTCTTTTCCTCTTTTGGGGAATAGAATAAAATCGATTTACCTTCTTGTTCAGCACGACCTGTTCTACCAATTCTGTGCATATAGTTTTCTGGAAATGTAGGAGTATCAAAACTAATCACATGACTAAGCTTGTCTAAATCCAATCCCCTGGCCATCACATCGGTGGCTATCATAATTCTGTTTTCCCCTGCATCAAAGTCACGGACTGAGCGTTCACGATAGTTCTGCGATTTATTGGAGTGAATGATACACATTTCTTCTTCAAAATCTTCCGATAGTCTTTCAAAAATTAAATCAGCAGCTTTTTTACTAGGTGTAAACACCAATACTTTTGAAAACTCTTTTTCCTTCTCCAAAAGATAGGAGAGAAGGTTAATTTTAGTATGAAAGTTGGGAACAGGATATACAGATTGAGCAATATTATCCAATGGAGTACCACTAACAGCAATAGAGATCGTTTTTGGAGCCTGGAAATATTCTTTAATTAATTCAGCAACTTCTTCAGTCATGGTTGCAGAATACATCAAGTTCTGACGTTTTTCAGGAATCATTTCAAAGATAGACTCCAGTTGACGAATAAAACCTAAATCCAGCATTACATCTACTTCATCAATCACCAATTTCTTGATTCCTTTTAGGGAAAGTACTTTGGTTACTGCTAAATCAAACAAACGTCCGGGGGTAGCAACTAATACATCACAACCTTGCGAGACGGCTTTTTTCTGTGTATTGATATTAGTACCACCATATACTCCCAAAACTCTTAAATTCGTATATTTTGATAGGCTTCTAATGTTCTCGGCAGTTTGTAAAACGAGTTCACGAGTCGGAACGATCACCAATACACGTGGATTGTCTTGTTTAGAGAATTTTAATCCTTGAAGAATAGGAATAGTATAAGCAAAGGTTTTACCTGTACCCGTTTGAGCAATCCCTACTAAATCTTGTCCAGACAACACAGGGTTGAAAGACTCAATCTGAATGGGGGTGGGGCGCTCTAATCCTAAATCCTGAATAGCATTTCTTAGGCTCTTAATCAGGTTCATATCTTCAAAAACAATCATAGTCAAAATTTTTGCAAAGGTACACAGTTTCTATTGATATCGCTATGATTACTTTTTTCGATAACTTTCACAAAAAAAACTACAAAGAGTAGGTACTCTAAGTAGTTTAAAAAAACGAAATGAACGTTCTCCGAGATTTGGGCTTGACTCAATTATGTATTTAGTGCTTCAAAAACTTCTTTTTTATAGTTTTTTGCTCCGATGTGATCATTTCTATGATATAAGTCCCCGAACTTATATCACTAAGATTAACTTTTCCGTTAACGTTTCTTTTGGTGAAAACCATATTTCCTAAAATATCGTAAATGATGATATCGATTTTATCTATGCCTATAATATATAGAAGGTTTTCAGTAGGATTGGGGTAAATCTCAATCTCTTTATTTAAGTCAATGTTTTCAGTACCAACAGTTAATGATGTTTCGAAAAGTATATTGAGTTCAAAACCAAAATCAACGATATTTACCATTTCGTTTCCATTATGGTCGTAAAAGATAAAATATCCATCTTCTCCTGCCCAATTTACAAATCCATTACCAGTTTCATCGTAAATAGTGAAGGAGTAACAGCCTTCTTCTAAATCGAATTCCTCTGTATAAACTG
>JADGDY010000208.1 GCA_016744655.1 Bacteroidales bacterium | reverse complement strand
GAGACAGGCAGAAGATATCCTGCAAGAGGGTTTTATTAAAATATTTAATAAGATTAAATCATTAGAAAAATCGAGTTCTTTGGAACCGTGGATGAAACGCATTATGATAAATACAGCTATTAACTCCTATCATAAAAACCTGAAACATTACTATGCTCAGGATATCGACGATATTCAAATCGTAGATGGAGAAGAAGAGCAAAACGAATATTTACCGAACGTATCACCAGAAATGGTATTAAAATCAGTTCAAGATCTTCCGGAAGGTTATAGGATGGTTTTGAACTTATATGTTTTTGATGGTTTCTCACATAAAGAAATAGCTGAAGAGCTAAGTATTTCTGTGAATACCTCAAAAACACAATTATTGAAAGCAAGAAAGAAACTTAAGAAGCAATTTTTAAACGCCAAATAGGCCCACTAATTAATGGCAAACGAAAAACAAAATATGGACAATTTTTTGAGAGACTCTCTAGGTAATCTAGAGATGAATCCCTCCAAAAATGTTTGGAAAGGAGTTTCCAAAAAATTGATCCTGTTAGAACTCATCAGGTTAAACTTTTCGAATATCGGAAAGTCATGGCTCTATTCGGGGGTAGCAGCAGTAACCACATTTGCTGGATTTACCCTATACCAATTGAACCAAGAACCCTCCCCTACTGAAACACCTCATCAAACTGAAGTTATCTCCGCATCAGAAACTACAGAAGATAAAAACGATCAGCAGGACACTTACCAAATCACTAAAGAAGAATTAGAATCAGTTACTGATGGAGAAATCATTACAGAACTCGATCCTATAAAAGAGATTAGTGATAGCAAAGATGTAACTAAAGCGTCTATTCTTCCAAAGAAAAATAAGGACCATAAAACTGTTATTGAACCTAACCCTGTTATCGACTCTTCAAATACCGATTTAGAAGAAGGAATGACAAAAGAAAATAAAACTCCTGAACTAAACCAAGATGATGATAATCAAGATGAAGTAATATCAATGATTGAACAAAACGATCAACAAAAAACAAATACACCTCAAACACAAAAAACTCAAACTATCCAACAAACTGAATTACAAAACAACTCTAAGGAGAAAGAATTAAATCATAAGAACCAAATCAATAAAACAGAGGAGGCTAAAAATGATGACTCCCCTAAAAAAGATAAAATTATTGCGCCTATTATTATATCAGAAGAAGATGAAAAGAAAAAGTCAAAAAGCCAAAAACCAGTCCAGTTAAACTGGTTTGTAGGAGCTAATTATACTCCTGAATGGCCTATTTCTTCCAACGAAATGTACGTAAATAACCATCAGCTAGGAATTAAAGCTGGGGTAGAATACAAGAAATGGGCAATGAGTATTGGTATTGGTATGAAAACTGAAAAAACGCCAAGCCAATTTATGGCTCATTACTCAACTTATGATAGTGTTGGCTTCTTTTATGATATTGAATATTATGAACAAGTTCCTAGCTACCCTGACTCTATTATTATTCATTATACGCTAAGAAACATTTATGACTCTATCGATCATGAGGCAGAAGTTGAAGGTCCGGATCAGAAAAGAAGATGGATATTTATTCCAATAGATTTCTCTTATCAATTATATAAAAAGCCCAAATATGAATTAATGGCCAAAGTCTCTGCGAATTTTGGCTGGACAAGTTATACTGAAGAAATTGATGTTTCTACAGCTTTAGCAGGATACTATCAATTGGAAAATACGACCACAAAAAATAATGATACCTATCTCCAGGTAGGATTAGGTGTAGAGAACAACTTCAGCATTATGCCAAATTGGTGGATTTATGCTGAACCAAGGCTCAACTATTATGTTAAAAGCCCCTATGAAATAAAAGGAAATTCTAGCAATGGACCCTTTGCTTTTGGATTACAAGTAGGAATTAAATACAAATTTAATAGATAGCCTTATGATGAAGACAAACAAAGTTTTAATCCTTATATTTTTCGGAATCTTGGCTATTCTTAGTCAAGAAACGATAGCACAAAGAGACACCTTATGTGTTGCGAATTTTTCATTTGAAGAGTCTGCAACAATAGGCAAACCAAGTGTAATCCAATTCAAAAATTTATCAACTGGTAATCCCAGTCAATACATTTGGGATTTTGGGGATGGCAGTACCAGTAATGCTAGTAATCCATTTCATTATTTTCCTGAAGCTGGTACTTTCTCGGTATCATTAAGCATATCCAATGATTATACACAAGATGAAATCGTCAAAGAAGTAATTATTGAAGTGCCTTTAGAAATTAGTTTCACTTTTAAACTCGATAGCAATTATCATATTCCAAACACCTTTCATTTCTCCAGTGAAATAGAAGGAACTTACGATTATTTATTATGGGACTTTGGCGAAAGAACCATTACAAACGTAGAAGACACAACCCATAGTTATTCTAAACAAGACACTGATTATCAGGTTTGTTTAACTGCCAAGTACTATTTTAATGATACTTCAATCATACAAAAAATCAGCTGTCAAGGGCTTACTACTTCAGAATATTATAACATTGGTGGACAAGTATATTTTGGTGATTCATTAATGAACAATCCCTACACAACAGGAGATACCGGCGTAGCATACTTATATAGAATGAATAAGAATGAGCTCATCCCTATAGACACTAATTATTTTGTTGATTTTGGATATTATTGGTTTGCTGCCAAACTCAAATCATATTATATCATCAAGACTGAATTCACAAAAAACTCTAAGCATGCAGATAATTTTGCTCCTACTTATGTTGGAAATACAACACAATGGGATGAAGCTGAAATTATAAATTTGGCTCAGGATAAATTCCGTGAAGACCTTCATATGGTTGAGAAAAAAGAATCTAAATCAGGTAAAGCAGTAATTTCAGGTTCCATTTATGATATTCTAGATATTCAAAACACAGAGAGCAGACCGATGGTATATCTTTATAATACTCAAAATGAATTGCTAGATTATCATCCAGCCGATCAATATGGAGATTATTATTTTGATGATGTCTCCAATGGACATTATTTGGTAAATTCTGATATAACTGGAATAAAAGCCCGTTCGCAAATGGTATTTATTGATGGGAAAGGCCGAAGTCATTTGAAGTCAGAATCATTAGAACAAAAACATTCTATCTTCCCAAATCCTGCTGAAAATTATAGCATAATAGAATACTATTGCTCCAAGGAAGCAAAAGAAGTGAATATGTTAATCTATAATAGCAACGGGAATATTCTTTCTGAGGAGTCTATTCAGTTAAATTCAGGACTAAATTACATCCATGTCAACCTTGAAAACATCAGTAAAGGCTTAGTTTTTGTAAAAATAGTAGATGAGCAAAGTCAAGTATTTAAGCTTGTGCATTATTAATATTCGTGTCGGAATTGCGAATAAAAAGGAATCCTCTAAAATTAGTATTTTTTAAGTCCTCAAAATCGCTAATATCTTATCTTTGCTAAAAAATAGATTTCTTTGAAAAAAGTAGACCTTTTTATAATTCGCTCCTATGTAGGACCTTTGTTATTAACCTTTTTTATTGCACTCTTTATCTTATTGATGCAATTTCTTTGGTTATATGTAGATGATTTAGTTGGAAAAGGGTTAGAATGGCATGTTCTACTCAGGTTACTATTTTATGCATCATCTACGTTTGTTCCCATGGCTCTTCCGCTTGCTATCTTGCTCAGTTCTTTAATGACCTTTGGAAATTTAGGAGAGCATTATGAACTCGTTGCACTAAAAGCTTCTGGAATTTCATTAAGGCGAATTATGAAGCCACTCATTATATTATCTATTTTCATCAGCTCATTGGCTTTTTTATTTTCCAATTATGTGCTTCCTGTAGCCAACTTAAAATTCAGAAGCCTCCTCTATGATGTGCAACAAAAGAAACTAGCATTTAAGGTAAAAGAAGGTATTTTTAATAAAGATCTAGGAGATTATACCTTAAGAATTGGTGGTAGAGCAGAAGATGGAGAGACCATATATGATGTGATGATTTATGATCATTCTGGTCGTAATGGTAATACAAAAGTAAGTGTAGCAGAATCAGGAACCATGAAACAAAGCAGGAGTGGCGACGCTATTGAGTTCACACTATTTAATGGCTATAATTACGAGGAAAAAACAGATCAAAAAAATTATCGAATTAATAGACCTTTTCAAACCACTCAGTTTGCGGAGGAAAAAATACGATTCACCATTGACAATGGATTAAATAGGACTGATGAAAACTTGTTCAAACATAGTTATCATATGATGGATTTAAATCAATTGACTAAATCGAAAGACTCATTAAATAAGTTACTTGAGAGAAGAAAAACAGATTTTGGGCAGAATCTAATTAGAAAATATAAAAACTATCATAGAGTAGACTCCTTAAAACTAAATAAACAGATCAGTTCTGATACCCTATTGGTTTCAGAATATACTTCCATCCTATTTGATCTGCATGTTTTAGATCGAGATAAAGTCATTGAAAATGCACTTAAGAGAACCCGAAACATTAAAGAAAGTGTTGTTCATATGGGCGAAGAGGAAATCAATAGGGGAAATACCATTCGAAAACACGATATCGCCTATCATAAAAAATTCACCCTATCAATAGCTTGTTTAATCTTGTTTTTTGTTGGAGCCCCTTTGGGAGCCATTATTAGAAAAGGAGGATTAGGATTGCCTGTGGTGATGTCTACCTTGTTTTTTATTGCTTATCATATATTAACTATGACAGGGGAACGCGCTGTTAAAGCAGGTTCTATGAATCTTTGGGTTGGTGTTTGGATGGCTTCTGCAATATTTCTACCAATAGGGATTTTCTTAACTTTGAAAGCAACATCAGATGCACCTTTATTTGATGCTGACACCTACAAAAAACTGTTTGAAAAAGCATTCAACCGAAAAAAACCTAATTCAATTCAACAATAATGGATGACCATGCAAAATATATTAATAGAGAATTAAGTTGGCTAGATTTCAATTATCGTGTATTACAAGAAGCTAATGATAAGAAGAACCCATTATTGGAACGATTTAAATTTCTAGGTATTTATTCTAACAATAGAGATGAGTTTTTCAGGGTAAGGGTTGCCACTATTAATAGAATGAGAATTCATAAAAAGGTAACTGATGAAGTTAAAAAGAATCTCACCCATATAGTTCTCGAACTTCAAAAGAAAGTAGCCCAACAAGAAGAAATATACATAGACACCTATCATTCTTTAATCGCGGAGGCTCGTGAAAATAATATTTTCCTTATCGACGAGAATGAAATAAACCAATCACAAAAGGAATATATTAGACAATATTTTGATGAAGAAGTGAGAAAACATATTTTCCCACTGATGCTCGGTGATAATCAGAAATATAAAAATTTCAAAGACAAAACAGTCTACATAGCAGTAGAAATGATCGATTCAAACGGTCTTCTCAAAGACAGACATGCTTTGATAGAACTTCCAACAAATACACTTTCACGTTTTGTTACATTACCTACAGTTGGAGATAAGAAATATGTGATGTTTCTAGATGATGTGATTAGATATAATTTAGATACCATCTTCTCTATTTTAGGTTATGATATTTTTAAAGCACATATGGTTAAGCTCACTCGTGAAGCCGAACTTGACATTGATAATGATGTACTCAAGAGTTTCCTTGAGATCATGAGTGATAGTGTTAAGAAGCGTAAAAAAGCGCCACCTGTTCGTTTTGTATATGACAGTTCCATTTCTCCCAAACTATTAAAAGTTGTCCTCAATACTTTTGGAATTAAAAGCAATGATAATTTAAGATCTGGAGGAAGATACCATAATCTAAAAGATTTCATGGATTTTCCTTCACTAGATCCTATACAATTCTTTGAACCAATTAGGCCTTTTATACATCCCGAGTTACCTGAGGGACAGAGTAAATTTGATATTTTAAAGAAGAAAGATATTCTTCTACACTACCCCTATCACTCTTTTAAAAGTATGACTAGCTTTATATGGGAAGCAGCTGTTGATCCAAATGTTAGGGCTATTAAAATGACATTCTATAGAGTTTCTAGAAATAGTACATTAATGAAAGGCCTAATAAATGCAGCCAGAAATGGAAAATCCGTTACCGTATTTATGGAACTTCAGGCTCGTTTTGATGAAGAGGACAACATCTATTGGGCTGAAAAACTGCAAGATGAAGGAGTGAAAATAATACCAACTATACCTGGGTTCAAAGTACATAGTAAACTTATTTTAATTCGAAGAAAAGAAGCCGGAATTAATATTTACTATACAAATATAAGCACAGGAAACTACCATGAAGCCACCGCAAGAGTATATAGTGATACAAGCTTATTAACCAGTAACCCTGATATTTGCAAGGATGTAAATAGTGTATTTCAATTATTCGAAACCAAATTTAGTCGTCCTTCTTTCAAAAGACTTAAAGTTGCACCTTTTGGTATCAGAAACTTCATTTATAAAAGAATTGAAACAGAGGTAAAAAATGCCTCTCAAGGAAAAGAAGCATTCTGTATCATCAAAATTAATAATTTGGTGGATATGGGTGTGATAAAGCGAATTTACAAAGCTGCTGATGCAGGTGTAAAATTCAAATTAATAATCAGAGGAATTTGCGTATTGCAAGAAAACTTTACACATGAAAATATTGAAGCTATTGGTGTAGTTGACAGGTATTTGGAACATAGTAGAATATTTATTTTCGCTAATGATGGAGATCCTAAATATTATATTTCATCAGCCGATTTAATGTCAAGAAACTTAGACCACCGTGTTGAGGTCATTTGTCCAATAATTTCAAAGAAACATAAAACGGAAATACAAGACTTAATCAACATCCAGTTGAAAGACAATGTAAAAGCCAGAAATTTACAAGGCAATTTAATCAATGAATATATAAAACCTCAAGGAGAAGTACTTCATCAATCGCAATTGGAAACATACGATTATCTGAAAGCAAAAGAAAATAATAGTTAAAGACTATACATAGCTAATTCTGGCAAAAACTCTTGATTTTTCAATTTCCCTGAAGCATTATCCAAGGCACCAGATTTCAACTCCATAGCTAAAAACTCTTCATCAGAAAGATCTAAATTTGTAGTAATATCAAAATCGGAAGCTGGTGTAAAACCAAAACGTGGAAAATACTCTTCTTGCCCCACAGCAAGTACAGATTCATAGCCCATACTTCTTGCCTTTTGGAATGAATTATCTATTAATTCTCTTCCAATTCCTAAATTCTGATAGGCTGGTAAAATAGCCATAGATGCTATCATTATGCTTGGAACATTTTTTCTCCCTTTTACTATTTCCACTTTACCATACATGATTACACCAATAATTTGTTCATTAATACGAGCAACACGGGATAACTCAGGAATAAAGTGATTTGAAGCACGAAATTCTTTGATTAACGAACTAATAGCTTCTTGCTGAAAAACCATTTCAAACAATAAATTCACTTCCTCAATATACTTAGTCTTTTCCCTTTTAATTTGTACTTGCATATGCATATATTTTCTATGACGACAAGATACAAAAAAAAGCAGATGTATGAACAGAGTAGATTTACTGA
>JADGDY010000027.1 GCA_016744655.1 Bacteroidales bacterium | reverse complement strand
GCTATAGAGTCCTATATCTCGGAACATAAAGAATTAGATATTCAATTATTTAATCAGGATAAAAACCAAGGAAAAGGAGCAGCTTTGCAGGTGGGATTTTCACATGCTACTGGGGAATATATTATCATACAAGACGCAGATTTAGAATACAATCCTCAAGAATATAATGATTTATTAGAACCTGTTTATTATACAGATGCTGATGTTGTTTATGGCTCTAGATTTATGGGGTCCAATCCCCACAGAATTTTATTCTTCTGGCACACCATAGGTAATAAGTTTCTAACCTTCTTATCAAATATGTTTACCAATCTGAATTTAACAGATATGGAAACCTGCTATAAAATGATAAGAACCGACATTCTAAAAAACATAAATATTAAAGAAAAAAGGTTCGGTATAGAGCCCGAAATTACTGCAAAAATTTCAAGAGTTCCAAATATAAAAATATATGAGGTAGGAATCTCCTATCATGGACGTACATATGCCGATGGCAAGAAGATAAGCTACAAAGATGGCTTCCATGCCATATATTGCATTTTTAAATATAATCTTTTTTCGAAAAAATAAAAAGAATGAAGCTTCGAAAGAATAAAAACCTAATTTCTCTGGCATTGATATTTATTTCTTTATTCTTTTGGATATACCCTGTTCAAAAAGAAGCCTTATGGGAAAAAGACAAAGTTATTGTATGGGATATTATTAGTTATTATGCCTATCTTCCAGCAACATTTATATATGATGATATCAGTCTAAAGTTTAAAGAACACCTCCCTTCTGATGTCAAAAAAAAGGTTTGGGCAAAAAAAACAAACCATAAGAATAATTATGTATTAAAAATGACAATGGGAAATGCAATTATGTATTCACCATTCTTTTTCATTGCCCATCAGCATGCCAAATTAGTAGGCATAGATGCAAATGGATACTCAGAACCTTATAGCAGGTGGCTAGTATATTCCAGCATTTTTTACGCCCTTATGGCAATGATTATCATGAGAAAAACTCTACTCAAGTTTTTTAATGATATCACTGTTGCCATAACCCTAATTGTTATTTTTTTTGGGACCAACCTGTATAATTACACTGTATACGAAGGCACAATGAGTCATATATTCTCATTCTTTCTTATTTCCCTTTTTATTTATGAAAGTATTCTTTGGCATGAGAAACCAAACAATTGGAAAGCATTAATTATTGGGTTAATAGGTGGATTAATTACATTAATAAGACCTACTAATATAATCGTGTTCTTTTTCCCACTACTTTACAATGTATATAACCTACAAACTTTAAAACAGAAAATCCAATTATTAAGAAATAACTGGGTTCAAATAGTTATAATAATAGCCTCTAGTATTTTGGTTTGTACTCCTCAGCTATTCTATTGGAAATATACTACAGGGCATTGGCTTTACCAATCCTATGGAGATGAAGGGTTCTTTTTTTTCAATCCACAAATTACAAATGGCTTATTCAGTTTTAGAAAAGGATGGCTACTCTATACCCCCCTCATGATTTTTTCCATTATAGGAATCCCATTATTATTTCGTAAGCTGAAAGCATTTGCATTCCCAATAACTTTATTCCTTATCCTGAACATTTGGATTATTTATAGTTGGTGGACTTGGTGGTATGGGGCTAGTTTTGGATCTCGACCAATGATAGATTCTTATCCTATTTTAGCATTTCCATTGGCATTAGTATTATCATATTTCGTGCAAAAAAAATGGAGATTTGTATTAGGATTACTAATTATAATCTTTTTCATTAGATTAAATATATTCCAGACAAAACAATACAAAAAAGCTTTGCTCCATTTTGATTCTATGACTAAAGAAGCATATTTCGGAATATGGAATAAAAGCCATTTTCCTGATGGATATAACAAATTGATAAAGCGTCCAGACTATGATGCCGCAATAAAAGGACAAAAAGAATATTAAAAGTATAAGCTAATTAAGATTGTAATATTTTCTCAATAACAACTGGGAAATTTTCATGCTCCAAAACATGAATTTTATTTGCGATTGATATTGGGGACTCCCCCTCTTCTATACAAATAGAAGTTTGAAATAGAATATCACCGTCATCATATTTTTCATTCACATAATGGATAGTGATCCCACTTTCTTTTTCTTTTGCATTTGAAACAGCTTGATGGACATGTTCTCCATACATTCCCTTACCACCATATTTAGGTAATAATGCAGGGTGAATATTTATAATTCTTCTCGGATAGCTCTTTATAATATATGAAGGAACTAACCACATAAATCCAGCTAATACAACCAAGTCTATTTTATAGGTAACCAGTTTTTTTACAACAATTTCTTTACTATAAAACTCATCTCTATTAAATATCATTACTGGAATATCAAATTTTTTGGCTCTCTGTATAACTTTTGCGTTTGCATTATTAGTTAAAACCAGCTCCACTCTATTATTTGCATCATTCAAAAAGTATTTAATGATATTCTCTGCATTACTTCCATTACCTGAAGCAAAAATGGCTATTCTTTTCATTATAAGATTATTAAATTCAATAGTGGTTCAATAAGTTACTACATTTTGCAAAAATAGGGAAAAAGAAAGGTGAGAAACCACTTTTTTCTAATTGATCTAACAAAAACAACAAAATTGTTCAAAAACAAGGCCAAAATTACTCTTAAAATCATAGTAAAATAACATAAAAACACCCCAATACTCCCATCATTCGAATTTTCTTGTCGAAAAGTCGATATGCTTCACACCTGATTATCAGACCTATCCATTTTTATCGGTCACAAAAAGTCAAAAATGTGTTGGTTTGTATGACTGAAATTTTTTTCTTTGCAGCTTATTAATTCAAAAAAGGAGATAAACATGTCTGACACAAAATCAAAGGTTATTGATATTATAGTTGACAAATTAGGAGTAGACCCAAGTGAGGTAACTCCAGAAGCGAATTTTACTAACGATTTAGGGGCTGATTCATTGGATACAGTTGAATTAATTATGGAGTTTGAAAAAGAATTCAACATCTCTATTCCAGACGATCAAGCTGAAAATATCCAAACAGTAGGAGAAGCTATATCTTATATTGAAGAGCACGCTCAATAATTCAAACATTTCTTTATGAAATTAAGAAGAGTAGTGGTTACAGGCTTAGGAGCCGTTACTCCATTAGGTAATACTGTCCCAGAATACTGGGACGCATTGCTTAATGGGGTTTCGGGCGCAGCCGAAATAACCCGTTTTGATCATTCGAAATTTAAAACACATTTTGCTTGTGAAGTAAAAGATTTTAACCCGCTTGATCATTTTGACAGAAAAGAAGCTAGAAAATATGATCTTTACGCTCAATTTGGTTTAGTAGCTGCATTTCAAGCTGTAGCCGATGCTAAATTAGACGACGAAAGTGTAGATAAAGAAAGAGTTGGGGTTATCTGGGCATCAGGTATTGGTGGTCTTGAAACTTTTGCCAAAGAAGTTGGTGATTATGCCAAAGGAGATGGTACTCCTCGTTATAACCCTTTCTTTATCCCTAAAATGATTGCAGATATTACTGCAGGTCATATATCTATTAAATACGGATTCCAAGGACCTAACTTTGCTACTGTTTCAGCTTGTGCCTCATCGGCAAATGCCATGGCAGATGCATTCAACTATATTAGACTCGGCCAAGCCGATGCTTTTGTTGTGGGAGGTTCTGAAGCTGCTGTTAATTCCCCAGGTGTTGGTGGATTTAACGCTATGCATGCTATTTCAACTCGTAACGACGATCCTAAATCAGCATCTAGACCTTTCGACAAGGATAGAGATGGTTTTGTGATTGGAGAAGGAGGAGCTGGACTAGTATTTGAGGAATATGAACATGCTATTGCACGTGGTGCTACTATTTATGCTGAAGTTGGAGGCGCAGGTCTTTCTGCTGATGCACATCACATGACTAGTCCGCATCCTGAAGGATATGGCGCTATGCTTGCTATGAAATGGGCATTGAAAGATGCAGGTTTAGAACCTACGGACATGGATCATATCAACACACACGGAACATCTACTCCACTTGGAGATATTGCTGAACCCAAAGCCATCACTACACTATATGGTGAGCACGCTTACAATATCAGCATCAACTCTACTAAATCAATGACAGGTCACTTATTGGGAGCTGCTGGTGCTATTGAAGCTATTGCTACTGTTTTAGCTGTTAAAAACGATATAGTTCCTCCAACAATCAATCATTTTGAAACAGATCCTGAAATTGATCAAAAATTAGATTTTACATTTGACGTTGCTAAGAAGCGTAAAGTTGATGTAGCTTTATCCAATACTTTTGGATTTGGTGGTCATAATGCTTCTATCATCTTTAAAAAAAACAAATAATCTTTGATTGGTCAAATTATAAAACGAATCAAGATACAAACATCGTCTGATAAAGAATTTTATCATTCTATAAAAAATATTTTCGGGTTTTATCCCGGAAATATTTTTTTGTATAAACTAGCTTTACGTCACCGCTCGGTCGCTAAGGAAATTTCCGATGGGGTAAAAATGAGCAACGAAAGACTAGAATACCTTGGAGATGCCATCCTCGGCGCAATAGTAGCAGATTACTTGTTTAAAAAATATCCCATTAAAGACGAGGGCTTCTTAACAGACATGCGCTCAAAAATTGTAAGTAGAGCCAGTTTGAATAAACTTTCTCAAAAACTTGGGATCGACAGGTTAATACAAGTTGACAAGGATAACAACAAACATTTTCGCTCCATTAATGGTGATGCTTTTGAAGCTATGGTTGGAGCACTTTTTCTAGACAAAGGATATGATTTCACACACCATATTATGATTAACAGAGTAATTGCTGTTCATTTTGATTTGGAAGAATTGGTGAAATCAGAAATGAATCACAAAAGTACTTTGCTAGAATTCTGTCAAAAGAAAAAGATGGAATTAGAATATAAAGTGATTCAAGAGATTGGAACAGGTTATAGAAAACAATTTGAAGTGGAGGCCATTATAGATGGTAAGTCCATGTCAAAAGCTAGAGATTATTCCATTAAAGGAGCTGAAAAATTAGCTGCTGAAAAAGCTTACCTTAAACTAAACCCGATTAAAACGGAATCTTAGTTTTAATCTTCGTAGATATCTTCATAAGCTACATCTAAATCACTTTGTTTCTTAAAATCATAAAGAGTAGATTTTCTTAATCTGAAATAATTATACCAATAGGTTCTTAACGCTCCAATATATCCCAACCTAGCATTATCTGTTTCTTTTTGGGCAATATTTAAATCCGTAACCCCTATTTTTCCAATTAAATACCTATTCTTTGACACAACAAAACTCTTTTGTGCGATGGTATCACTTTTAGCTGCAATAATTAACTGATTTCTTTGAATATTAAACTCTCCCACCTCTAGGAATATTGATTGAGAAAAGTCAACTTTCTCTTGCTCTACAGAAGTTTTCTCCAATTCTTGGTTACTTTGAGCCATTTTCACTTGTCCTTTTCTACGTCCCCAATCCAATATTGGAATGTGAAGGCCAAGAGACAATTGCTGTTGCTGCAAAGGATCTTCATATACTTGATCGAAAATCGTGGACGAGCCATTCAATCCAAAAACTAAGGATAGGTTTGCATTAAACCCATATGCTTTAGCTGCGCTTACTCGTGATTGAGCCTCTAGCAACCTTCGTTCATATTCTAAACTAGTGGATGAATTCTTCAGCGCTTTTTCCAATGCCAAATCCCTATCAATTTTCTCGAAATAACTAATTGATGGAATAACGAGACTTAATCTATCATCTCCTTTCATTCTTAAAAAAGATTTCAACCTAAACATAGCATCCTCTAAATCCATTGCATTTTTCTCTAAAGCAGCTTGTGATTTTAGGAGACTTAGCTCCATTTGTAATACTTCATCTTCTCCTATTCGACCAAGGTTATATCTTCCTTTTGCAACTCTATAAAGTGTATCGTAATTAGAAACATTTATTTCTGCAATTTTATAATCAACTTGTGCGCTCAACAATCTAAAGAAATACTGAATGGCTTCCATAGAAACATTTTCTACAGCTTCTAAATAGATTTTCTTAGCAGCCTCATATTTAACCGGTTCTATCCTTCTATCCCACTTATATTGATTAAATTGAAATAAAGGCTGATTGAATCCTATATTTATTGGCGTTGATAAATATTGACGAGTTGTGGTATCAGTTAAGTAGTTAATGGTATGTTCCAAACCGGTACTCACAAATACATTTCCTCCAGTCCATGGAACAGCTTGATTTAAACTTAAGCCACCGCGGTAAAGGATACTATTCTGTTTGGCATAATAGGATACTCCAGCAGTTGTTTCTTGCGAAATTCTATTCTGAATATTGGGAATAACACCATCAAAATCCAAAGTAGGTAATTGTTCCGCTTTATAGAAACGATATTGCCAATAACTGGCTCTAAAACTATGTTTGGCCTTTAAAGCGGTTGGAGATTTCTCTTTTGCAATTTGTAAAACATCCTCTAAAGTCAAGATTTTATCCTGTGCCTGAATAGGAAGCACAAATGCAATACTTAATAAAAGAAATATATAATTTTTCATTCTGATTAATTTTAAAAGAGGAATATTTTATTCGTGTCGTAAACTAGTAACAGGATCTTGTTCTGCTGCTTTTTTAGCTGGCATATATCCAAATATCACGCCAATACCTGCACTTACCCCAAAAGAAATGAGGATGGAATATCCACTAACAATGGTAGGTATTTCGGTAAACTGGGTAATCAATTGGGCAATCACTAAGCCTAGAATAATCCCAATCAGTCCTCCTGCTACTGAAATAATAGTGGCTTCACTTAAAAACTGGAACACCACATCTTTTTGGGTTGCTCCAATAGCTCGTCGAACTCCAATTTCTCGAATACGCTCCATTACTGAGGCCAACATAATATTCATGATACCAATACCTCCCACAATTAAAGAAATGCTCGCAATGGCTCCTAAAACCAAGTTAAAGATGGAACGAGTTTTCTGCTCTTGCTTTAATAATAACTCAGGAACTGTAATTTGAAAATCCTTAGCACCGGCATGACGACGGAGGAGCATTTTATTTAAAACTGCAGCTGTGGTTTTTAGTTTACTCGTTTCAGAGACTTGTACAACTAGTTTGTCGAGTTGATTTCGATTAGAAGCAGACTCCTCATTGGATCTTCTTCCTCTTCCCTTTAGCGATTTCTTAGTTACTATGGATCTATCGTTATAACGAATCAAAACTGTTTCTAGAGGAGCATACACATTCATATCAAAGTCACTCAATTTCAACTCAGATAACTGCTCGCCCCCGCTTCCTTGACTTTTTAATACTCCAACTATGGTCAACCAAATATCTCCACACTTAATTTGTTTTCCAATGGCCTCCTCAGTTGGAAATAATCGGCTTTTGATATTATGCCCTATAATACAAACTTGCTTGGCACGTTTATAATGAAAGTCATTAAAATAATTACCATTATCCAGTTCGAGACTATATATATCGAAGTAATCACCAGTAACTCCTGTAAAAGTTCCTTTCACTCCCCTATCATTATAAATGATGCGAGTTTTATTGATAACTTCTGGACTCACTCGTTCAACTCCTGGAATTATTTTTTTAATAGAGTAAGCTTCTTCTAATGACAAGCCTCTGGATAATTTCTCTTTACTCTTTTCCTCCTCTGCTTCGGTTCCTTCATCATCAGAATCCTCAGAACTAGACGACTTATCATCGCTTTCCACTGGGGTAATTACAATATTATTCACTCCAACAAGTTTCATTTGATCTAAAACCTCTTTCTTGGCTCCATTACCAATGGCCAGCATGGCAATTACAGCTGCTACACCAAAAATGATTCCCAAAGCAGTAAGCATAGATCTGATTTTATTATCAAATACAGCTCCAATGGCAATCTGAAGGCTTAGAAAATATTTATCGAATTTATATTTCACAATTTTCTCCTTTTCTGTTGAAACTGATTAGTCTTTTTCTTGAATTGAAAGCTCTTTTATTTTCCAATCTTCAGCTCCTTCAGGAGGATATAAATAAACTTCTTGACCAGCTTCTAAACCATGAGTTACAACGATACTTTCTTCATTGCTTTGGCCAGTTTCCACTTGCTGCTTCTTTCCATCTGAATATACAAACTGTATGCTATCCTCAGTGTTTAAACACTCAAGAGGAACATATAAAGCTTCGGCTAAAACTTCCGTAACAATCTTATTCTTTGTGGTCATGGCAGGTCTTAAATCTTCATCCTGACCTTCCACATCAATAATCACCTCAAAAACATGGGCAGAAGAGTTTTTCATTTCTTCACCAATATTGGCCACTTGAGTAATTACTCCTTTCAATTTTTTCTCTGGAAAAGCATCAACTCCAATTTCTACTTCCTGTCCAACTTGAATTTTACTGATGTCAATCTCATTCACATAAGTCTTAATGAGCATTTGCGTTAAATCGGGTAATTTGGCTACTATAGGTCTCCAAGGGCTGATCATTGATCCAGCTTTTATTTTATCGCCACGCCAAGTTTTTTCATAAATCACCATACCAGCTTGTGGTGCTTTTATATCAAACTCAGATAATATTTCGAGGATTCTATTTTTCTTATTTAAGTCTTTATTATAATCAATCATGACCTCCTCTATAGATGTCACTTCTTTATTTTTCTTCAAATTATAATTCTCAGCAGCCTGATCTAAACTACGAAGAGATTTCTCATAAGAAATTTCAGCTTTTCGCTGAGTTGCTGGTGGTTCAAATTTAGAATTATCAACTTCTAGTTTTGCTTCCTCTGTTGAATACTTTAGATTTATCATATTATCACGAGCAGCTCGAAGTGTTAGCGCCGAATCGAGCTTTAAAGTAGTAATCTGAGAATTCAATTTATCCAGATTGGCATCCACATCTTTAAGCTTATTTAGCACCACCGTTTTATCTAAACTAGCAATATAATCGCCAGAATCTACAATGGTTCCCTCCTCAACTATATTATCAATTTTTATTTCTCCCCAAATTTCAACACTTTGAAGGTTTCTTGGACCATTGATTTCCGTGGAGTTTTTGGCATCTAATTCTCCGGTGGTGGTCACACTGATTACAAATTCTCCTGAATTCACTTTACTAACAATAGCTGTACTACTTGTTGAACTTGGATAAAAATACCACCCTATAGCTAAGGCTAAAATGATAATGGAAATAATGAGTATAGTTTTTTTCTGCATGGGAAAGTTTTACACATTAACGATGATGATTCTAATTTCGTCTACAATGATACGAATTAGCTCCATTTTATAAGTAGAGCATCAGTTAAAAAAACTAAAGAAATTGATAATTATTCCGGTTTTCATAATAAATCTTTTGATTTATGCGTTTTTATTCAAGAAAACACTATCCTCGTTGAAAAATGAATTAACTTTGGAATGTTCTAATTAGATTCAAAATGATAAAAAAACTACTCTTTTTCACCCTTCTTTTTACATCTTTTTCATTTGCTCTTTTGGCTCAGCAGATTTCTATAGGTGACTTAGTAAAATCACAAGATAAAACACAAACATTCGAATTTAATTTAAAAAACAAATCATTCTTCTCACTGGATTTAGATTTAAAAATAAGTAGCACATCTGAGCCAATATCTTTTTCAAGTGGAGATTTTATCAGTCTACAAGTCCAAGATCCAAAATCATTAAGCTTTATTGAATTTGCTAGAATCTACTTAACAAATATAGCCTCTCAAAACGAGACGACTATTTATGAATTCGATTTACAGATGTGGCAAAAGTGGTTTAGTTTAAATCCCCAAATAAAAGTTGTAAGCAACTCAACCATCAAAAATTTAAAAATCGATCTAGAGCTCAGAGTAGAGGAAGGAAAACCCAATATAAATGTCATTGATATTATACCTCTTTGGCAAAGCAGTATTGATGGATTTCCATATACAGAATCTGGAGTTGATGCAGCATTAATTCCTGCTCAAGAGATGCGATTGCCTGAGAATACAGAATACGCTATTGCCAATATTTTAATCAGTGGCCAATCTCAAAATATCGCTGAAACATCTGCTCGCTTTTATTTCTTAGAAATTAACGACAAGGAAGTCTCTAAAAGAAGTATTTGGCGCGATGACTGCTCTTTAAATCCACTTCAACCCCAACAAGAAGATTGGTTTATTAGCCGTCCGAACTGGTGTCCTGGATTAAAAGTATATCCGCTTCAACACTTTATTGATTCAAAATACATCAACGACAAAAATATCAAACTAGAGCTTAGTTTTCAGGAAGATAGAGACAAAAGGAGTAAGATAGATAGTTATATTACCTCTTCTGTATTATTTGCAATTGGGGAGGCTAAGCAAGATCTGAATTTATCTATTAATGAGATTTATTCTCCTAACAATAAACTGTGGCACGAATCCTATAATCCTATTTGTAGTTCGCCAGTTATATTAATCCAGAATACAGGGAGTGAGAAAGTAGAGAGTATCACCTTTAATTATGGTTATAATTTTGAAACCGATAATAAATTCAGATGGAAAGGCGAATTGTCTTTTCTAGAAGAAGAAATTATATATCTGCCATCTTTGAACTGGTATTTCTTTGAGAATGGTGACAAACCAGAATCTTTCACTGTTCATATATCCGCAGTAAATGGAAATGAAATCGCACTGAAGCAAGGCAAAAAGACTTCGGAGATGACCTTAGCAGAGGTATTCCCTGCTCGACTTACCATAGAGTTAGATACCGACCAAGCAGCACACTTTAATGGACTTGAGATATTTGATGAATCGGGTGTAACCTATTTTAGTAGTGGAGACTTAAAAATAGATACCACTTATAGTTTTCAAATAGATTTTGCTCCAGGCTGTTATGAGATGATTTATTATGATGAGGCTAAAAATGGTTGTAACAAATCCAATTTTCTTAGAATTAAAGACCGAGAAAAAGATCATGAATTAAAATCATTTGATGGTAATTTTGGTAGTGAAGTTCGGGAACAGTTTATGATTTTTCGATAGACAAGCTCGTCTCCATTGACCTTATCAATCTTGATTGACATACATAAAGTCTTTTCTTATAGATTATCACATATACCTCAATATTCTATTGGTTTAGTATTTAAGAATATTTTGTTTTCTAGGTAAAATCATCGATCTAGTTATTATCCTCATTTTCTATCTTTGCCAAAAAATATCATCATGACAAATAACATCACAAAACTCTTCAATATAAAATACCCCATCATTCAAGGTGGAATGGTTTGGTGCAGTGGCTGGGAATTGGCTTCTGCTGTCTCAAATGCTGGCGGACTGGGCCTTATCGGTGCTGGTAGTATGTATCCTGATATACTAAAAGAACATATTCAAAAAACCCAAAAAGCTACAAACAAACCTTATGGGGTGAATCTTCCTCTTCTGTATCCTCAAATTGACGATCATATTAAAATCATTTTAGAAGAGAAAGTCCCTATTGTTTTTACTTCGGCTGGAAATCCAAAGAAATACACTGCTCTTTTAAAAGAAAATGGAATTACAGTGGTACATGTGATAGCCAATTTAAAATTTGCTTTAAAATGCGTAGAAGCTGGAGTGGACGCCATTGTTGCTGAAGGATTTGAAGCTGGTGGGCATAACGGACATGAGGAGACTACCACTATGGCATTAATTCCTAATATTAGAAGCGCTGTGAATATCCCATTAATTGCAGCTGGAGGAATTGGTAGCGGACAAGCCATGTTAGCAGCAATGACCTTGGGAGCAGATGGAGTTCAAGTAGGCAGTCGTTTTGCCGCCAGTACAGAAAGCTCAGCTCATGAATCTTTCAAACAGCTCATTCTAGATGCTAAAGATGGTGATACCAAATTAAGTCTTAAAGAATTAGGCCCTGTTAGATTACTGAAGAATGAGTTTTTTGAGCAAGTTCAAAATGCGTATGCCAATAATGCAACAAAAGAAGAATTAGCCTCCTTATTGGGTAAAGGAAGAGCTAAAAAAGGAATGTTCGAAGGCGATTTAATTGAAGGAGAATTAGAAATTGGTCAGGTTTCTTCTAGCATTAACAATATTCTATCTTCCAAAGAAATCATTGAAGAAATGATAATAGATTATAATCATGCTCTTAAAAGCTTAAATAGTTTATAAAACTTTCTTTTTTCAAACGCTTTGAGTTCAAAACACAACAATTCTAGTAACAAAATGTTAGTAACATTTTGTTACTAACATTTTGTTACATAATCTTTCATACCTTTGGATTTTAAAAGGATGAAGTCATGAACAAAAAACCACCAACACCCTTTCCTACAACCACATACTATGGCCCAGAATATTTCTGTGATCGAAAAGAAGAAATCAAAACCCTAATAAACAATATAAACTCTCATCAATCTACTACCTTAATTGCAATAATAAGAATGGGAAAAACAGGTTTAATCAACCATTTACAATACCATATTTCAAAAGATTGGGAATCTATCTATATAGACATTTTATCTACTGAAAATTTAAATGATTTATTGAACAGCCTCTCAACAGCTATTTTAAAAACCATCCCTGAGAAAACTAAAATTGGGCAAAAAATTTGGAATTTCTTTAAATCACTTCATGTTACTTTATCTTACGATCCATTAACAAGGGAGCCAAATGTTAGTTTTGACTTGAAGCAAAATGAAGGTAAAACTCAGAT
Organism: Bacteroidales bacterium; assembly: GCA_016744655.1. Lineage (GTDB taxonomy): Bacteria > Bacteroidota > Bacteroidia > Bacteroidales > UBA12170 > UBA12170. The sequence continues at coordinate 26,107 of JADGDY010000027.1, read as the reverse complement.
CAAGAATTTACTCCATATGCTCGACCAACATCACAAGCCTGTTTTAATTGCCATTGATGAGTTTCAACAAATCACTTCATATCCAGAGAAAGGAACAGATGCATACCTTAGAACCATTATACAACAGTTAAAAAACGTGGTTTTTATCTTCTCAGGAAGTCAGCAACACATCATGCACGATTTATTTTCCAATCCTTCAAAACCTTTTTTTAGGAGTACTGCATTTCTTCATTTGGAAAAAATAAACTTTAAGACTTATCAAAAATTCATTATTAATCAGTTTGAGAACCATAAAAAGGGTATTTCTAAAGAAGTAGTCGAAGAAATATTAAACTGGACCTATTTACACACATACTACGTACAACTACTCTGTAATAGAGTCTTTATGGTTTGCAAAAAGGAAGCTACTACCAAAACTTGGCAAAATGAAGCTACACGATTACTCAAGGAACAGGAAATGGTATTCTTCACCTATAGAGAAATGCTTACCAAATCACAATGGAAATTGATAAAAGCTATCGCAAAAGAAGGAAAAGTCTATAGTATCACTGCTACTTCATTTATCCAAAAATATGGATTTGGAAGCTCCTCTGGAATACTTCGTTCCGTTCATTCTCTCATGAAGAAAGAATTAATTAACAAACAATATGATGATGAAGGAAACCAATATTATAGTATCTATGATGTTTTATTCCTGAGGTGGTTAGAAGCACTATAAAATTAAGTGATTATATTTGTAAATAAAAGACCATGGCAGAAACTCCAACCACAAAAATCTCATTAGGCTTTAATGCGCCTGATTTTTTACTTCCTGATCCTATTAGTGGTAAACAACTGAATTACTCACAAATAAAAGGGAAGAACGGTACTGTTGTTATGTTTATTTGCAATCATTGCCCTTATGTAATTCATGTGATTGAGGAGTTGGTAAAACTTGCCAATGATTATATTCCTAAAGGAATTGGCTTTGTAGCCATTAGTAGTAACGACATTGTAAACTATCCACAAGATTCACCTGAAAAGATGAAAATTCATGCTGCAAAATGGAGTTTACCATTTCCTTATCTTTACGATGAAAGCCAAGAAGTAGCTAAGGCATATCAAGCGGCATGCACCCCAGACTATAATATATTTAATGAGGAGGATAAAGCTGTTTACAGAGGTCAATTGGATGATTCACGCCCAAGAAATAATGCGCCTGTGAATGGCAAAGATTTACGAGAGGCGTTAGATAATATACTAGCTGGACAGGTTATCAGTACAAATCAGAAACCTAGTGTGGGGTGCGGAATTAAATGGAAAAAGGATGGTGGTCTTAAACCTATTTTTTAATTAAAAGAAACTAACATAATGCCAGTGTGAAGTTAAAGGTGGTACCCTTTCCTAATTCACTTTCTACACTAATTTCGCCGCCTTGTTTTTCTACAAACTCCTTACAAAGTATAAGGCCAAATCCGGTTCCCTTTTGAGTAGATTCCCCTATCAGCTTGGTACTAACATCAATACGGAAAAGCTTGGCTAAATCGTCATTAGCAATACCAATTCCCTGGTCTGAAATAGAAACCTCCACAAACTTATTCTCCAATGTTTTTGAGGTAATCACTACTTGTCCACCATTCTCACTAAACTTCACGGCATTACTCAATAAATTTCGAAGGACTGTATGTAATAAATTAGGGTCAGCATTTACATTAATACCCTCCTCAATTTTATTCACCAATTCAACCTTAGTATTTTGAGCATTCATTTGCAACAATCGTGTGTTTTGTTTAACAATATCATACAGAGCGATACATCGCTGATTAACTTCTAATGTACCACTTTGCGTCCTTGCCCATTGCAATAAATTGTCGAGTAGACTTTCTAAATATAAAGCAGACTTATTCAAACTTTTTAGAAAGTATATTTTCTTGTCTTCAGGAATACTGTCTGCATCATTACTCAGTATATCGGTAACCGATAAAAAAGAAGTAAAAGGACCTTTTAAATCATGAGCTATGATATTGAAGAATTTATCCTTAGTTTTATTGGTTTCTTTAAGCTTTTTCTGTGATTTTAATAAAAGCTGATTGAACTCTTCCAGCTCATCTTGTTGTTCATTTAGACCTGAAATCATTTTATTAAAATTCTCGCCTAAGCTACCAACCTCATCATCTTGCTGAACTTTCACCTGAATATCCAAATGACCACTTTGCACCAAAGAAGCTGCCCTATCTAATTCTTTTAAGGGCTTAATAACGGAGCGATTGATATAACTAGCTAAAAGCAAAGTACCGAAAGCTATTGAAGCCGCTATAAATACAATTAGGAGTTTGAAAGCATTCATCGATTTTTTGGACTCTTCTTTTACATCTTCCGATTTTAAAGATAATTTATGCATGAAACCATTAACCTCATCAATTAAACTAGTAGTTACAATCATAACAGGGTCCGATTCATCTTCCACTAAAGATTGGGCTTGAAAAATCAACAAGGCATTATTATAATCGTCAAATGTGGTCAAAATCGCCATTACTTCTTCTTGAGAAGGTACAAGACTATCAAGAAAATGAACTTTTAACTGCTGCAACACTTGCTTTTCATCTTCTTCCCAATTTTCAGAAAGCACTTCTAGCTCATTAAGTATTTGAGGAATTTCGACATCTAATAATTGCTTTAATCTTATTTTATCAGGTGAATTCGTTTTAGGACTAACAAATACCCAATTCTTAATAAGCATTTTAGTTTCTGTAATCTGATAGGAAAATTTCTGTAGTAAAGCTGTCGAAGGGGAATATACATCAGCCATACTTTGTAAGAGCTTGTAATTATTATTCAGTGCAAAGAAGAGCATTATGGAACCCAATAAGATGGTTAGGGTACTCAAGGCATAAGCCAAGCCAAGTCTGTTGGTAATAGATTTTTTTCGCAAGCTATAAAGATAATATTATTTCTGTTTCCCCCACTTTAGACTCACACCTAAAAGGAATTCCGCTCCTACCCTATCTCCAAAAATAAATTCATAAGCATCATTAGCAAAAATATTCCTTCCCGATATAAACACCTGATGTTGATCATAAAATCGATATCCAAGTTTTAGGTTTACGATAGCTTTGGAATTAATTTTTTTCATTCCATCATATGTAAATACATCTTGTGTACTTAAAAAATAAACATCTGTATTAGCCGTAAACTTAGAATCCCCTCTATAGTTGATATTAAATCCTCCAGTAAAAGTTGGGGTTGATTTATGAATTTTTGAATCGTTATTTATAATAACAACCAAAGTGTCATTTAAATCATATCTGCTCGTAACCTTGTCTATATTAGTCATTTGAAGTGTCCCAAACAATTTAGCATGAATGTGTTTGACTATTAAAGTTTCCACAATTAAACTCGCTCCCATTTGTTTTGAAACTAAAGGAAGGTTCTGTTTTTTGACTTCTAATTGATAACTGTTTTGACTCAACTGATACAACTCTCCCTCTGGTAAATTATAATTGGTCGTTTGATTATAGAAAATACTTCCATCGGCTGTGACATTGCGTGAAAGATGGGATCTAAATCCCATCTCAAACATATGCATCTCCAACAGTTTAAGCTCTAAATTTTTATTATAATTAGTCATTAAACTAGTATTTCCATATTGTGATAATTCGGAGAAATTCACATGATAATCCCACATAAAAGGACCTCTATTCGCTTTAGAATAGACTCCTCTAACTACACTGTGTTCGTCAATAGTATAACTTGCAGTGAATTGATAGCTAAAGTAATCTTCTTTGGGATACTTAAACCATTCCCAACGTCCAGCAGCTGTTAACCTAAGCTTTTCAAAAAGAGTGTAATCAGCTCTAATAAAAACAGCTGTATTATTTAAATCTTGTCGACCATTAAAAATTCCAATTTCATCTTTTGATAAAAACCTTTTGTCATCATAAAACACATACTGGTAACTGATACCTGGAAGAATTTTTAGATTTTTCCATTTATATAAATATTCTAAACTAGACTGAAAATTGCCATAAACAAATTCGTAACCGGGATAGCCAAGTGCAAGATTTTGTTCTCCTAGATTGTAAGATGCATTAAAATTTAATCCTTTATAATAATATTTTAAATTTCCGTACCCTGATAAGCTTTGACGTCCTGTTAAAGAAAACTCTCTTGTATCAAAAAATATACTTTGAATATCTGATTGCTGAATTCCAGCACTAAAAGAAATCCCTTCATCTTTAGCTTTTTGGTAATAAAGATAAAGGTTAGCAGCTTTTCTTTCGGAGGAACGCAATGGATTTGGAAACTTACTATCTGTGTTATCAGCGAAATATTTAATTGAATCTGATGGAATATATCTACCTTTTCTCACTGTGTCAAAGTGGTTCTCGAAAACAAAATATTCATCTTGAAAACGATCTAACTTCTGATAGTTCGCAGTAATTCGAGCAGTGAAATTATTATTTCCAAAAGCAATATTCCCTTGTATATCCTGAGAACCTTCAGCTCCCATTTGCATCACCACACTACTTTCCACACCTTTGACATCGTTTCTTTTAGTGAAAATATGAATAACTCCACTAACTGCATTTGGACCATATAAAGCTGAGGAAGGGCCATAAACTACTTCGATTCTATCAATATTTTCCATATTAACGGGTAAACTTTCCCAAAAAGTTCCTCCTTGAAAATGATTATAGACAGGTCTTTCGTCAATCATCACCAAAGTTAGAGAGTTTTCGCTATAAAAAAGAGTTTGCCCACTTGGAATATTATCGTTTCCTCGAATATGAACATCGTAATTTCCATTTGTTTTCTGACGCACTATTAAACCAGGAATTAAGCGAAGTGCTTCAGGAACATTTAAAGCTCCAGACGCTTCTATATCCCCCGCTGTTATAACTGAAATACTCAATGGAGATTCAAAATATTTTTCATCAAACTTAGAAGCTGTTTTAACCTCAGGGTTCAAAACTTTCTCGTATAGCTCTTCTAAAGAAGACAACTTAAACCTTCTAACTAAGGCCATTAAATCTTCTAAAGGCATCTCCAAAAGTTCATCTTGAGTTAGCTGACTAATTTCTTCTGTGCTCATGTTTTGCACCTCTTTTTGCGCCATGGCAAACGGTGAAATCATCAGACAAACAATCATCAGAATCAAAATCTGAATATGCTTCTTATGGTTCAAGTCTATATTATATTTTTCTACAGGTTTCAAAAGTTAAAATTAGTTCAAATTGTTTACTATTGTTTACGTGATTTTACCTATTTTCATTATCTGTTTTCGCTAGCTGAACTAACATATCACTCAGCTTTAAGTTCTTATCTCTAATCAATTCTGGTCTTATAACAAATTCAAGTCCATCGCTAGTTTCTATAAGGTTAATATCTGTTAATTTTGCATTTTTATAATCACTAACCAACAAGATAGGTCTGTTTTTTATCCAAGAATTAATCTTTGGAATATACTTTCTTTTAGAAAAATCAACATAAATTAAATCTGCTGTAAGTATATCTTCAACGTCATCTATATATTCGACCTCAATAGGCCTATCTCCTGCAAGTTTACTATCAGCAATCTTTGAAATAGACTCATAAGTACCTCTATCTCCATAAATCACAATATGAAAAGCCTCATCTGTTTGTACAGCAGGCCATTCAATTCGTTTAATGAAATTATAAATATAAAGGGATTTATAATTAGACATTTGCCCATACACAAACTGAGTAAAAACCACAAAGGTAATCACCATCAATATTTTATGTAAGGATTTTAGTCTCATATTATAAGGCAAAGGTAGAATTAAATTCTGCTATTTAAAAGCAAAAATTAACTCTTGTTAACACAAAAATAAGGCCAAATTAATCTGAAAAAGTTGCCTAAGGAACTTAAGTATTTATCAACGATTTCTTTTATTTTTGCAAAAAAAACAGAAATATGTTCGATAAATTAATGAGTCAGATGGGGCCAATGAAAGAGGCCATGGATCAAAGCAAACAAAAGTTAGAAACTATCACAGTAAAAGGTGAAGCAGAAGGTATTGAAGTATTTGTTAATGGTAACCGCAGAGTAACTGAAATCAAAATTAGTCAAGAATTAATTGAGGATGGTGATAAAGAAGCTATTGAGGAATTATTACAAGTAGCCACTAATAAAGCATTGGAAAGTGCCAATAATGTTAACGAGATGGAAATGGCCAGTGCAGCAAGAAGTATGATGCCTGGCATGTTCTAAATATTCTTAAAAACATAAAAACGCCAAATACAGAATTTTGTATTTGGCGTTTTCTTTATTAATATTGGAGGGTTTTACAATTCAGTGTATTCAATATTAAAGACTTTAGCCAAATTTGATTTTACCTTGGCCTTAACCTCTTCAAAATCAATTTTTCTACCCAATTCTTTTTGCAAACTCGTCACACTCTTGTCTACAAAACCACAAGGGTTGATATAATTGAAGTAATCAAGATTTGTATTGATGTTTAATGCAAAACCATGCATACTCACATGTCTACTCACTTTAACTCCAATGGCGCAAATTTTTCTTTGTGGTAATGAATCAGTTGCATCAAGCCAAACACCGATAGCTCCTTCTAATCTGCCACCTTTAATTCCATAATCTGCGATGCTCAAAATAATAGCCTCCTCCAGATTATAAATATACTCTTTCACGCTCATCTGCATCTCTTCCAAGTTGAAAATGGGATAACCTACCAACTGACCTGGGCCATGATAGGTAATATCTCCTCCTCTATTGGTTTTGATAAATTGAGCTTCGCGAGCTTGAAGTTCGATTTGATTAATCAGTAAATTCTGAGCATCTCCACTTTTGCCTAACGTATAAACATGAGGATGCTGACAGAAAATCAAATGCTGGAATTCAGCTAATTTCTCACAATGAGGTAAATCAAAATTCTGTCGTTTAATATTCAATAATTCATTAAACAAGCTCTCTTGTCTGTCCCATACTTCTTGGTAATCAGAAAGCCCTTCTAAATCTGAAAAATAGGTTGTGTTTTTCATTCGTTTATAATTGCGAGATAAATGGATTAATGAATATGTTTCTCTGCTAAATAAGAAGAACGCACTAATGGTCCACTTTCCACATGACGGAATCCTTTTTCTAGAGCAGCTTTACGGTACATTTCAAATACATTAGGATGTACATATTCTACCACATCGAAATGCCAATCACTTGGGCGTAGATATTGACCAATTGTTAAAACCTGACAATTTACTTTTCGTAAATCATCCATTGTTTCTAAAACTTCTTCCTGAGTTTCACCAATCCCAACCATGATACCTGATTTACTAACCAAACCAAAATCTCCGATATTTCTTATCACCTCAAGACTAGTATCATACTTGGCTTTGTTTCTCATTTTTGGAGTTAACCTACGAACGGTTTCCATATTATGAGAAATTACCTCTGGACGACTTTCCATCACCGTTTTCAAATCATCATAATCTCCCTGAAAATCAGGAATCAATCCTTCAATAGTTGTATCAGGCCTTTCAGCTTTTATTTTCGAAATGGTTTCTGCCCAAATTGCAGCTCCACCATCTTCCATATCATCTCTATCCACAGAGGTTAAGACCACATGTTTCAGGTTTAATAATTTCACTGATTCAGCAACTCTTCGTGGCTCATCATAATCTACAGATTCTGGCTTTCCTGTTTTCACATTACAGAATCTACAAGCTCTTGTACATACATCTCCCAAAATCATTAATGTGGCAGTTCCTCGGCCCCAACAGTCTTCCATGTTTGGACAATGACCACTGGTACAAATGGTATTTAGCTTGTGTTTCTTAATGATTTCTTTTACTCCGATATATGTTTTGCCCATTGGGACTTTAATCTTTAACCAATCTGGTTTCAGGCGTTTATTTTGTTTTATAGTAGTTGGCATATTTTCTATTTTAAGGCGGCAAATGTAATTTTTAATCTTCAATTAGACTGAATTTTACACTTTTTTTGGTTTTCTCTGTTTACTGTATCACTCGACCTACTTTTTCACCCATCAACACAGAGGTTTCAATTTGATTCTGACTATTTAATAATAAGTCTGGATCTATTTCAATTTTACCCATCTCAAAAAACAATATCACTGTTGATCCTCCAAATTTAAAATACCCTTTTTCTTCACCTTTTTCAACTTTCAGATTTGAATAAGTGGTCACCATACTTCCTACCATAGTAGCTCCAACTTCCGACATCACCACATCTCCAAAATCTTCAGTACGGATAATACTAAAATCTCTTTTGTTCTGAGTGATGAGTTCAATTTTTTTCTTTAATGCAATGGGAGAAACTGAAAAATAGTCTCCATTAATTTTAGCATCTAAAATCACTTCGCCACTGACAGGGAAATGATAGCGATGATAATCGGTAGGACAAAGTCTGAATATCATTAAACTTCCATTTCTATACTTATCCGCTACTCCCTTGTCTTGAAAATACTCATCCACATTAAACTGATAGCCTTTTACAATAAAATCTTGATTTGAAATATTAGAATAGGCTAATACTTTGCCATCCGCCGGAGAAATTAAAACAGAGGAGTCTGAGTTGATAGGTCGGGCTTCTTTTTTTAATTCCCTGTAGAAAAAATCATTAAAACTTTCAAAATCAATTTTTACAGCTTCAGTCAAATCCATATTAAAGTCTTCTACAAAACCTTCTATCTTTCCTTTGGAAGATGGCTTATCCATTTGCTTCCCATACCAATTAGAAAGAAATTTATTCTTAACCATAGCGTTCATACTAAGCTCTCCTACAGGATTATAATACAGCCAATAAAGCCATGCCTCACCAGGTACTTTTTCAATTTTCATCTCTCCAGATTCTCTATCTATATATACTATGGGCTCAATTTTCTGAAATGGAATAAAAGCTAGAATAACAAGTCCTAGAAGAAAAAAGAATATAATATTTTTGAGTTTCAAGTAGCGCATTTGTTCTATATTTGAGGCCACAAATTTAGAAATAATGGAGTTTGATTTAGAACAAAAAGAATTTATTGAGTTGAATAAGTTGTTAAAGATTTTAGGCTGGGCCGAGAGTGGTGGTAGAGCCAACCTTTTTATAACTGAGGGTGATGTTTTCGTAAATGGAGAAGCTGAGTTTAGAAAACGTAAAAAACTTAAATCTGGCGATATCGTTGAATTTATGGAGCAAAAAGTGGCTGTAAAGTAAATTTGACTCAAATAGCCTACTTGACTTTGCTTATTTGAGCTCTTATCTTTGAAACAAAACCATCAAAGATGTCAAGTACTTCAAAAAACAAATGGGCTAAAGTTTTTAGATTTACTGCTCGTGTTCTTGGCCTAACCTATGGGATTCTCGTATTTACTTTCGCCTTATTTTCTGGTTCAGAAGCCTATGGAAATGATTTTATGGCAGTTGTTAAAAATAGTTCGAATACTCTGCCGTGATTAGTTTTACTTCTATTTGTTTGGCTAGCCTGGAAACACGAATTAATTGGAGGTACTCTAATCACTCTTCTAGGTATCTCAATATTAACCTACTTTTTCTCTTTAGATCGTTTTATGCTGTCAGGGTTCATTATCATCTTTATCGAAATCTTAATTGGCAATTTATTTATTCTAAGTTGGTATTTAAGAAAATAAAAAAAGCCCCCGAAAATCGGAGGCTTGTGCAAGTAGTTTAGAAATTTATTTAATTAAATAAGAATCCTCTTTGAAGATTAATCTTCTTCATTCAACGACTCTTCGTATTCTTTCAATAATTTATCCTGAACATCAGATGGAACTTGCTGATATTGGTCATAAGCCATACTAAATGTACCACGACCAGATGTCAACGAGCTCAGAGAAGTAGAATATCTGTGCATCTCAGCCAAAGGAACTTTAGCATTAATCACTTGATAATGACCATCGGCATCCATACCCATAATCATTGCTCTTCTTCCTTGGATATCAGTCATAACAGCACCCATATTATCTTCAGGAACTCTGATACTTAAATCATAAACTGGTTCCATAATCTTTGGTCCAGCGTGTTTAAAAGCATCACTAAATGCAAAACGGCCAGCTAGTTTAAATGAAATTTCATTAGAATCTACTGGGTGCATTTTTCCATCATAAATATAAACTGAAATATCACGAGCATAAGAACCAGTTAGAGGTCCTTGATCCATTCTTTCCATGATACCTTTTAAGATAGCAGGATTAAAACGAGCATCGATAGCTCCTCCAACAATACAGTTATTAAAGATTAATTTACCACCCCATGGTAATTCATGCTCTTCAGTTCCTCTAACAGGAAAATCTTTAGGCTTAGGCATGTCTTCAGTATAAGGTTGAATGAACATATGAACTTCACCAAACTGCCCACTACCACCAGATTGCTTTTTGTGACGATAGTCAGCATATGCAGATTTCGTGATCGTTTCACGATATGGAATCTTAGGTGCATAATATTCAATATCGATATTATAAACATTATCAAAAAACCATTTAATAGTGTTTAAATGTAGCTCACCTTGTCCTTTAAGAATAATTTGACGTAATTCTCTACTGTGTTCTACAATAATCGTGGGATCAGATTTACGCATATCATTTAAGATAGAACCCATTTTTTCATCATCAGCAGAAGCTTTAGCTTTCACAGCAGTTGATGCAATTGGATCTGGGAATGGGATAGGCTCGAACTTTAATCCAGATTCTTTAGCATCCACTAAAGTATCATCAGTTTTAGTATCTTTTAATTTAATAGCAGATGCAATATCACCTGGATATACTTCAGCTACTTTATCTCTTTTCTTTCCAGCAACCACCATTAATTGTGGTAATCTTTCTTTATTTCCGTGACGAGAATTGATTAAATCCATTCCCTCAGTTACTTTTCCACCATATACTTTGAAATATGAAACTTCACCCATATGAGGCTCTACACTAGTTTTAAAAACAAAAAATGCAGTTGGATCAGACTCAGAACAAGTAAACTCTTTTCCTTCTGTAGTTTTTCTAGGTCTTCCTGTTGGAGCAGGACAAGAATGGTTAACGAAATCCATTAAACGATTTACTCCAACACCAGTTTTTGCACTTGTACAGAAGATTGGGAAGATAGCTCTAGTTCTCATACCTAAGCGAATACCTTCTCTCATTTCGTCTAAAGTAAGCTTATCATTTTCGAAATACTTTTCCATTAATTCATCACTACCAGCAGCAGCGTTTTCCATTAATTTCAAAGATAATTCTGCAGCTTTTTCTTCTTCAGATGCAGGAATATCTACAATTTCACAAGCTCCACCATCTTTAGGGAACTTCAACATCTTATTCAACACTAGGTCGATGATGCTATCAAAGCCTTCACCAGCATTTACTGGATACTGAGCTCTGGAAACTTTATCACCAAAGAATTCTTTTAATTGACTTACAGTCGAATCAAAATTAGCTTTTTCGTGATCTAATTGATTAGCAATAAATAAAACAGGTGAATTTGAATTCGCAGCTTGGCGCCAAGCATTTTCTGTTGTGGCATCAACTCCTACGTGAGTATTTGTTACTAATAATGCGGTCTCAACTACATTTAGAGCAGAAACTACCTCACCTACATAATCATTGAATCCCGGAGTATCAATAATATTGATTTTTCTTCCGTCATATTCAGTATACATTAATGTTGAGGTTACAGAGTTCTGTTTTTGAATTTCGATGTCGCGATAATCAGAAGTTGAGTTTTTGTCATCTACTGAACCTTTTCTGTCTATCACTTTTCCTTCAAAAAGCATGGCTTCGGCAAGAGTAGTCTTCCCGCTTTTCGCCCCGCCAACAAGAGCCACGTTTTTGATCTCATCTGTTTTATATACTTTCATATTGCTATATTTTTAATTAAAAAAGATTATTTTCTGTCTGAAAGGCTTGCAAATTTATTTAAAAACTTTATAAAAGGAAATAGCACAAGCAATTAAATGATTTTCTCTCCTTAGTTTAGAATGATTCAATTAAGCCTTTTTTGGCCTTTAACTGACCTTTATTTTTTCTACAACTTCAAGAATTTCTTCCCATGTATTATCATTAATAGATGCTCCCATTTCTTCGATTACTTTTCCAGCAAGCAAAGAACCTATTTGACCAGCTTGACTCAATGTTAAGTCATTTAGGTAACCAAATAAGAAACCTGAGGCGTAATAATCCCCAGCTCCGGTAGTATCTATTGGCTTAGCTTCAATAATGTCGATACGAGTAGTATTTCCATCTTTTAATATCATAGAACCATCCTTACCAACTTTTACAATACTAATCTCAACTTGTTCAGCTATTGCCTCTAAAGCTTTTTCTGGATCGTCATGACCTGTAAATGATTTCGCTTCTTCCTCGTTGGCAAATAAAATATCGACATAATTGTCTGCCATCCTCTTCAAGAAATCTAATTTTGCATCTACCACATTATAGCTAGCAAGATCTAAACTTACTTTTAATCCTGCTTCTTTTGCAGTTTTTACAGCTTTTTCTATTAATTCTTCATTGAATACTAAATATCCTTCAATATGGAGAACATCATATCCTTTAAATAATTCTGGCTGAATATCATTAGCAGTAAGCTCAACAGCAGCACCTAAATATGTTGCGAATGTTCTTTCTGAATCGGGGCTCACCATTGCAACAGCTCTTCCTGTTTCTGTTTCTGACTGAAACAAAGCTGGACTAATATTACTTTTTACCAAATCATCTTTAAATATTTTACCAAAATCATCATTTCCTGTTTTACCAACAAATGCAGTTTCCATTCCAAGCCTGGCAATACCATGTATAGTATTAGCAGCAGAACCACCACTTGCCAAAGAGCTCTTTAAATGTGAAGTAAGTTTTAAAATTTCATTGCTTTTTGCAGCATCAACTAACTGCATACTTCCTTTTGGAAATTCGATTTGAGATAAAATATTATCATTTTCCAAAGGTGTCATGATATCAACAAGGGCATTACCCAAGCCTATAACTTTTGCCATTCTGTATTCTATTTAATTTTTTATAAGATGCCAAATGTAATAAAATAAGGGCATATTATCTTTACATTATTTTTAAGGAATGTTAAATCACTATTACATTTCTTCTTAATACAATCTATTTTTCAAAATACTAAAAATATCAAACTTTGGCTTGTAAAAAATAGTACCTTTATCCGTTCACATTAAAATATGCTATCATGACTGAATGGAAATGTACAAATTGCGGGAATAGAGAAATTTCAGAAACAAAACCTTCGATATGCACTATTGAGTGCTGTGGCAGGAGAAATACTTTTGAGAGATTCTCTGTTCCAACAGCAACTTTAAATGCAAAATGGAAATGCACTAATTGCGGAAATAGATCATACGATATCTTAATGCCAGATATTTGTCCGATTACTTGCTGTAATGAAACAAAAACTTATGTCCCAATACCAATGAATGGATAAAAATCTTAATAAAAACAAAATCAGAACAATTCTGGTTTTATTTTAATAAGCTTGATTACTTTTGCAAAAAAAAGTGAAAAATCCAATTCTAAAACTAGCTCTGCCTAATATCTTGAGCAATATTTCTGTTCCTCTAGTTGGAATGGTAGATTTAGCATTGATGGGACATATGGATTCAGAAATTCATTTAAACGCCATTGCAATTGGAGGTAGTATATTTAGTTTTATATACATGAGCTTTGGTTTTTTAAGAATGAGCACCACTGGTTTCGTAGCCCAAGCTCATGGTCAAAAAAACTATGCTCAAATTGTTCAGGTATTTAGCAGATCGATATTTGTAGCATTTTCTGTTGCACTTCTATTGGTCAGTTTGCAAATCCCTATTGGGAATATTGGATTACTGTTATTAGGAGCTAGCGATGCTGTCAATACGGAAGCTCTAAAGTATTTTCATATTAGAATATTTGCAGCACCAGCAACTCTAGGGCTTTATGCTATTATGGGCTGGTTTATAGGTCGACAAGATACCAAAACACCTCTTTACTTGGCTCTTTTGATTAATATTGGCAATATCCTTTTCAACCTTCTTTTTGTGTTTGTCCTCGATATGAAATCTGAAGGAGTGGCATGGGGAACACTAATAGCTCAATATATTGGTTTTAGTACAGGTATTTATATTCTGATAAAAAGAAGCAGGTCTCTGTGGGCTAAATGGAATTGGACGGATATGTGGGAAGCTTCTGAAATAAAAAAATTCTTCGGAGTGAATAGAGATATTTTTATAAGAACCATTCTCTTACTTGTTAGTCTAACATTCTTTACTGCTAGCTCTGCTCGTATGGGAGAGGAAACCTTAGCTATTAACACCCTCCTCTTTCAATTTTTCTTATTCTTTACCTATTTTATTGATGGTTTTGCCAATGCTGCAGAAGCACTCGTAGGAAAGAATATTGGAGAAGATAAATCTGCCAATCTGAAACCTCTCGTTTATAAAATATTTTCTTGGGGACTTTTTATCAGTCTTCCTTTTTCAATTCTCTATTTTATTTTCGGAACACATATCATGGGTATTCTAACTGATTTACCTTATTTAATAGCAGCTGCCCAGCCATACTTTATTTGGATAGGACTAATACCTTTAATAAGCTTTGCAGCTTTTATTTGGGATGGGGTTTATATTGGAGCAACACAAGCTGCAGCAATGAGAAATTCGATGGTTATTAGTACCATATTTGTTTTCTTTCCCTTGTTTTATTTACTCCAACCCATTTGGGGAAATCATGGTTTATGGATGGCTTTTAATGCTTTCCTTTTAAGTAGAGGTTTATTTTTACATATCATTTCTAAGAAATATATTTTCAAATAATTCATATCGTCAATTATTGTTTAAATCCTAGTGCGATTTATCTATTGAACACGGTTTCATAACACTTTCAATATCAATCATCATTCTATTTCTGTATAATTCGGTATAAAAATGCCAAAATAATTCTCCAAAAGTCATCATAATTGAATCTTTATTCAATGCCCTATCTATTGATATACCTGCAACACAAGAGTATCACTAAAAATTACCAAAATAAATTAGTGCGATTAATGCGCTACAAACATATTTTTTTTAACTTTGTAAGCAGCTCATTTTTAAATGACAACACATTTAATTCAGAAGTAGTCTAAACAAATCAAAACCTAACAATATGGCAAGAGTTATAGTTCTTGGTGCAGGTATTTCCGGTCATACGGCCGCCTTATATTTACGCAAAAAACTGAATAAATCACACGAAGTAATCGTAGTAAGTCCAAATAGTAATTATCAGTGGGTACCTTCCAATATATGGGTAGGTGTTGGCTTGATGAAACCTGAGGATGTTATTTTTAAACTTAAACCTGTTTACGACAGACAGGGAATTCAATACAAACAAGCACTTGGAATGTCTATCCACCCAGAAGGAGATGATAAGAATGAAACAGGATTTGTTAGAATTAAATATGTGGATCCTGAAAAACAAGGCCAAGAGGAAGATGTAGCATATGACTATTTAGTAAATGGTACAGGTCCTACATTGAACTTCGCTGCCACTGAAGGTTTAGGACCTGACAAACATTCTAACTCGGTATGTACATACGACCACGCTGCTCATGCTTGGGACAAGCTGAAAATTTCTTTAGAAAAGATGGAAAATGGGGAACACCAAACTTTTTTAATTGGAACTGGACATGGGTTAGCTACTTGTCAAGGAGCAGCTTTTGAATACGCCTTAAATATTGCCTTCGAAATCAATAAAAGGAAGCTCCAGAAAATGGCTGATATCATATGGATTACCAATGAGTATGAACTGGGTGATTTTGGAATGGGAGGAGCCTATGTAAAAAGAGGAGGCTATATTACGCCAACAAAGGTCTTTACAGAATCTGTTTTAGCTGAGTATGGAATTAGTTGGATTAAGAGAGCAGGAGTATACAAGGTGGAAGAAGGAGTAGCGTATTACGAGAACCTTGATGGTGAGAAAAAAGAGCAAAAGTTTGATTTTTCTATGCTCATCCCAGGCTTTAAAGGAGCTAATATGAAAGCTTTCGATAAAAAAGGCGAAGACATTACATCGAAAGTATTTGTAGCAAATGGAATGATGAAAGTGGATGCTGACTACAGCGGAAAGCCGTATGACGAATGGAAAGTCAGTGATTGGCCAGAAATCTATCAAAGTCCTGCTTACGACAATATGTATGCCAGCGGTATCGCTTTTGCTCCACCACATGGTATGTCTAAACCTATGAAAAGCAAAAACGGAACTCCTATTTTCCCAACACCTCCACGAACCGGAATGCCATCGGGTGTAATCGGAAAAATTGTTGCAGAAAATATAGCTTACAGAATTAAAACTGGTCGTGATGGCCATCCTCACAAAGCCTCTATGGCTAAACAAGGAGCAGCATGTATTGTATCTGCAGGTTATGGTCCATTAAGTGGGCAAGCAGCTACAATGACGGTCTCCCCTATTGTTCCAGATTGGGAAAAGTATCCCAAGTACGGTAGAGACATTAACAAAACCGTGGGTGTAATTGGATTAGCTGGTCATTGGATGAAGCTATTCATGCACTATATGTTTATCTATAAAGCCAAAGCCAAATTAGGCTGGTCATTAATTCCTGAATAAAAAACAAAATAAAAAAAATATATCATTATGGCTAATCTACACGAAAGATTAAAAAACACCCCTTATAGTAATCAGTCTTTTGCAACTCGTCCTTCACGGATAACTATGTTTTGGAGAAGATGCGTAATTTTTCAGATTTATCAATTTTTCGCACTGAATCTAAAGATTATGAGGATTGTGGTAGGTGGACACTCTTAGTTACCTTAGAAATAAAAAAAGCCAGATTAATCTGGCTTTTTTTATTTCTCAATTTTCAAAGGTCATAAATACTATTTCCTTACTTTATTTTTTTTCACATTTGGATTATCTGTTTTAAATCTATTCAACCTTTCTTGCCATTCACCACTTTCTTTTTGCGATTTTATTACTTTCTGAATTAAGTGAGGTCTATAGGTGTTAAGATTTTGTTGGGTTCTCGCCGTAGGAATTGGTGAGTTATCTCCTTTTTTAGGCTTAACATCAATTTGTACATTTTTTAAATTCTTTGCATTACCTTGAATGATCCCATTTTCAATTTTAAGTGGTTCTCCATCAGCTCCTGTGAAATAAAAATAATTATTGGTCTCATCTGACTCACTTACACCATCAAAACCATCTGCTATCATTACTAAGTAATAATCTCCAGTATATTCTGGTATAGTATATTGAAAAGAGAAAGATACTCCTTCCTCACCATAAAGTGTTTCTGCCACACTAGCATCTGCAGGTACATCAATATAGTTCCACCAGTTTCCAGCCAAACCATAAACATCCCCCATTTCTGCTGTTAGAACACCATCTTCACCATAATTTCCATAATCATCAGAATAATAATCATAAATTAAAATATCAAATTCACTCGCATCATAGGCATTGTAGATGACATAGGATATATTCCAATCTTCACCTGCCTGAATTGCCTCTTGTCCAATATTATAAACATCATAAGTAATAACTCTGGCTAAAGGATCATTACTCTCTGGGTTAGTTTCATCAATAAGGTTCCAAGCAATAAGATCTTTTCCACTTGAATTATCATCTTCAGGATTATAACCAATACCAGGTTCTATAGCCGCAACAAAGGCAGCAAAACAAAATTCATCTACAAAGAAATCATAGTCGATCCAAATCCGCCCACTATTTCCCCAAGTAGTATTCCAAGAATTTACAATCTCAAATGCACCACCGCCTATACCTTTATTATCATTATAACCAGATAGAGTCATTGCATGATAAGCATGCTGACCATTGTAAGCATAAGAATCTGAAGAAATCACATCATCAGAATTCCATTGCATAAAATTATCTCCCAACCTAGCACCAAAAGCAATAGGACGCCCTTGAGCCAAATATTTTTTAAGAAGATTAATTTTTGTGTCGGAATCCACTTGACTATTTTCTGCAATTTCTGGAATCTCTCTATAATTATCTATTTTAAAACCTGAGGCCTCACTATCCCATGAAGACTGAGTAGATGAAGAACAATCTCCTAAACTTTGATACGGAACAGTCTGATGTGTAGCTATACCTGAAGACAACATGACATCAAAAGCATATTCAAAGTTGGTTCCATTACAGCTGGAACCTTTTAAGCTATTAGGAATAGCCCAAAACAAATATTTAGGACTAAATTGCTTAGAAGGATCTTGAAGATCTGTACTTGAATAACCTTTATCTTGTGCTTCTAAAGCAGTACGTAAATTATAACCAACAGCCCACGAAACACAAGTCCCATATTGTCCCTGATCACCAATTGGTGGAAAGTTAGACAGCATACTTGCAGAACTAGGTAAATCATTTGGGTCCACAGGCTCAGGGTCGATAACCACATCATCCTCTATCTCTTCATGGTTTTCGTCTGTGGCTCCATCAAACAGCCAACCTAATACTAATGCTAAATCTTCATCTTCTATAATTAGATTTCCATCTTTGTC
The DNA here is from genome assembly GCA_016744655.1 of Bacteroidales bacterium. Taxonomy (GTDB): domain Bacteria; phylum Bacteroidota; class Bacteroidia; order Bacteroidales; family UBA12170; genus UBA12170. Next base: position 7,637 of record JADGDY010000027.1, on the reverse strand, counting down.
ACATGATGTGAAGCTAACTGACATTATCAAGGCAAATGCAATAGTGCCTAGAATTGTAAGAAATTTATTTTTTTTCATATCGCGCTATTTTAGATTATTTCTGTATTGTTTGTAAACTAGATATTTTTGCTTTAGAAAAATCTATTGACAGACCTTTCTCACTTTTGATATTATCAATCTCAGGTATGCCAGATAAAAAGCTGGAGTTTTCTACTGAGATTTCCGCCTCAACAATAGCATTATTAAACTTCACAGGAAAAGTATATACATTTCCTTTCATTTCAATTGGTGCATTAAAAACCGTCTGCTGAAACTCAACTCTTCCCATATAATACCCATTATTCATCAGGGCCTTTTTATGAAAAACTACATAATTCATAATAAAATTATCAGTTGCTTTAATCAAAGATAAATCGGCATTTTCATAAAAAACACATGCCCCAAATTGGACATCACCATTGAAAATAGCATGCTGAAAATTAGCCAATGCGAAAAATTCAGCATTCAGGAAATTAACATTGCCATTAAAACGAGCTCTTTGAGCTTTAAACTTTCCATTAAAAACACATGCTGAGAAATAATTATCCTTACTTCTAAAATCAGCTCCTTCAATATCTACAACATCTTCAAAAGTACTCTTTGAAAAATTGGCAACGCCATTAACAACAACCTCTTTCAAAATAACTTCTGAATTGAACTCGCAATTGATAAAAGTGAGGTTTTTTAAAAAACTGATCCTGTTGTCAACTTTTCCATCTCTATAGTATGCAATTATTTTACCTGAAAAAGAACAATTCACAAAAGTTAATGAAGATGATACCTCTCCCCTTTTGGTGTTAGCTCCTTCAATGTAATAATCAACTAGCTTAGTAAAGTCAAGATCACCCTCTATTGTAGTACTTGAAAGATAAACATCTTTTCCTTTAACAATACTTCTTTCTAAAGAAGAGGATTTTACAGTATGATCGCTTTCTTGAGCAAACATACATGAATTAATACTGAATAAAAGGGCAAAAATAAGTATCGTATTTGTATTCATATGATGATAAATTTATTTCAAATATATACTTTTTCTTTTTCTCATAGAGTCAAAAACAGGAAATGCTCTCTATCAATCTTTTTTTGCCATGTATAACTTGATAATAGATTTGCAGTTTTGTATATTTAATCTTTCTTAACAAAACCAATTATACTAAACCCTGTCTCGGCAAGTTATTTAATAAAGCATCAAAAAAAATTGAGTCTATGTTGCATTATTGTAAAATGATACTTGAAAGAATGACCATTGATAGGAATTTATTCAAGAAAGAACTTAAGAAAGCATATAAAATGCTTACACCTGAAGAATCAGTAGAATTATATAATTGGGGTAAAAAAAGATACCCTAACCTTGTTACTGTCCACCCAAATCAACTCCTATTTGCGAGCTGATCTCAGCCTCCACATCCTTAACAAATTAGAACTATTCCATTTTGAAGAGTAAATATGTCATTTTATCATTTTGCTCCTTCTAAACTTCTACTTTTGTCTTCCTTATAAATGTTAATATACAATAAAAATGAGAAAGATATCTTTATTATTGATGATGGCTGTTATCGTGCTATCGTCTTGCGAAAACAAAGCACCAGAAAAAGACATGACTGAAAATCCATTTTTTGTTGAGTGGGATACTCCATTTGGCGTTCCTCCTTTCGACAAAATTAAGGAAGCTGACTATATGCCAGCTTTCGAAAGAGCCATAGAAAATCAAAATGAAGAAATTGCTGCTATAGTGAATAATATAGAAGCACCAACTTTTGAAAATACAATTATAGCTCTTGATAAAAGTGGTGAAGATTTAAGACGTGTAAGTGGGGTTTTCTTCAATCTTACTGAGGCCAATACCAATGCTGAACTAACTGCAATTACAGGTCAAATCGCTCCTAAATTAGCTAACCATAAAGATAACATCATGCTAAATGCTGAGTTATTTAAAAAAGTTAAAGCTGTTGCCGATCAACAAAAAGATATGAATATCGAAGTTGAAAAAGGAAATGCACAAGCTCTAAACCAAGAGCAAAAAGCATTACTCGACAAGCTTTACAAAGGATTTGTTAGAGGAGGTTCTGAATTGAACGATGAGGATCAAGCAAAATTAAGAGTAATCAATGAGAAGTTAGCTTCATTATACCCTAAGTTCGGGCATTTACTTCTTGAAGAAGGAAATAATTTCTTCATGCTTATCGAAGACGAGAAAGAATTAGCAGGTTTACCAGCCTCAGTAAAAGAAGCTGCAGCTGCCGTTGCTAAAGATAAAGGTCAAACAGGCTGGGCATTCACTCTTGATAAGCCAAGCTGGATTCCATTTATGCAGTATGCTGATAACAGAGAAAAAAGAAAAGAACTTTACACAGCATGGATGAGTCGTGGTACAAAAGAACCATACAACACAACTCCAATCATTGAAGAAATCTTAGTTTTAAGAGAGCAAAAAGGTCAACTTTTAGGATTCGATAATTTTGCACAATATGCCATTTCAAAAAACATGGCTCAAACTCCAGAAAATGTTTATAAACTTTTGATGGACCTTTGGAAACCATCATTAGCAAAAGCTACACAAGAAGCTTCTGAATTACAAGCCATCATGAATAAGAGTGGTGTAAAAGGTGATTTGCAAAGCTGGGATTGGTGGTATTATACTGAGAAATTAAGAAAAGAGAAATTCGACCTTGATGAAAACGAATTGCGCCCTTATTTCTCATTAGAACAAACTAAAAAAGGTGCTTTCGAATTAGCTGGTAAATTATATGGTCTTAAATTCAAGAAAAGAACCGACCTTCCTGTTTATCATGAAGATGTTGAAACTTATGAAATTTTAGAAGCTGATGGAAAAACTCATGTGGGCATATTCTATGTTGACTTCTTCCCTCGAAGTTCAAAAAGAGGTGGTGCATGGATGGAAGCTTACCGTAGTCAATCAGGGACTGGTGACGATTTTGTTGCTCCTGTTATTGTGAACGTTTGTAACTTCACTAAACCAACTGCCGATGCTCCTTCATTATTAAGTATCGATGAAGTAGAAACTCTTTTCCATGAGTTTGGTCATGCATTACACGGATTTTTATCAAATGTAGAATACCAAAGTATTAGTGGTACTTCTGTAAAAAGAGACTTCGTTGAACTTCCTTCTCAAATTATGGAAAACTGGGCTTTACAACCAGAAATGTTAGAGCTTTATGCTTACCATTATAAAACTGGAGAATTAATTCCTAAAGAATTAGTTGCTAAGCTTCAAAAGAGTAGCCAGTTTAATCAAGGTTTCGTAACTACTGAATATTTAGCTGCTAGTTTATTAGACATGGCTTATCATACTGCACCAAAAGCTGAGGATGTTGATGTGAATACATTTGAGCAGACTACCATGAATGAGCTAGGCTTAATAGACGCTATTGTTCCAAGATACAGAACCAACTATTTCTCTCACGCTTTTAGTGGCGAAGGATATGCTGCTGGTTACTATGTATATATTTGGGCTGCTGTTTTAGATAGCGATGCTTTTGAAGCTTTTGCTGAGCAAGGACTATTCAATCGTGAATTAGGACAAAGCCTTAGAGATAATATTATTTCTCGTGGTGGTTCTGACGACCCAATGACATTATTTGTCAATTTCCGTGGCCAAGAGCCAAGTATAGAGCCTCTTTTGAAAAAACGTGGATTGAAGTAAAATCCTAAGAAAGTGTTCTCAAAAAAGGGATGACATCACTCTAAGTGATGTCATCCCTTTTTCTTTTGACTTTTCGAGCGATGTCATCCCTTTTTTGTTTAACGATGAGCAGCTGCAATACTCGCCATACTCACTTTAACTCCCTCCTCCTCCAACAACACTTGGGCACAAGCTTCCAAAGTAGAGCCAGTGGTAATCACATCGTCAACCAATAAAATGTGCTGATTCCTTATCTTTTCAGCATCCTCAACTTTAAATTTGTTCTTTACATTTTCCCAACGTTCCAATTTAGTTTTCTTGGTTTGTGTTTCAGTAGCAGAACTTCTAATAAACGAAGAATAATCATAAGGGATTTTCATGCTTTCAGAAAGTCCTTTTGCTATCATTTCAGCTTGATTATATCCTCTAATCTTTTGTTTAGTATGATGTAATGGAACAGGAACAATCAAACTAATATCCTTAAAATGCTCACTCTTCTTTAAAAACACACCATATCTCTTTCCCAAATAAACGCCAACCTCTGGCTGCTTTTTATACTTTAATTGATGAATTAAATTTTGCACCTTATTTCCCTTATTATAGAAATAGAAAGCTGAAACCATTTCAATGGGAATTTTACCCCAAAACAAACTTAACAGAGGGTTCTTTGAGTCTTTATGATAGAAGGTTTTAGGCAAGTGAATTAAACAATGAGAGCAAATAACTTCCTCATGCCGAAACAAAGTATTTCCACAAGCCATGCACGTTCTGGGATAAATTAAATTTAGAAAATCTTCCAATAAGGATTGAATCATAATGATTATATTTGATGCGTTAATCTTTAATCTTCATTCTATTGACATCCACCATAGAGATATCAAATTTAAGTATAGCTTTTCCTGAAGCCACAAGTAAAAAAGTGGTGGTTGATGATTTGTGTTTAACCATTCCCCGTGGTAAAACCGTGGGATTGGTGGGAGAATCGGGATCTGGAAAATCCATCACTTCTTTGGCAATTATGCAATTGCTACATCAAAACGCAGAAATCACTGAAGGCCAAATTGTATTGCAGCTCAAAGATAATGAAAAAGAGGAGCTTTCACAAATGAATGCTGAACAACTCCGAAAATTGAGAGGTAATAGAATCTCCATGATTTTCCAGGAACCCATGAGTGCTTTAAACCCTGTGCAAAAATGTGGTAACCAATTGTCTGAAATAATAGACATTCATCAAAATCTCAATCACAAAGAATTAAATGCAAAGGTAATTTCCATGATGGAGGCAGTCCGACTTCCAGATGTAGAAAGGATATACAAAAGTTATCCTCATGAATTGAGTGGTGGACAAAAACAAAGATTAATGATTGCTATGGCTATGGCCAATGAACCAGAATTACTCATTGCTGATGAACCTACAACGGCTTTAGATGTTTCCGTTCAAAAGACCATCTTAGACCTCATCAAAGATTTAAAAGAGAAATACAATACTAGTGTCTTATTTATCACACACGATTTGGGGGTTGTTGCTGATATTGCAGATGAAATAGCGGTGATGTTTAGAGGAAAGTTAGTAGAAAACGGAGTCGTTTCACAGGTACTCAAGCATCCTCAGCATAATTACACAAAGGCTTTAATGGCTTGTCGGCCTCCAATTGATAAAAGACCAAGACGCTTGGCTTCAGTCAATGATTTTCTAAATGACAATACGCAGAACCATATAGATTACATTTCCTCTACCGAAAGAAAAAAATCTCATGAACTTATCTATGCAAATCCTCCAATACTTCAAGTAAAGGATTTAGTAGTTTCATATGTGATAAAGAAAAGTATTCTGGGGAGGGTAAAACAAAAACATCAAGCTGTAAAATCAGTCAACTTTGAATTATACAAAGGTGAAACTTTAGGTTTGGTGGGTGAATCGGGTTGTGGAAAAACTTCCTTAAGCAGGGCTTTATTGGGCTTATTGCAAAGTGAATCGGGTCAAGTGATGTGGAACGAGCAAGACATCCTCCAGTTTTCGAATAGCCAGTGGAGGCAATTTCGGCAGAAAATGCAAATCATTTTTCAAGACCCTTATGGTTCTTTAAATCCCGCTATAAGTATTGGACAAACAGTTATGGAACCCATGATGGTTCATTTACACTATTCTAAAACCAAGGCCAAAGAAAAAGCTCTTGTGCTTCTAGAAAAAACAGGAATCACAAAGGAGCAATTTGAGAAAAAACCTTCTGACTTCTCTGGTGGACAAAGGCAAAGAATTTCTATTGCAAGAGCTTTGGCCATGAAACCAGAAATTATTATTTGTGATGAATCGGTATCTGCTTTAGATGTTTCTGTCCAAGCTCAAATACTCAACCTCCTCAACGATTTAAAAGAAGAATTCCAGCTCTCCTATTTATTTATTTCCCACGATTTATCGGTAGTTAAATATATGAGCGATAGAATTATGGTGATGCAAGAAGGCGAATTTGTAGAGATTGAAGAAGCTGATGAGTTATATAAAAACCCCAAGAATGAATATACTCGGATGTTGATTTCTTCTATTCCTGGGGTTTAGTATTATTTCTTTAGAAAGAAAAAGATGCTCCTACCATAGGTTTCAGAATTACCATGTCACTAAAAGTCTGGTTATATTCTAACTCAAGACCTGTTTCAATAGACCATTTCTTGTATCTATAGGAAACTCCTGCTCCTAGGTTTGCATGAATATAATTGTCCTCTACACCTTGATAATGACTTGTTGAAGAATAAGAATATTTACCATATCCAATACCAGTTTGAACAAATGGCATCAATGCATGTTTGCCCAAATATCTTCTATAATTTATTCCTATTTCAAAGCTTGTATAACTGTCTGATACAAATAAATTAGAGAAATAAGCATCAGCAAATATCAAATCCTTATCAGAAATCATATATCCTATTCTTGGTGAAAAATTAAAATAAGTTCTTCCTCCTCCATAAATATTAAGTCTTATATCTTGAACTCCAAGATGAAACTCACCTTTTTTAGGCCCATATATTCCAGAATTGCTTTCCGACTTAAATGTATCACCTGCTTCATTCTGCCCAATAACCAGTATGGGCAAGGCCATTAAGAGCCCCAAAAGAAATAGTAAAGGTTGTTTTTTCATTTATTTGTTTTTTTATGATGATTATTCAACAAAGAAAGTCAATCATTAAGTTAAGTTCTGTTAAGCAAACAAAATATACCTTAATAAGGTTTAACAAGTCTTAAAATTACAACACCCCTAAACTCCTGAATTATAACAATTCATTATATATTCCTAGTCATTTCCATTGCTACCACCTTAATCAAAACCTTTAATTTTACAGGCTAATAATTTACTATGCAGAACATTAAAAATTCTTTACTTTTTTTCATATTGCTGCTCCCTTTTCTTAGTTCAAGCCAAACTGTAGACGTCATCAAATTTGAAGACTTAGAAGCGAAATACAGCAGTAACTCAGACACTGTTTATCTTGTAAACTATTGGGCTACTTGGTGCAAACCTTGTGTTGAGGAATTACCAGATTTCATCAAAATCAATAAAGAATTAAAGGACAAACCATTCAAAATGATTTTGGTTTCCTTAGATTTTCCAAAACAAATTGAATCAAGGGTTATTCCCTTTATTCAAGAAAATCAGATTGAAGCCGAGGTTGTGGTATTAGACGATGATGCTAATGTTTGGATTAACAAGGTAAACAAAGATTGGGACGGAGACATTCCTGTCACACAAGTGATACAGAAAAATAAAAAGGAATTCTATAATTCTACACTAAACTATAAGGAACTAAAAGAGATTATACATCCAAAATTAAAATAACATGAAAAAATTAAGCTTAACAATACTAATGAGTATAGCCGTTCTATTTAGCATGGCTCAAGGATATAAAATTGGCGACGAAACCATGAATTTCAAACTCAAAAACATAGATGATAAAATGGTTT
>JADGDY010000207.1 GCA_016744655.1 Bacteroidales bacterium | reverse complement strand
ACTGGGGTAGAATTTTGAATCAGTTTTTAATTATTTTTGACGATAGATTAAATATTAACTAAACAAAATTACGTTTACACAGTTTTTGGGACATTGTCCATTAAATTATTATCCTCAATGCCTTTGTGGCTATCTAGTAAAGAATAATAAGATTTAACCATTAACTATTAGTTGTTCACTGTTCACTATTAACTAAATCATTATCCCTCAAAAGTCTTCATCTCAAAAACCTCTCCATCAAAAACACCATAAGAAAAACGAGTGATCCAATCTCCTAGAAATACAAATCGACTGCCAGGTCTCAGCTCAAAGTTTCTAACGATATGCCAATGCCCCATTACGAAATAGTCGATCTTCTCACCCTTATCTAATAAGTCTTTGGCGAACATGGGCAATCTAGAATCCTCTAAAGCTCGTATTACAGGTTCTTCTCTTTCTTTTTCCTCTCGCGCTACATTGGCGTATCTACTTCTTCTCGACCAAAACAAACCCATGGCTAATCCCCAATCTGGGTGGATCCATCGGAATAGCCATTGGTTGATTTTTTGCTCGAAAATCCATTTTAGGAATTTATAGCCTTTATCCCCTTGGCCCAAACCATCGCCATGTGCCAAATAGAAATTCTTTCCCAATAACTCAACTTGTAATGGTTCTCTGTGGATCTGAATATTAAGCTCTTCATTTAAATAATTGAAAGCCCATATATCGTGATTTCCTCTGAAGAAATGAATGGGAATACCACTATCTGTGATTTCGGCCAACTTTCCAAACAAGCGGGTAAACCCTTTTGGAACTACAGTTTTATACTCGAACCAAAAATCGAAGAGATCGCCTAGTATAAAAATGGCTTCTGCATCTTTCTTCACCTCGTCCAACCATCTCACCATCTTCCTTTCTCTAACTCTACTCGATTCCATATCAGGAATTCCCAGATGAGCATCGGAGAGAAAATAGACTTTTTTATTTGATGAGCTATTTATCAAAGTTTATTTTTTATTTGAATAAATTCCAGATATCATTACCATTTGCAAAGACCAGCAGAGCCAGTAATAGGAACATCCCCACCATTTGTGCATATTCCATAAACTTATCGCTAGGCTTACGACGAGCAATAATCTCATACATCAAGAACATCACATGACCACCATCTAGAGCAGGAATAGGTAATATATTTAAGACGGCCAACATAATAGATAGGAAGGCAGTAAGACTCCAGAATTTAATCCAGTCCCATGTAGGAGGGAAAATACTTCCGATCTTAATAAAACCACCTACTGATTTATAGGCTTTCATTTCTGGATTGAAAAGAATCTTCAACTGTTTTAAATAGCTATTGATGGTTTCAAAGGCTTTATTGATTCCAGCAGGAATGGCTTCAATAACCGTATAATCGCGAGATCTAAGGTTAAAATCCATTCCTAAATCAGCACCTATAGAAATGCCAACCAATCCGTTATCTTGAACCTGAATATCAAAAGTATTTATCTGATCATCACGCAAAACACTCACTTGAACCATTCCGCCAGCATTGGCAGAAACACTATCTCTAAATGTTTGAAACTGATCGAAAAATGCCACCTCTTGTCCATTCACGCTTTGTATCCAATCCCCTTTAGCAATTCCGGCATCTTGGGCACTGGAACCTTTTGCAAACTCACTAATTCTAATGGGCATTCGAGGCATGATAAAGCCGGGTTTTTCGCTGGCTATTAGATCTCCCACAAACTGAGAACTAACAGGAATATCGAGTCTTTGTCCATTACGATCAATTTGAATGGCATCAACCTCCTCTAAAATTAAATGGGCAGGAATCTTCATGAAATCCTCTACCTCTTGTCCGTCTAATGTTAATATTTTATCACCATTCTGTAGGCCTAGAGTTTGGCCAAGGCTGTCCACCTGAATACCATATTTTACTGCAGAGGTAGGTAAATATTCTTCACCATAACTGGCCATCATTACAATATAGATGAGCATAGCCAAAACCACATTCATGATGACACCACCCAACATAATAATTAAGCGTTGCCAAGCTGGTTTGCTTCTAAATTCCCATGGTTCAGGGTCTTTGGCCATCTGCTCTTTATCCATGCTTTCATCTATCATACCAGCAATTTTCACATAGCCACCTAAAGGTAACCAGCCCATGCCGTATTCTGTTTCCCCATATTTAAATTTGAAAAGGGAGAAGCCTGGATTAAAGAAAAGGTAAAATTTCTCTACCTTGGTGTGAAATATTTTTGCCGCGGCAAAGTGTCCAAATTCATGCACAATGACCAATACCGACAGGCTTAAAATAAGTTGTAAGATTTGTATAAGGATATCCATTTTAGTTTTTTCTCTTGATTAATTCTTTGCTTTTGACGATGGTTTCATAATGTGTTTGTTCCAAGTCTTCTAAACTAGGAATCAAAACAAAATTCATCTCATTCATCATGTTTTCTACTACTTCTGAAATTCTGTAAAAAGGAAGTTGATTTTGGAGAACCGCTTCAACGGCGGCTTCGTTGGCTGCGTTTAAAATAGCCGGAATATTCCCCCCTTTTTCTAGAGCTTCAAATGCGAGTGCAAGATTACGAAATTTTTTCATATCAACGGGCTTGAAACTGAGACTCAATGCTTCCGAAAAATTAAATCTTGTTAAACGGGCCTGCTTTCTGTTGGGATAAAACATGGCATATTGAATAGGACCACGCATATCTGGAGGACTCATTTGAGCTTTTACCGATCCGTCAGTAAATTGTACCATGCTATGTACTAATGATTGAGGATGAGCCACCACATCAATCTGTTGAGGCCTCAGGTCAAACAACCATTTAGCTTCAATAACCTCTAGTCCTTTATTCATCATGCTTGCAGAATCTATGGTGATTTTATGCCCCATCTCCCAAGTAGGATGTTTGAGTGCCTGCTTTAAGGTGATGTTCTTCATTTCTTCTGCTGGCCAATCAAAGAAAGGACCTCCACTGGCTGTCAGGATAATTTTCTCCACACTTTCTTGCTTTTCTCCTTGTAAACATTGAAAAATGGCAGAATGCTCCGAATCAACAGGTAATAAAGTGGCATTTTTTTGCTTCACCAAATCCATAAGGATATGACCACCAACCACAAGGCTTTCCTTATTGGCAATGGCTAAATCTTTGGAGGCTTCAATGGTTTTTAGAGCAGGCTTAAGTCCAGCAAAACCAACGATAGCCAATAATACCATACTCAGGTCTTCCTGATGAAAAGTATCATATAATTCGTCTTCACTATGGAGGATTTTTATAGAAGTATGGGCTAATGCAGATTTTAACCTTGAAAGATGATCAGGATTGGCGATAAAAACCATTTCTGGTAAATATTTTAAGGCTTGCTCAATAAGCAAATCGATGCTTGAATGGGCACTTAAAGCTTTCAATTTAAATAAATCTGTATATTCTGAAATGACCTGGAGCGCTTGTTTTCCAATGCTTCCTGTAGATCCTAATATGGTAATTCCTTTTGTAATTTGACTTTCCATTTGCAAAATGGTCTTCATAAAAGACCCAGTCGTTTTTCAATATAAATATTAGCGCAAAACTAAATAATTTGGCGATATATAAATATTGTTTTAGATTTTGATTTCCATGTAAAAATTACTACCTTTACATAAATAGACGGCTTATTTTAAGAAAGAACTCAAAACTCTACATTTTCGTAACCACATTTTCTAAAAGTATAGCCCAACCATTTATATAAACTATTGTTATGTTGACTAAATTAAATACATATAGAATCGTATTTTTTAGCCCTCATTCTTCCTTTTTCGTAGATATGAAGGAAGGCTTGATACAGAAGGGTATGACGATAACTAGCGCAGCTACCTATCAAGGTTTGCTAGGATTAATAGAAGATAAGAAAAACTGTATCATTATCTCTGATTACTTATTTCCTGCTTTTAATGGTTTGGAATTACTTCAGAAGTTAAAAAAGGATTTTAATAGAGTTCCGCCTATTATTTTCGTATTGGATGATTATAAAAAAGAAATCATAGAAGACTTAATTGAAAATGGGGCTAGGGATTTTATTGTGGATGGAAAATCAAATCTGATCAGCATTTTTGAGAGGATTGTATTAATGATGACTCATCTTGAAAGAGAGAAAAAGCAGCTCGAAATCGCAAAATCAGAAAATAAGCCCGATGAGTTTACGAGGTTTTTAGAAGTGATTGACGAGTTGGTGTTTATTAGAGAACTAGAAGGCCCCTTTATCACCGTTAATAATAATTCTCTTGAGCGCTTACGATATAGTCGTGAAGAGATGTTGAGCATGGAAGCTGAGAAAATTATTGCGCCTCAAAAAGTATTCGATTATTTATTGGAAGTAAGATTACTTATCGATAAGAAAAAGCATGTTTACGAAACCGAGTTGATTTCCAAAGATTTTAGAAGCATTCCTGTAGAAATCAGTTCTTCAATTACTCATATCAAAGGCAAGGAAGTGATTATTAGCATTGCTCGTGATATTTCAGATAGATTAGAGACCAATGAAGAATTAAAGAATCTGAATTTTGATTTAGAGAAAATAAATAGGGAGTATAAATCGCAAAATGATCGACTAAGAAATATAAATAGAGAAATTGAAGAAAACAGACATGCTCTTAAGTTAGCACTCAACGAAGCAGAAAATGCGGAGAAACTAAAGAATAAATTCTTGGCCAATATGAGCCATGAGATTAGGACTCCTATGAATGCTATTGTTGGATTTAGTCAGTTGCTAGAAGATGCCGATGAGGAAGATACAGCCGATTTTATCCGCATCATTAATAATAACTCTGATACCTTATTGCAACTGATCAACGATTTGATGGATATTGCAAAAATTGAATCTGACCTGGTCGCCATTAATACAGAACCTCTTAATATCCACAACTTATTAATGGATATTAAAACCATATTTAATTTCGAGAAACGCAATAAAGAAAAAGGCCATATAGAGATTGTTTACAATCAATCTGAAGATTTAGAAACCATTATAGATACCGATAAGCTAAGATTGAAGCAGGTATTAATGAATCTGATGAACAATGCGCTTAAATTTACTGAAGAGGGTAGTGTTGAAATCAGTTTCACTCTGAAAAACAATATGGTTCATATCTATGTGAGAGACACAGGAATTGGGATCCCTATAAAGTTACAGCAGCAAATTTTTGAGCGTTTCCAACAAATCGATCACGTGGAGAAACCACAAGGAACAGGTATTGGTTTATCCATTAGCAGGTCTTTAATGAGATTGTTGGGAGGAGAAATAAGCCTCAGCTCTGAAGTTAATGAAGGGTCTGTTTTTGAAATTGTTCACCCTTTATCTCAGGAGAATAATTCCAAGGTTAAGCCTCCTCAGAAAAACATGGTGATGATAGCCGAAGATGAAGAGGACAATTATCATTTATTAAAATATGTATTAAAGGATTTAAACCTAGATGTGATTTGGGCAAAAAATGGAAAAGAAGCCATAGACTATTGCCGCGACAAAAACATCTCTTTGGTTCTTATGGATATCAAAATGCCAACTGTTGATGGGCTAGAAGCCACTTCAGAAATATTAAAACTTCAACCCGATTTACCCATCATAGCTCAAACGGCCTATACTCAAGATGAGGACATAGAACGATGTAAAAGAGCAGGATGTGTTGAGTTTATTGCAAAACCGATTAATCTAACTCACCTCAGACGCACTATTGCAAAATATGTTTAAAACTTAAGGTGATGAGTAGTACAATAAACATTAATATCAAGAGATTGCCATCTGGCGATTATAAGGCTACTTCAAACGATTTTGAAGAGGTTCTTATCATAGAAAAGTCTATTGCTGAAGCATTAAAAGCAGCAAAGGAAAGGATTCACGAGTTATTGAGTGTTTAAAAGAGTTTAATTGGTCTACAGATATAGTAGGATAGGGTACATGAAAAAGCAATTATTGCAAGAGATCTTATGTTTACTGGTTTTTTTTCTTGCTCTCTTTGAGAAGTTCTTCCATGAACTCAATTGCGAAAAATTGAACTTCTAATTTGCTCTTTACATGGATTTTTTTGTAGATATGTTGAAAATAGGAATCAATGGTATGTGGAGATTTGAACATGATTTTCGCCAGTTTGTTTCTGTCGGTAGTCTCAGATGATCTAATAACCAAATCGAGTTCCTGTTTACTTAAATCATTCAATCCATATAAAGAATCAGAATAGATGGAAGATTTAAATTCGTTTCTGGTTTTCATGATCTCTTTCATGGATTCCGAAATATATTCCTCCTCAGTTTTCGATACTCCTTGAAGTGTATCCATGAATTCTTGAAAAGTAGCTGTTTTAAGCAAGAAACTATTAAAGCCGTATTTTCTTACTTTATTCATTACCCTGTACGATTTGTAATTTGTAAAAGCTATAACTTTCAAATTCGGATTTGTGATTGCGGAATATTCTTTAAAATAAAAACCATCAAATTTGGTATTGTTATTAAATTCTAAATCGCAGATTACTAGATCAATGCTTTCATTTGTAATAATGCTAAGTGATTCGATAATATTATCACTATATTGACATTTTGCAAGAGGAAAAATTTCATTCACTCTCGATCTTACGCCTTCATACAAATAGAAGTGATCGTCAATAATAAGAATATTCCTAGTTTTTATCATTTTTTTCTTGATATGGAATTTGAATATCGACTTCAAATCCTACGTTTTTATCTGTATTTATTTGAATGGAACCAGTCATTAGTTTCACTCTATTGTTGATATGATTATATCCATACCCTACGGAGAAATTACTACTGCCAATTCCATTGTCTTTGTATTCTATCTTTAATAAATCGTCTTCTAATTTAATGTGTAAAAGGGTAAAACTAGCATTCGCATGTTTTAGGTTATTGGTAATTAACTCTTGTATCAAGCGATAAATATGGTTTCCATAGGGCTCTTCTAATTCTAGGTTTTGTGGGATTATTTTTATTGCAAATATTGCTTCGGGATTATTGTTTGGGATGATATCGATTAGCTTTTCATACAAAGGTTCGCTATGTAAAGGAGTACCTTCTAATTGATGTGATAATTCTCTAAGTTGTTGATAGATATTTAGTAATTCATTTGAAAGCTCTATATGTTTTTTATCTGTTTCATACACAACTTTTAAAATTCGACTAGCAATACCATCGTGTAATTCTTTTCCTATTCTATTCTTTTCTTCTTCACTAGCATTTACTGTGCTTCTCAGTAAATTCATTTTTTGAATTTGTTTTTGTCTTAACCATATAGTATAAGAAAGTATAGTAATAACTAGGAAGATGACAACGATTACATAAATCAAATTTCTGGTTTTAGTTATTTCAGCTTCCTTTTTTATGTTATCATTGGAGAGTTTTAGGATTTTGTTTTCCTTTTGTTGCGATTCGTATTTTGCTTCTAATTCGTTTATATTAGCGTTGTTTCTAAGAGAATCATAAGTCTTTTCTAGCTTATATTTCTTTTCTAGCCATAATACTGATTTTCGAAAATCGTTTTTCTTTTTATAAAAATTATACAAATGATCCCTGTTGTAGATCTGATCCTCACTTATGGATTCTTGCTGATCAAATCCTTCCTCTGCTTTCAATAAATAGGGTAATGCTTTCTCCAATTGATTCATTTTGAAATAACAATTGCCGAGAGCTTCATATATTCTAGGTGAGGCCAAAACTCCTTTATTTGACTCTTGAATTTTTAATGATTTTTGGAGGTAAAGTAAAGAGCTATCGTATTTATTAAGATTCATATAATTTTA
>JADGDY010000026.1 GCA_016744655.1 Bacteroidales bacterium | reverse complement strand
AATGATTAGTTATTCTTGTAATATGAATACTGAAAAGCCTGATGAATCAAATTCTGATTCCCAAACTGTTTCTTTAATGCCCATCGATTCCACCGATGCCACCAACGATTTTTACGACAATTCAGAAACCATATTGCTTCCTGGTGATCAGATTGAAGTTTTGGGCGAGGTTTCTAATCCCGGATTTGTAAACTTCTCAAAATTACCTTTGCGTTCTGTAATGGTAAAAGAAACCCGCTTGGGTAAATATGGAAATATGTTTACCGGTGCTTTTCGCTACGATGGATATTCCCTTCAAGATATTTTGAACGAGAGGATGTTGCAGAAGAAAAATGCAAGCAATTTCAAACCCATAGTTGATTTGTATGTGGAAATTGAAAACGACAAAGGTGAAAAAACAGTTATCAGTTGGGGCGAGCTTTATTATAATAATCATTTAGATGAAATCATTATTGCCACACGAGTAAGTAGAGTGGTGCCATCTAAATCAAAAACACTTTGGGAACTTCCAACAGAAGCAAAACTTGTGGTGGTTGGCGATTTATTAACCGAAAGAAACATCAGCAATCCAACTAAAATTACAGTGAAATCATATCCTATAGATTTAGAAGTAGAGAAAGGGAAATATCCTCTATACTCTGCCACTTGCGATTTTATGGTAGAAAACGAAAAGAAAGCCACATTGAAAGAGCATCCAGCAGATTATCCAATCATTGAAACTCATACCATTTTTTATGGTAGAGGAAGAGGATTGCATAGCACCGATCCTTTTACAGGTTTGAGCTTAGATGCCTATTTCGATAATTTAATAGAGAAAACTCCTAAAGCCATTAGAGAAGGTTTGTTTGTGATTGCTGCTGACGATGGATATAGAGCCGTTTTTACCTATAGCGAAATCTGTAATAGAAACGACCAAGGCGAACTCCTATTAACTTGTCGACCAGAAGTAGAAAATGGTGGGATTTTTAGAATTATTCCTTGTTTCGACTTCTTCTCCGATAGAGCCATTAAAGGCATCAATACCATTTATTATTCCGAAAATCAGAAATAATTTGAGGATGCTAATGAAAAGATTATGGCCCGTATTATTAATCCTCCTCATTTTATCTTCTTGTCAAAATAGTGAAGAGAGTAAAAATGAGTTGATTATTTTCCATGCAGGAAGTTTATCAGTGCCTTTTAAGCAAATGGCTAAGCAATATCAAAAGGAGAACCCTGAGCTGAATATTTTAATGGAATCCGCTGGTAGCCGCCAATGTGCCCGTAAGATTGCTGATTTAAAAAGGCCTTGCGATATTATGGCCTCAGCCGATTTTAGAGTCATCGATAATCTACTGATACCTGAATTTACCGATTGGAATATCAAATTTGCAGGAAACGGAATGGCCATAGTCTATCATGAAGAATCTCGAATGAGTAATGAAATCAATTCCAAGAATTGGCATGAAATATTAATGAAGGAGGAGGTTGCTTATGGACGTTCCAATCCAGATTCTGATCCTTGTGGCTATCGAACGGTACTTTTAGCCAGTTTAGCAGAACAGTTTTACGAGAAGGAGGGCTTGGCCAAGCAATTGCTAGAGAAAGACAAAAACTATATCAGACCTAAGGAAACAGATCTTATTGGTTTGCTAGAATCTAATGTGATTGATTATATCTTTTTATATAGGTCGGTGGCCGAACAACATGGCTTAAAATATATTGTTTTGCCCGATAGCATCAATCTACAGAATCCTCAATTAGATGATTTCTATGCTGGAGCTACTGCTAAAATATCTGGAAAAAAGCCTGGGGAATTTATCACAAAAAAAGGGGAGGCCATGGTTTATGGAATCACGATTCTTAATGAAGCTCCAAATAAAAAAGAAGCGCTTCAATTCATGAAATATATTCTTTCAGCACAAAATGGAATGGCCATCATGGAGAAAAATGGACAAAAATCTTTAGTCCCATCACCCTCCTCCAACTTTGATAATATACCAGCTGAGCTGAAAGAATTTGCATTGGATAAATAATGCATCACCACAACTGATATTAAGTGTGGTTATAAAATTTGTTTTGTGGAACCCTTTGTGGTACAGCTATTACATGGCTTGTCTTGTAAAAAAAGGAAAGGCATTTAATCAGTAATATAATTGATTGTCTGCCATTTAGAGTTTGTAGTTTTTTGCTCCCTTTAGGGCTTGGGGCAATCAAAAAAACATTCAGTAGAATGCTAAAAAAGTTTACTTTTGACAGGGCAAACTCACATTCTATAAAAGGTAAAAATGCAAGAGAACAGACTTGTTAATAGCGAAAGGCTAGCGCGGAAATGTTTTCCGTGCAAACATATCTGTAAAAGAAGTGATTTTACCGCACCAAATCCGCGCTAGCTTTTATCAAAAATAATTGCACTAGTAAAAGTATGCGTTTGCACTGAATCTGATTAATAATGGTGGGAAATAAAAACCTATAATAGTGAGAACCAATTTCAATATATTAAACCTCATACTCATCTCCTTAGGGGGATTAGCATTGATGTTTATAATAGCTCCACTTTTGGGGATGTTCTTAAACACCACTCCAACTGAAATTTTTGAAACCACCCAAGATAAAGAAGTGCAGCAAAGTATTTGGTTAACGCTTTCTGTTTCTTTTGCCTCCACTCTGGTATTTGCCATTGCTGCTATTCCACTTTCTTACCTTTTGGCCAGACGAGAGTTTTTTGCCAAAAAACTAGTTCTCGGTATCATCGACCTCCCCATAGTTATTCCTCATTCAGCCGCAGGTATTGCTATTTTGGGATTTATTTCACGTGATTCTGTAATAGGACAAGTAGCAGAAAGTTTTGGAATTACACTAGTCGGAAACCCAATAGGAATTGCAGTGGCCATGGCTTTCGTGAGTATCCCCTATTTAATTACAGCGGCTAGAGATGGTTTTTTAGCGGTACCTATTAGATTAGAAAAGGCGGCTTTAAACCTTGGCGCTTCTCCAGCTAGAGTGTTTTTTAGCGTTTCATTACCATTGGCATCACGAAATATTCTTTCCGGTATGATACTGATGTTTGCCAGAGGAATGAGCGAGTTTGGTGCCGTAGTGATTGTAGCCTATCATCCTATGATAACCCCCGTTTTAATTTACGAAAGATTTGGTGCTTTTGGCTTGACTTATGCACGACCAGTTTCCGTGGTTTTTATCATAGTTTGTTTAGTGTTCTTTGCTGCCCTGAGGATGTTATCAAGAGAAAGACCAAAAAGATAAGTCATGCTAGAAATAAAAAACATATCGAGAAAGTATGAGGGTTTCGCGCTTCAAAACATCAGTTTCTCAGTAGAAAAAGGAGAATATGTGGTGTTGCTAGGGGAATCAGGAGCCGGGAAATCACTTATATTAGAAATGATGGCAGGCTTAATTCTTCCTGATCAAGGTGAAATCTATTATGAAGATAAAGCCATCACAAATGAAAAAATTCAGAAAAGAAATATGGGGATGGTATTCCAAGACAATACGGTCTTTCCTCATCTAAAAGTGAAGAATAATATTGCTTTTCCTTTGAAGAATCAAAAGCTTAGTCCACAAGAAAACCAGCAAGCCATATTAGATTATGCCCAAAAAGCACAGGTAGATAAATTATTGGAGCGGTGGCCAGAAACTTTATCGGGTGGAGAGTTAAAACGAGTGGCCATAGCCAGAACCCTTGCTTCAAAACCACATTGTTTGCTTTTAGACGAACCACTTTCCTCACTCGATGTTCAATTGCGGGATGATATGAGAAGCCTCTTACGTCAACTTAATGAGGAGGGCATGACCATGATTCATGTGACTCACGATTTTGAGGAAGCCATCTCTTTGGCAGATAAAATCGGAATTGTACACCAAGGCGAATTGGTTCAGTTTGGTAGTCCAAAGGAGATATTTCATAAGCCAAAATCCAAGTTTATCGCTAAATTTTCTGGCATTAAGAATTTCTATAAATCTATTGTTATAGACCCCAAAACAATCCTTTTAGAGAATAAAGTGGAATTAAAAATGCCCCATGGTTTATCAGAAGGTCAAGGTTTTGCCATGTTTAAAAGTGAGGATGTTATTCTTTCTAGCTCGAGAATAGATTCTAGCATTATCAATAATTTTGAAGCTCAAGTATTAGAAGTGATTCCAAGTCCACGAGGAATGGAAGTAAATGTAGATATCGGAATTATTGTTTCTACTTTAATCAGTCAGGAATCCTATGAAAGGTTTCAGATTAAGAAACATGGAAAAATCTGGATTGGCATAAAAGCAACAGCCATTCACTTTATAGAAAAGGAATAGCTGAGATTATCTTTTAAATTGTTTTATTTCTTCTAGAATTTAAATCCTAAAGACAAGCTATAATAACTAGTTTTAGTTTCTATATAAGCAGGACTTACGTAGTTAGCTCCATACATATAGTAGTTTTGGGCATTGTATTTTTGCATAAAGGATGCATCCATAAAAAATGGTCCTGAACGATATCCCAATCCAAAACTAAACTGATTTTGAGTAATGTCATTAATTTCTTCCTTCACAGGACTGGTAGTAAATCCATAACCTGCTCTTACAAAAAACGGTTGGAATCTCCACTCCGTACCAATATTTACAGAATGTGTTGCTGTGAAATCATTATTTATATTCTCATTCTCATCGTAAAAAGAATCGTAATCCGATTTTAAGTATGCTTGACTGTAATCTTGATAAATATAATCAACACTAATAAAGCCCATTTTTTGAATAAAGAAACTCATACCTCCCATGGCCTTAAATGGAGTATTCATGTTATATTCGTATCTGCCATTTGGAGATGTTTTGCTATATGTTTGTCCGTTGGCCATTTGACTTTCTACCTTAGAAAAATAGGTGTCTGTCATTCTGTAATACCAAGTAGGAGTATGGATGGCACCACTAATTCTAATAATAGGATTTACGATATAAATCAGACCAAATTTACCATTGATCCCATTTCCACGTGTTCCCAATTCTTCGATATAAGTAAAGTTATCAAATTCACCCGGTGCTGGATTATCTAAAGACGTTTCTGAGTAGTATACGGTGTTGAAATAATTGAGAAAAGACCATGATAAACTAGCTCCAATAAATAATCTATCATTATAATTTCCTGAAAAGGCAAAGGACATTTCATTTTTATAGCCCTCTGTTCTGCTATTATAGCTTTGATAAACCCCACCAGATGGAGTTGCTGCATTATAATTTGTTGGATAACCATTTACTGTATCCAATAAGTAGGTTTCCCAAGCTAGGTTGGAGCCAAATAGATTTAAGTTATCTGGTAGATTCCCATTAGCCTGATCTCTCCATTCAAAAACTTTTGAGCCACCATATGAATTACCTTGAATTAATATATCGGAGCGATAATTATCAATTCTATTGAAAGAAAATCCAAACTGCATATATTTCCATCCAGTAGGGTTAGGATCGTGTTGGCTAAACAATGGCATGGCACTCACCAGACCAGCCATACCGTAATTGAAATTGTCTCTTCTATCGGTGCTGTTATATCCACCATAGCTAGATTCCTCTTTATTAAAAAGATAGCGCGGGGCTATTATATATTCCGAACTTTTATAGATTCCTAAGCCAGCTGGGTTGAAGTTTATGGTACTTATATCGCCACCAACGGCTCCCATAGCTCCCGAAAGAGCCATGAATCTTGCCGATCCAGCAGTATTTGTAGAAGAATATCTTAGTGCATCTTGTGCGTTTTGTGCCAATAGAGCGGTGGAAATTAACATTCCTCCTATGATAAATAATAGTTTTCTATAAGTCATGATCATTGTTTTATTAAATCTGATATTGATCTTAATTGTGTTTGATGATTAAGAAATATGATTATCGACGGCCTCCGCCACTACTTCTAGAGCTACCTCCACCACTACTTCTTGAACTACTTCCGCTGCTTCTTGAGCTACTTCCGGAGCTTCTCATACTTCCGCTACTACTACCTGAACTTCTGCTAGGAGTTGAGTAGGAACGGCTGCTGCTACCACTACTGGTGTTTCTAGAAGGGGAAGAGTAACTGCTTCCTGAACTTCTTGTACTCGATGAGCTTGGTCTAGAATAAGTTTTTGCAGGCTTACTATATTGTCTGCTTTGACTTGTACTAGGCTTTTGATATCTGCTTTGACTTGAAGAACTACGAGTGCTTGAGGATGGTTTACTATAAGAACTTCTACCACTGGAAACATTTCCCGTATTGCGAGTAGATGTACTTCCTGTATTTCGAGTGTATTTAGCTGCTGAGCTTCTTTGGCTATTTTGGTATTTCTGATAGCTGTATTCTGAGCGATTTGAAGTTCTGCCTGTATTTGATGATGAAGTTCTGCCTGTATTTACAGTTGTTGCTCTTCCAGAATTTGCTGAAGAAGTTCTCGCTGAACTAGTTGTGCTAGCAGTGTTTCTTGAAGTTCCCATTCTAGTAGAACTTGAACTTACTCTATTACTATTTGTTCTGTCTGAAGTACTTGCTGTAGCATCTCTACGATTAGAAGAACTAGTGTTTGTACTATTTGTTCTACCGCTTGCAGATTGTGATCCATTATTAAAGTAACCTCTATTTGTATTGCTGTTAAAATCTCTGTCAGAACGCCCTTGAGTAGAACTAGCCATATTTCTACTGTTATCACCAGCTTTATTAATGTTACTGTTGTTGTTTCCAGTATAGCCGCTTCTGCTATTGCTACTTCTGTTAGAGCCATATGAATTTGAAGAATGTCCTCTGCTACCATAATAATAGCTATTCACATCACAAGGGTTGTAACATCCACCACCCCAGTAGCCACCGCCACCAGCGTAATATCCATTCCAATATCCATGATTATAGGCACCCCAATAACCGCCATAATATCCACCATAGTAACCGCCCCAGTAACCACCATATCCATAATATGGAGAGTAACCCCAGCCACCATAAGGATAATACCAAGAACTTCCCCATCCCCATCCAAAGCTGAATGATACGCTAGGTTGGTAATAAGGGTAAGCATAATCATATCCCATATAAATACTTGTTCCGTAGCTATATGGATTATAATCGTACCAGTATCTGTTGGTATAATAACTATCATAATAAGCTACACCATCCACAGGGTCGTGAAATCTTTTAATTCGTGAAGCATATTCATAATCGTAATAATCGTCTGAATTATTAGAGTCCTCATAATAGGTTTCTCCATCCACTTCTACTATCTGATCCTCGTAAGAAACATCAGAATAAGTGACTTCTTGTCCAGAATTATTCCCTGTTGTTGTTTTTATTACTGTAGCTTTTCCCGTAGTAGAAGGACTGACATTTGTGCCAGAAACAGGCATTGGACTGGTCGTAACAGTCTTTTGCTTTGGTGTTCCATAGGAATAAACGTCGTCTTCGCCGTAAGTTGCTTGATAAGATGAAGCACATGAACTAAGTGCTAAAATGCTCAAGAAACCCAATATATTTTTTAATTTTCTCATAATTACCTCCTTTTAACAGGGTTATATAATATTTTGCTTACAGAAAAAACAATCTGTTATATTATTTTTTACTTTTGCAAGCAATCAATAAAAAGCAAATACTATACCACAATTAAAGATGGCTAAAAATTTTTCAACAAGAGAAGAGAATTATTCTCAATGGTACAATGATATCGTTAAGCATGCGGAACTAGCAGAGAATTCTGCAGTACGTGGATCCATGGTGATAAAACCTTATGGATATGCTATTTGGGAGAATATGCAAAAAGTATTAGACCAGATGTTTAAAGACACTGGGCACGAAAATGCTTATTTCCCCCTATTTATACCAAAATCTTTCTTCAGTAAAGAAGCTGATCACGTGGAAGGTTTTGCAAAAGAATGTGCAGTGGTAACTCATTACCGCCTCAGAAATGGTGAGGATGGTATTGAAGTCGATCCAGATGCTAAATTAGATGAAGAGCTAATTGTGCGTCCAACTTCGGAAACGATCATTTGGGATACCTATAGAAAATGGGTGCAATCCTATCGTGATTTACCAATTTTGGTTAACCAGTGGGCTAATGTAGTACGTTGGGAAATGAGAACTCGTTTGTTTCTTCGTACTGCTGAATTCCTATGGCAAGAAGGACATACTGCTCATGCAACAGAAAAAGAAGCAGTAGCAGAAGCTAAACAAATGCTCGAAGTGTATGCTGATTTCGCTGAACAATGGATGGCTGTTCCGGTACTAAAAGGAACCAAGTCGCCTAATGAACGTTTTGCTGGTGCTCTAGATACTTATTGTATTGAAGCAATGATGCAAGATGGAAAAGCTTTGCAAGCCGGAACTTCTCATTTCTTAGGACAAAACTTTGCTAAGGCTTTCGATGTGAAATATCTAAGTAAAGAGAACAAGCAAGAGTTTGTTTGGGCAACAAGCTGGGGTGTTTCTACTCGCTTAATTGGTGCATTAATTATGGCACATAGCGATGACAAAGGATTAGTGCTTCCTCCAAAACTGGCTCCAATTCAGGTAGTTATTGTTCCTATTTATAGGAAGACAGAGCAGCTAGACGAAATATCTGAAAAAGTTCAAGGAATAATCAAAGCATTAAGAGCTAAAGGCATTAGCGTTAAGTTCGATAGTAGAGATACACATAAGCCTGGATTCAAATTCGCAGAATATGAATATAAAGGTGTTCCTGTTCGTTTGGGAATTGGCCCTCGTGATCTAGAAAACGGAACTGTTGAAGTGGCTCGTAGAGATACTTTGACTAAGGAAGTAATGGACATGGAAGGTATTGAAGATAAAATTGAAGCCTTATTAGCGGAGATTCAAGAAAACCTTTTCACCAAAGCAGCGGCATTTAGAGAAGATAATTCTCGTAAGGTTGACACATGGGATGAATTCCTTGTGGAGATTGAAAAAGGTGGGTTCTTGTACGCACATTGGGATGGAAGTCCAGAAACAGAGCAAAAAATTAAAGACCTCACTAAAGCAACTATCAGAGCCATTCCTTTGGGTGAAGAAGTGGAAGAGGGAAAATGTATTTATACCGGAAATCCTTCTACAAAAAGGGTGGTTTTTGCTCGTTCTTACTAAAGAATAAGTGAAAATTTGGTGTGAAACACCTTTAAATAAAACAGAATCAAAGTAAATTTCGCTAGTCTTTGCTAGTGAAATTCTTTGATAGATATAAATGAAAAAAGGGCTTGGTAATCATAGAATTAATTTCTACTTTTGCAGCCCGAATTTTGAAGGAGAACGCTATGAATGAGATAAAGGAGTATCATATTTCCTTTAGTGGGTTGAAAGACGGATTACATTCGTTTGATTTTGAAATTGGAAAAAAGTTCTTTCAAGCTTTTGAGAATGACAGAATCCAAGACAGTAATTTAAAGCTGGAATTGGAAATGGATAAGCAGGAAACAATGATTCTGTTTTACTTTAGCATCGCTGGCGAGGTGGAAGTAGAATGCGACCGTTGTATAGAAATGTATACTCAAGCTGTAGAAGTTGAAGAGAAGCTCATCGTGAAATTTGGTCACGAAACTTTTGAAGAAGCCGAAAATATTTTGGTTTTGAATGATAGAGAGCATGAAATTAAACTAGAACAGTATATATATGAGTTTATCATGTTAAGCCTTCCTATGAGACTGGTACATCCAGAATCGGAAGATGGAGAACCTGGTTGTCACCCTGAATTTCTTGAAACTTATAATGAACCAGATGATGCTGACGAAGAAGAGGAGATGGATCCTCGTTGGGAAGCATTAAAGAAATTGAAAAAAGAATAATAAAATATAAAAACTAGGAAAAATGGCACATCCTAAACGAAAAATTTCGAAGACAAGAAGAGACAAGAGAAGAACTCATTATAAAGCAACTGCTCCGCAGTTGGCAATTTGCCCTACTACAGGCGAAGCTCACGTTTATCACAGAGCTTACTATGTAGATGGTGACTTGTATTATAAAGGTAAAATGATTGTACCTGGTAACGAGTAAAATTTTTACACGTTCACTTGAGTTCAAATAACCTCGAAGGTCTAGGCCTTCGGGGTTTTTGTGTACCTTTTTTGAAATGAATTTACGCTTGAATTATACCATTTAAATATCCGTATGATGGATAAATAAATTGAATTATATTTTTCTTAATTGAGAAATAAAATCTTTGCATAGCCCATAGCTACGGAAATTATTTCTTTTGAAAAGTAAGAGAAATAGAAACGATTTATATCAATAAATATAGTTTTTAAATGGTATTAGTATAGAATTTCTTAGCAAAACCATGATAGAGAAAACCAAAGGAATTATTGTTAGAGTTACCAAGTTCTCAGAGAGTAGTTTGGTGGTGAAGGTATTTACCGAGGTTTTTGGCATGCGTACCTACATGGTTAGAGGAGTCAGGAAAAAGAAATCAAGAACTCCAATGAATTTATTTCAGCCTCTGAGTATACTAGATATGGTGGTGTATGAAAAGGCTGGACGAGAGATACAACAAGTAAAAGAAGTAAAATCGGGTCATATCTATTCTAGTATTCCTTACGAAATGGCCAAAACTTCTATGGCAGTGTTTCTCAATGAAGTATTGTATAAAGCCATTGGAGAAGAAGAAACCAACGAAAATATGTTTCAGTTTATCTACCAGTCCATGCAATATTTGGATGAGGCAGATGAGAAATATCAAAACTTCCACCTTTGGTTTCTCACTCATTTTACTCGCTTCCTAGGCTTTGAAGCCTCAGGAAACTTTGCTACTCGTCAAGCTATTTTCGATATGCAAGAAGGAAGGTATACTTCTTTAAAATTACCAGAATCTATAAGCATTCACCCTCCTCTAAGCTCCATCTTTCATGAACTCCATTTAGACAAAAGCTTTGGCGAAGAAATGAATATCTCAAGAGAGCAAAGACGTTTATTGCTCGAAAAGCTACACCAATACTATCAATTCCATTTACCTAATTTCTCTGAACTTAAATCGCTTCAAGTTCTTACTGAGGTGATGTCGTCCTAACTCATAGGACTTTTAGATGTAATAGCTGAATAGGAAATGTTTTTCGTTTATCGTTAATTAGAATATAAACTTTGTTCTACTCCGCAAGTTTCTTTTTAAGTGCATCTACATTCTTCTCCGAAACAATTGTAAGTTTATAAAAGAACCTTAAATCGAATCTAAAATCATAGCTGTGTGCATCACGACCATATCCTGAAGAATTACCACTTAATTGAGGGTCGTTTTCACCATACATGGCCTGAGCAAATACTTCAAAAGACTTCCATAAAGAACGAGCTCCAAAAGTGAAAAGTTGAGATGGTGCTTCTGAGCTTCCTCCCCATAAATAACTGTAATCGATAAAAGGAGTGAGTTTATCATCAATTATATCAAAGGCAAAAGAAGTGGTTAATATATTAGCTCTACTAGGTATTTCATAAGCAAAATTCCAACTGGCCACATTGATAAAGTCTTTTGCAGAAGATGGCATACTATCCGCCAATAGTTGGTCGTAATGATAACTGGTTCCTTGAATATTATAATGGAGCCTTCCGAAATCGATACCGGCATGGACAGCAGCTGCCCAGCGAGTTCCATTATCATCTCTGCTTTGGTTGTATATCTGACCCGCCATGCCAGAAATACCAAATTCAGATTCCCAATTGGTTCCCTTTGGTTTAATGGCCAAACGAGCATTAAATTGATTGACTTCTTGGTTTTGCTTTGGAACTATAATAAGATCTCCATCATTTACTCCACCAGAATAAATATCAGTATCATAACGATGAGATGAAGTAGATGATAATTGTTGGTTTTTAATGAATCCCACATGAAAATCTAAAATCCCATGCTTTCCATTCCAGGTGACTCCATAATCATAATCGTCTTGTAAACCAACGTAATAGGCGAAGTTTCCCCAATCATCATAAGGTTGATAATTAAACCCAAAAGGCACCCATGTTTGTCCAATTTGAAGTGTGTTTTTCTCATTTACATTATAACCCATATAAAGAAATAATGGAGTTTGCCAACCTTCGTAAAAACGATATTGAACAGCTCCAAAAAACTTCTGATTCACATCAGTTTGAGCCCATAATCTAAAACTATCGAATTTAAAACTTCCTTTGGTACTATTAGAACCAGGAACCCAATTCTGATAGGTATAATAGAACATGGTAGTAACTCCAAACCTATCTGTTCTTTGTAATTCATCGATTGGTCGATTCTGTGCATTTAGGTTTGGTATAAATAATAAACCTAAAAACGTAATCATTATAAGTTGGAATAGATTTTTCATGATTTTTCTTTTTGATGGTTTTTCTTAATGGAAATTCCTGAATAGGCCAAAATAATAGCAATTAGTGGATTAATTAAATTGAAAAAAGCAAAAGGTAGATAAGCAAAAGTAGCTACTCCTAAAGTTCCTGACATATAAGCTCCACAGGTATTCCAAGGAATTAAGGCGGAGGTTAAAGTTCCAGAATCTTCTAAAGTTCTAGATAGGTTCTCTGGAGCTAAATCTCTTTTTTCATATTCCATTTTAAACATTCTACCAGGTAGAACAATGGACATATATTGGTCAGAAGCAATAATATTAACTCCCATACAGGTAAATATAGTTGTAGCAATCAAAGAACCGGTACCATGAACGAGTTTTAATAAGGCCTGAACTAATTTTTTGAGCATTCCGGTTACTTCCATCACACCACCAAACATTAAAGCGGAAAGTATCAACCAAATCACATCCAACATGGAGTTCATACCACCTCTATTTACTAATTGGTCAAAGGTTTCAGCTCCTGTGGTTGTTGTAAAACCTGTGTACATTGCCTTCCAAACTCCAGCTATCATAATCATAGGTTGAGATAAATCGGTTCTATCTACAAATTGAATCACTTGTTCAGGTTGAAAGATAACAGCAAAAATACCGCCTGCCAAGGCACCAAGTAGGATAGTCGGAAAAGGTCTCATTTTTAAAAATGCCAAAACCAAAACCACTAAAACTGGTGCCAATAGCCAAATATTAGTTGTGAAATTGGCTTCAATTAGGGCTAAAGATTTCTCTTTCATATCCATATTTCCTTCCCCACCTGAGAATATTCCAATCACTGTAAACAAAATCAAAGTTATGGTGATACTAGGAATGGTGGTCCAGAGCATGTGCTTGATATGAGTATATAAATTGGCACCAGCAACTGCGGGAGCTAAATTTGTAGTATCAGAAAGAGGAGATAGTTTATCACCAAAATAAGAACCACTAACCACGGCTCCAGCCGTAACATTTACCGACATATCCATGCCATGCGCAATACCAATCATTCCAACTCCAATGGTTCCCACGGTAGTCCAAGAACTTCCTATGCTACCAGCAATAATGGCGCAGACAATAACCACGGATGGGTAGAAAATATCCGGGTTGAGAAGTTTCAATCCGTAGTATATCATAGTGGTGACTGTTCCGCTCATCACCCAAGTTCCGATGAGGGCACCCACTGCTAAAAGGATAAAAATGGCACCCATAGCTTGATTGATACTATTTGTTACTCCTTTACTGATATCGTCCCAGGAATATCCGTTTTTTAAACCAATGATGGCTGCCACCATACTACTAAAGGTGAGGGCAATTTGGTTAGGTCCCCAAGAGGCGTCATCAGCAAAAATATAGACTGCTAGACTTAATAACCCTATCAGAAAAATTACTGGAATTAAGGCATCCAGATAAGTTGGGGTAACTTTGGCTTTTTTGTGCATGCGGCAAGTTTTAAATGTATAGTCAAAAATAGAGAAATTATCCCACAGAAATGAGAATGAAGGCAGAAATTATAAATTTATTAGTTGCTAGTGAAAAGAATATTGGGAGGTATTAGATTTACTGGAATACTATATTCCTTTGGTATAGGAGTGATGAGACGTGTGGGGCAGTTTAACTTTGATTTGCTCAAACACTCCTTCTTCTCGTTTCACCATTTTTTGAAATAAGGAAATAATAGATTCTTTAGATTCCTCCGTTTTTGTCTTTGTTTCTATATCCTTTAAATCGATGGAATATCCATTAAAAAGGTGAGGAAGTTCATTTGTGATTTCCAAATTCATAAAATGATTTTCATCAAAAATTCTATGATAATTCCCTTCAGATTTTTCCACATAATAATCTGTGGATTTCAGATTGGTGATTTTTGCATTTTTATTACATTGATAGAGACAACTGTCATCTACAATTTGCTTTTCACAACCTGTGATTTGATGAAACAAACACTGGCGGGTGGTCATGAGAATATTAGGGTGATAAATGCTGTAATAGAGTTTGAAATCAGTTGGCTTTTTTAAGGATTGAATTTGTTGCTTACTTAATTCATTGGAAACAAATGCTCCAACAGCTCCAAATTCTTCTTTTATAGCTGATAAACTATAGGAATTAATAAGGTTCATATTCGGCCCAGCAATCCAAGGAATG
Organism: Bacteroidales bacterium; assembly: GCA_016744655.1. Taxonomy (GTDB): domain Bacteria; phylum Bacteroidota; class Bacteroidia; order Bacteroidales; family UBA12170; genus UBA12170. The sequence continues at coordinate 25,507 of JADGDY010000026.1, read as the reverse complement.
TTGTTCTCGAATGCCTCAAAAGCGATGCCTGTATTATTTGTGACTATCAGACTCGGGTTCCGTACTTTAAGAATTTCCACCGCTGTCTCGTAATCTTTTTCGATAAGCACAGAGGGGAAATATGGAATTAAAAGAGGATGTTCCCTAAAGAACTGAATCCATTTTTTAGCAGCCTCCTCAAAACAATTGGGCAATTCAAAAAGAACAGAAATATCTTTATTTTTAGATAGATAAGCCTCTTTTTTATCTGCTATCATGACTATAAATGATAGATTCTGAGGAGTCTGAACAGCTGTATTAGGTTTGGGTAAATGAAAAGCCTCTTTCCAGTTTCTATTCCCATTTAAATGAAAAAGAATGCGTTTTTTGAGTTTCGTGAGTTCTTGAAAAGGTAGAAATACATTCTCAGCTAAGTTGGACAAGTCCATATCTTTTACTAGATATTCTGACTCTTCAATGGCTTTGAATCTTTTCCAAATCACCTCTCTACTTAATGGTTCTTTTCCATGGTCTTGCAATACTATATTTGATTCCATCGAAACCGTTTCTTTCTGAAAAATTAGTTCGATTTTCAAAGGAGCTTTTAATTCACCAGAAATACGAATGCTTAAACTTGGCTTTTCTGCATTGATTAGAGCAATTTCCTTCTCAGCGAAAGATTTAATCTCATCCTTTTCACGATATAATGATAGTGAAGCCTCCTCAATTTCTTCTTTGGATGTTAGACTTTTCTGCTTCACCACATTCTGAATGCTATAATCTCTTGGACTATCGATAAACATTTCGGGGCCAATATTCCCGCTTAAATATGAATTGGAAAAATCTCTATTAAAAACCTTATAGAGATTGTCTCTATTTTCTAATGTTTCTTGACTCTGGTAAACTGAATTTATTTGCTTCCTATAAGAGTCAACTACTGTAAAAACATAATCATGCTTTTTAATTCTTCCTTCAATTTTAATAGAAGCAACACCTGCGTTTATCAAGTCTTTCACATCAGAATAAGCCGAATTATCTTTCATATTGAGGGGGTAATCTTTCCCTGCCGGTGTTACTTGATAGGTATCTCTACAGGGTTGACTACATCGACCCCTATTACCAGAACTACCATTTTGTACTGAGCTCATATAACAGATTCCAGAAAAAGAAATACAGTTGGAGCCATGCACAAAAACTTCAGTTCCTATGTCTTTTTTTAATCCGAAAGCAGTGAGTGGTTTTATCTCCTCTAGATTCATTTCTCGGGAAAGATTTACTCTATTTACTCCCAGCTTTTCTAAAAAGGATATTTGTCCTCTATTATGAGTGGTCATCTGAGTTGAAGCATGAACTTCAAATTCAGGAAAGTGATTTCTGAGGATATGGAAAAGTCCAATGTCTTGAATTATCAATCCATCTATAGAAGTATTCACCAACTTATTCAATAAGGAAATCAAGGATTTGAATTCATTCTCAAGGATAAGAATATTGAGCGTTAGAAAGATTTTTGATTGGTGTTGATGAGCCAAATGGAGGAGGCCTTTTAAATCATCAAGACTAATATTGGCAGCTCTGTTTCTTGCATTGAACTTATCGAGACCGCAGTAAACAGCATCGGCACCAGCTAAAATGGCTGCCTTTATGGCTTTCACATCTCCGCCTGGGGCTAATAGTTCTATGGGTTGAGGAGTCAAATTTTAATTGGCTTAAGTCTTACGCTTTTTCTTCTTAGCAGCAGGAAATAATACATTATTCAAAATCAAACGATAACCAGAAGAATTAGGGTGGATATTTAAATCTGTTTTTGGGTCACCCACTAAATGCCTGTAATCTTCGGGGTCGTGACCACCATAGAATGTCCAAGTTCCTTTTCCAAATTCACCATGAATATATCTCGCTTCACCCTTGCCTTTGTTTTCTCCTAGAATCAGCACATTTGGCTTCAATGTATTTTTATTAAAAGCAGTGGTTTGCCCCATAAATCCTCTTACTACAGATTCATGATTCTGACAAAGCATAGTAGGAACAGGGTCCCATTTTGCAGAGAATTCAAACAGTGTAAATAAGTCATTTTTCTGCTGGACTCCTCTTTTTACAGGGTCCACATCAATATTCGAAATTTCGTATTCTTGAGGATTCTGAGAGATTTTGAAGTTTGTAAATGCCATACAATTGTCAAAGTTCAATTTCTGCTGCGCTTGTGGGTCGGCTGGGTCACCATCGAACATTACTTCGCAAATATCAACCCCTTCAGCAGCTAAAGCCACATCGAAACTATCGGGAGCTGAGCACATGGCAAAAAGATATCCGCCGCCCATCACAAAGCCACGGATGGTTTTTGCAACTTCCAGTTTCAAATGAGAAACTTTAGTAAAACCTAATGCATGAGCTGTTTTTTCTGCTTCATTCTGATTTTCGATATACCAAGCGGCATTTCTATATCGCGCCCAAAACTTACCATACTGACCAGTAAAATCTTCATGATGAAGGTGAAGCCAATCGTAGGTGGGTAATTTCCCATCTAAAACCTCCTCATCATAGATTACATCATAAGGAATTTCAGCATAGGTTAAGGCCATGGTTACAGCATCGTCCCAAGGTTGTTTGTTTTTAGGAGAATAGACTGCAATTTTTGGAGCCTTATGTAATTTTACCACATCCATATTTGCATCAGGAGCAGCAATATCGCTAATGATAGCAGCGGCTTGTGCATCAGCAATGACCTGATAACTCACTCCTCTGATATTACACTCATCCTCAAATACTTCATTGTAAGGAAACATAAAGCTTCCTCCACGATAATTGAGCAACCAATCCACATTTACCTTTGATGAAATCACCCAAAAGGCTACTCCATAAGATTTCAAGTGATTGCTCTGAGCTTCATCCATAGGGAGAAGCATATAGGCTGCTTTTGATTGATTAGAAATCATCAATAAAACAGCAATTATTAGAACTATAAAGTTTCTTTTTATCTTAGAAAGGCATTTCATTTCCTGCGTCTTTGTTATCGAAAAAGCTTTGGTCATCTGGAATGTCATCCATTTTACTTTTGACAATCCTGTTGTTTGCACCCGCATCAAATTCATGATTTGGGGTCATCGCTTCATCTGGATTAAAATCGAAATTGGCCAGGTCGGCAAACTTAATATACTGGCCAATGAACTTCAAGAAAACAGAATCCAAAGAACCATTACGGTGTTTTGCAATGATAATTTCTCCCTTTCCTCGTAAATCTGTTCCATCTTCATCTTCGGTAAAATCGTAATATTCCGGACGATAGATGAAAATCACCATATCGGCATCCTGCTCAATCGCTCCAGATTCACGAAGGTCGGAGAGCATTGGTTTTTTCAAACCTCCTCTAGTTTCCACCGAACGATTCAGCTGCGACAATACCAAAACTGGAACATTTAATTCTTTCGCTAAGGCTTTTAATGAACGTGAAATGGTTGAGATTTCCTGCTCACGGTTACCGGTATTATCACCAGCCCTCATCAGCTGAATATAATCTACAACAATGAGAGAAATACCATGCTGCTCTTTCAAACGGCGACATTTCGCACGTAATTCAAAAACAGACAAAGCCGGTGTATCATCAATATATATTGGAGCATCTTCCAATGCTTTTACTTTAGTGTTGAGCTGTTTCCACTCGTCTTCTCGTAGGTCTCCTTTTTTCAACTTCTCACCCGCAATTTCAGTTTCTGCAGAAATCAAACGAGTAGCCAACTGTACTGAGGACATCTCCAGCGAGAATACCGCTACCGGAAATCCGTTGATGGCCGCATTACGAGTCAATGAAAGCGCAAAAGCCGTTTTTCCCATACCCGGACGAGCAGCAATAACCACCAAATCCGATTTCTGCCAACCTGCTGTCATTCTATCCAACTCAGTAAATCCTGATGGGACTCCTCTCAGTTTTCCTTCTTGGTCTTTGGCTTTTTCAACTTCCTTAATAGCTTCCACTACCAAGCTTTTCATGTCGGTAGATTCTCTACGGAAATTATTTTCACTAATATCGAAAAGGCCTTGCTCCGCTTTATCTAAGAGATTAAATACATCGGTAGAATCCTCAAAAGCTTCTTTAATGGTTGATGAAGACACGTGGATTAATTCTCTCAGGATATATTTCTGAGCTAAGATTCTGGTATGGAATTCAATATTCGCTGGTGAACCCACACGATTGGTTAATTGCGCGATATAATAAGCTCCCCCCACTTCTTCTAATTGCCCCAACATTTTTAATTTGTTGGTTACAGTTAGAATATCAATAGGTTCAGTATCGGCAAAAAGTACAGAAATGGCATGAAATATTTTTTGGTGCGCTTCTTTATAGAAAATATCTGGGCGCAAAATATCAATTACAGAAGTCAGAGCATCTCGTTCCAATAGCAAAGCTCCTAATACGGCCTCCTCTAGGTCTACTGCTTGAGGTGGGATTTTCCCCATGTCGAAAGGACCTGGAGCACTAGCGTTCTTTTTAGATACACCAGCATTGTTTTGCGAAAAGCCGCTATTTTGGGTTTGTGTTTTCTGATTTTCCATAGCTGCAAAAATAATAGGAATAGGCGCTGGTTATGATACTCATTCGTTTTTTTTTTAACATCGTCGAATTCTAGCTTTATTCTTTCGGTAAGAATCTCATTATAAAAGACTTTGTCAAAACTAATTACTCATTAAAAAAACATCCTTAAATTTGTAAGATAGGCTCTTTAATAACGTCCATATTAATCCATGAAAGATAAAGCTAAATATATTCCTAAATCACTTCAATCTTCAACAAAATGGAGGATGCAAAGAAGGCAGTTCTTCAAAGTTCTGTTGGCAGGAGCTGTGGCCACACAAATCCCTTGGTGGATGGCTTGTGGTCGAGAGGTTGCTTCCGAAAGTGATTTTGGTTTAAATGAAGAACACGTTCAAATATTGGTCTTGGTACAGGATTTTCTTTTTCCTTCTGATGGAAATGGACCAGGAGCCAATGAGCTTCGAGCTGAAAAATATATGCAATGGGTTTTGAGTGATGAAAATATGGACTCTGAGGAGAAACAATATTTCATCAATGGATTGTCATGGGTAGAGGATACTGCACAAGAAGAATTAGGTCAATCTTTTATTCAAGCCTCCTCTACAAAACAAAATGCGATTTTAGAAATGATTAGTAAGGAGAGTTGGGGAGAGTCTTGGTATTCTATGAACCTGAATTTTATTTTTGAAGCCTTACTTTCTGACCCCATCTATGGAGCTAATACCAATAATAAAGGATGGGATTGGCTAGAACATAATCCTGGTTATCCTCGTCCAACAAAAGAAATGAAATATGGGAACTTTCTCCAATATGTAAACCAAGAAACCAAAAGCTAATGCCAGAAGAAAAGAAATATGATGTTTGTATTATTGGAAGTGGCGCAGGAGCTGGACCTATAGCTTATGAATTGTCATTGGCAGGCTTTCAAGTTCTCATCTTGGAGAAAGGGCCATGGATAAAAACCAAAGATTTCACCAAAGATGAAATGGTGACTAGCCGAAGAAGTGTCTATTCTCCAAATCTGAAAGATGAACCACAAGTCATAGAAAAGCAAAACTTAAATGGAGAATGGATAGCTCGTTCTAATTACGAAACGGGTCAGGATATGTGGAATGGGAATTGTGTGGGTGGTTCCTCTAACTTCATGAGTGGATATTTCAATAGGCTTAAACCCAACGATTTTAATTTGCTGTCTAAATATGGAAATATTGAAGGTGCTAATGTGGTGGACTGGCCCATATCTTATCATGATTTAGAACCCTATTATACAAAAGTTGAAGAGATTGTTGGCATTTCAGGGAAAGCTGTAAAACATAGTAAGGCAGAGCCTCGTTCCACTGCTGATTTCCCTTTTCCTCCATTAGCAGAGAATATCAGTGCGCAATGGATTGATAAGGCTTCTATTAAGCTCGATTACGAATCACTCCCTTTGCCAAGAGCAGTTCTAAGCCGACCTCAAGATGATAGGAATCCATGTTATTATTCAGGATATTGCGGCAGTTATGGATGTAGCAGCGATGCCAAAGGAAGTTCACGTGCGGCTCTCCTCAATAAGGCTTTAAAAACTGGAAACTTAGAAATTATAGCCAATGCCAAGGTCTTTCGTTTGGAAGAGGAAAATGAGAAAGTAATAGCAGCGCATTATTATAATGTAAAAGGGCATGAGAATAAAGTCAGGGCCAAAATATTTGTGGTGGCTGCTCAAGCCATTGAAAGCTCTCGTTTATTATTGATGAGCAAAAGTGATAATTTCCCTGATGGATTGGCAAATAATTCAGGGCGGGTGGGGAAGAACCTGATATTTTCTGGAGGAGGCTCAGGAGGAGGAGAATTCCAAAAAGAAGATTTAGACGATGCAAGTTGGAATCAGTTGAAGGTATTTGGTGTTTTCGTTAATAGAACTTTTCATCAGTGGTATGAGATTAATGAAAAAACATTTGAGAATGCCGTAAAAGGTGGTAGTATCGATTTCCTGATGGAACATAATAATGGAATCACCAGAGCCATTCATCAGAAATGGGATGAGGAAGGCAATCTCATCTATGGCTCCAAATTAAAGGAAAAGCTAAAGCACTATTTCACAGAGTTGAGGAGTCTAAACTTTGAGGTTTTTGTGGATTGGTTACCAACTGACGACTGCTATGTGAAATTGGCAGAAGAGGTGAAGGACAAGTGGGGAGACCCAGTGGCTCATATCAGAATCCATAACCACCAAAGAGATGTGGAAGTTGGACAAGTATTGGCAGAGAAGGCAGAAAATATATTGAGAGAAATGGGCGCCAAAAACATCAGCTCCAATATTAGCGGTGCTCCTCCTCCAAATTTGGTGGCGGGTGGTTGTCGGTTTGGAGAAGACCCAAAAACATCGGTCCTTAATTCCGATTGCCAAGCCCATGACATTGATAATCTATTTATTACCGATGGCAGTTGGATGCCCACAGGAGGTAGTGTTACTCATACTTGGACTATTTATGCTAATTCTTTTAGGGTTGCTGATGTTCTTAAGGAAAAACTTGGGGGGTGAATTTTTAGTCTTTCTTTTTTTGTTTGCCCCTTCAGCTGACACTTCTGTTAATGACGATACTATCATTATTCTATTTAAAAAAATCAAATGTTTAGAATAACAGAAAATCTCCTGCAAAATTTATAAAGACTTCCGTAGGAATGTCTAAAACCGCCTTATCAAAATGGCGTATAGCGGAGCAAATGGCTTGGAGGAATTAAAAACAATAGTGTTTGACGCTCGTTAGTGACCATTCATAGAATGTCACTAAAAGGAGGAGTTTATTGTTTTTCCTACACTTTTTCGAAAAAGTGTAAAATCATTATAGATTACCATTATTGTAAAATACAACTTATAACTGTCGAAAAACTTTATGTTTGATTAACACCCATAAGCAAGTAAAAACTTTACCTTTGCGAGACAATGAATCACGAAGACAGCCAAAAATACGTACAGCTAAAAAAGAACTTTAGCCCTTCTAAAATCATGATTCCTATCGTTCTTGGATTGGGGATGGTGGTTTGGTTGATGTATAATGAAATCAATCCGGAGACCTTTAGTTTTTTTCAATGGACAGCTGCTGCAGGATTTTGGATTTTTATTAGTCTTTTGATGATGGCCATTCGTGACTTGGCCTATATGTGGCGTATCAGGATACTCACCCATCAGAAAATTACTTGGAGAAATACCTTTGATGTGATTATGCTTTGGGAGTTTAGTTCTGCTGTAAGTCCTAGTGTGGTTGGTGGAACCGGACCAGCAATTTACTTTCTCTATAAAGAAGGTTTGAATTTGGGTAAAAGTACAGCTGTGGTTCTCACTGCTATTTTACTCGATGAACTATTTTTTATCATCATGGTACCATTGATGATTTTATTATTTGGGAATATGGCTTTTCCGCAGGATAGCCTTTCATTTCTTGGTAATTTGGTGGTCTACTTCTGGATAGCTTATGGGGTGATTTTTATTTATACCCTCCTCCTTCTTTATGCTTTGTTTATCAATCCACATACCATCAAGAAATTACTTTCTTGGATTTTCTTAGTGCCATTTTTAAAAAGATGGAGACTGAAAGTTCGAAAATTGTCTAATCAATTGGTAATTACTTCGGAGGAGTTTAAGGGAAAGAGTTTTAGCTTTTGGATTAAAAGTTTTATTGCTACTTTTATCAGTTGGACGGCTAGATATTGGGTGGTGAATTTCCTGTTTATGGCCTTTTTTTTTAGTCACCTTGGGCTAATGGACCATTTCCTTATTTATGCTCGGCAACTCACCATGTGGATTATTCTCTTGATTAGCCCAACACCCGGTGGAAGTGGAATTGCAGAGTTTGTATTTAAGGATTTCCTTGGCGATATCATCCCCAATTTAGAATGGGCAGTTCCTTTGGCTTTACTATGGCGGTTGATTAGTTATTATCCTTATTTATTGATTGGTGCTATTGTGTTGCCACGTTGGTTGAGGAAGGTGTTTTTTCAGAAGTAATGATGGGTAAATTCAGGTTTTGTTAGAAGTCTAATAAGTATTTGGGCTATTCCACAAAGGCCCTCAAAGTAGCACGGAGTTTCACAAAGAAAAAAAAGGTCTAATACCAACCTCCTATTTAATTTTGTTGATCGCCGCTGAGCTTTATGTTTTATGCTAACTGAAAACTGGCGGCTTTTGAAATACTCGTATACTCGTATTTCTATAGATATTGCGCTGCTCTGCAGCTTTTCATATTCGAAGATTTTTCTTCCTGCCGACTGGCTAGTTATATTTAATATTGAACCCTTTTCTAGCCTCTAACAAAGCCGTGTTGCTTTTCTGTTTCTTTCATTAGTTCACCTGTTCGGCTTATATTTAATCTTGTCATTTTACAATGGGTTAAAACCCATTGCTATTTCTTTCTTAAATAGAATGACGATTAGAATAGAAGGCTGAAAATTCGGAACGATGCTGTTCGCAACGATGGATGTAGCGATAATGATATTATCGTCATTAACCGATGCGTAAGCACTTCAATATAAATAACCCCGAGTTTATAAATAGTCCTGAGTTTTAACTCGGGGCTATGAATCCCCTAATATTTCACAGTCGGCTAGAAAGATTTATTTCGAAGCTTAATCTTCCTGCCGACTGACCTCTCTAATTTCATTTTGAAAAACATCCTCCTTTTTCTTTTTAACAAACCACAATCTTAATTTTGTTGATCGCCGCTGAGCTTAATGTTTTATTTCTACGTGAAAACTGGCGGCTTTTGAAATTCTCGTATACTCGTATTTCTATAAAGAGAACGCTGCTCTGCAGCTTAATACATTTGAAGATTTTTTTCTATTGACTGACTTGTTATATTTAATATTGAAACCCTATTCTAGCCTCTAACAAAGCCGTGTTGCTTTTCTGTTTCTTTCATTAGTTTTTCCGTTCGGCTTATGTTTTTATTTTGGCATTTTTACAATGGGTTAAAACCCATTGCTATTTCTTTCTTAAATAGAATGACGATTAGAATAGAAGGCTGAAAATTCGGAACGATGCTGTTCGCAACGATGGATGTAGCGATAATGATATTATCGTCATTAACCGATGCGTCAGCACTTCAATATAAATAACCCCGAGTTTATAAATAGCCCTGAGTTTTAACTCGGGGCTATGAATCCCCTAATATTTCACAGTCGGCTAGAAGATATAATTTCGAAGCCTATTCTTCCTGCCGACTGGCCTGTCCTATTTCCATATGAAAAACATCCTCCTATTTCTTTTTAACAAACCACAATCCTGATTTTGTTGATCGCCGCTGAGCTCTATGTTTTATGCTAACTGAAAACTGGCGGCTTTTGAAATACTCGTGTTCTCGTTTTTCTATAAATAGAACGCTGCTCTGCAGCTTTACAGGAACCCGAACAATGAAATTCTTATCTATTCGTGTATCTATAGATGTTGCGCTGCTCTATGCCTCTTTAACCCAAATACATTCTGATTTAATTTATGTAAATTTGAGCAAGCAAAACCCAAATCTATTTCGGTATTTGGATACCCGAATAAATTGGAATAAATTTGCCATGCAATGACACAGAAATTTCTTTCCATAATTTTAGTGATGGCATTTATGTCCTACCAATCTTATCATAGCTTGGTATACATCAACTATTATGTGAATTACGATTATTTTGTGAATGTGCTTTGTGAGAATAAAGACAATCAGGATAAGCCTGCTTGTAATGGAAAATGCCATTTAAAGAAACAATTGGACCAACAAAAACCAGCACAAGAAGAATATCCATTTTCTAAATCTGTAGCACCTATATTCTATCCGGAAATTATCGCCATACTCCTTCAAGGAGAAAATCAAAGCTTAGAACATATCAATGGAGGAAGTTATCATTGCTTGTCTCCTCCTCAAACCATGCAACCTTTTTTAGCTAATATTTTCCATCCTCCTGAGCTGTTTGTTTAGTTTTCTTAGAAGCTTAGTCTAGAAGTTTTAGAATAAATCGAAGCTGTTAATTAAAACATGCTGCAATTAGTTTTTTTGTTTGCCCCTACCCTAAAGGGAGCAAAAAAGCAAGTCGAAATCAAGAGCTATCATCTGAAGTTAAATTATTCAGAACTAGCTGATTTGCAAATTCAACAATGTAGCAGGTATTCCTTTAGCCCAACTTCTGATTTTTTAGACTACCTTCTCCATTATTATTAGAAACTAGTCAATAGAATTTTGAAATATTCCATTTAACAAGTATTGTTATTTCTGTTTATTCAAAAGGATAATGCTATTGAAAATCAGCCTCCCTTTAGGGTGAGGGGCAAAATTGATTTTCAATATATTCATATGCTGAATTCCATTTTTAATTAATCGGAATAATAATATAATGACTATGTTTTAAAAGCTTAAACAAATCAAAAATTAAATGAACAATATCAAATACATCATAGGTATTTCAATCCTATTAATGGGCATGAATATGTATGCCCAAAAGGTGGATACCACTTTAAATATTTCGGGGATTGAAGTCTTTGGCAATAGCCTAGAAACCGATGAAAAGATAAAAATCACCGAAAATAATAGAAGCAAAGAAGATGTTGGGAAAATCATTAAACAAAGCCCCAATATCAGCCTGATAAAAAGAGGAAACTACGCTACCGACCCTGTAATTAGAGGATTTAAAGCCGATCAATTACAACTATTAAGCAATGGTTTTATGCAAACCAATCCTGCTTGTCCCAACAGAATGGATGCTCCAACTTCTCATATCAACCTAGAAGATTTAGAATCCATAGAAATTATAAAAGGGCCTTATAGTGTGAGGTATGGAATGAATACCGGAGGCATCCTCAATTTTAAATCTAAAGACCCGAGGGCCACCGATGGATTTCAAGTTCATGGTTATGCTGGATGGTTTTATCATACCAATGGAGAAAGTACAGATGGACAAGCTAGAATTCAGATTTCTGATAAGAAATACTTGCTGAAAGCCTATGGAGGTCTTAAGGACTTTGGGAATTATAAAAGTGGGGACGGAACTGAAATCCTTTCCAGTTTTAAGCATTCGGATTATGGCGCACAAGCGGCTTGGTTTATCAATTCTAAGAACCAGATTATCTTAGATTGGAAACAATCTTTTGCCAAAGATGTGCTTTTTGCTGGACTTCCTATGGATGGTGATTTTGACAATTCTAGTACCGGCGCACTTCGTTATTTATATAAAGATGCTTCCAAGAAAATCTATAGAGCCGAGTTTAAGGTTTTTGGGAATTTGATAGACCATCAGATGAGTAATCACCGCCGACCCAATTTAAAAATAGTGGATGCCGTTTCTGCATTACAATCCCAAACCTATGGAGCTCGAGGTGAACTGTCCTATAGAATCTCAGACCAACATCAGCTCTTATTTGGTGCTGATTATAAACTCATCGGAAAGCAAGGCGACAGAACCAGAATAGTATCAGAAAACCCTTGTACAGGAATGATAATGGACCCACCAAAAACATTTACCGATGCCATTTGGCAAGATAGTAAACAGAGTGACTTGGGGGTATTTGTGGAGTCTAATTGGCAGATTTCTGACTTATGGCAATGGAAAGCTGGAGCCAGAGTCGATATGGTTTCATCTGATATTAATAAACCTGCAGCCGATTTTGCAGCTCTTTACCCTGGTTTAGGAAAGAAAGACGATGTGGCATTTATGATCAACTCAAGACTGAATTATAAATTGGCTGACGGCATGTTTTTAGAATGGTCTGTTGGACTCGGACAAAGAGCGCCAGAGCTGATAGAAAGATATCTCAACCACCTCACCGTGGGCATGGATGCCTATGAATATGTAGGAAATCCAAATTTAGAAATGGAGCAAAACTTCCAAAACGATTTAAAATTCAAGGTGAATAAGCAAAAATTCTCTTTGGAGGCTGGTGTATTCTATGCCTTCGTGAAGAATTATATACAAGCCAATTTGGACACTACTTTAAGCCGAAAGTATATGCCCTGTATGGAACCCAAGCATGCCAAGCGTTATGAAAATGTGGAGGATGCCAGATTATATGGATTTGAGTTGGCAGCAGCTTATGAGTTCTATAAGAACTTAAGTGTTTATGGAACTGGAGCCTATACCATTGGTGAGAACAAAAGTATGGATGAGCCATTGGCAGAAATTCCGCCCATGGAGTTTAATCTGGGATTAAAGTATGAGAGCAAACGCTGGGGCGCCACTTTTAACTCTCGTTTTGTGATGGAGCAAGACCGAGTATCTACGAGTTTTAACGAGAGCAAATCCGATGCTTTTAAGATATTCGATTTCTCAGCTCGTTATCATATAGGCAGAGGATTAAATGTGACCATGAACATAGAAAATATCTTCGATGAAAACTATGTGGAGCATTTAAGCAGAGCTTATAAAAACCAAATGCCAGGAACAAATATGGTTTATTTTGAGCCCGGTAGGAACTTTATATTGGGGCTGAGTTTTAGATTCTAGTCTTGAGATTTGCATCATTGAAAAACCTGACGATTTATTTTCGTTGGGTTTTTTTGTGTGATTGTTTTTATTATTTCAACTAGATTTTGAAATGCGAAATCATCGGTTTCGCATTTGATTTTGAATTAGGTAGAAGTTACATTTTGGACTGAGTTATAAAGAAGAAATTTATATATTCTTAATTCCAATTTCTGACAAATATTGATATGTAGAATCATAGAATTCTGGTTGCCTTGTATGGTCTTCGTTGTTACCCTCAGGAACTACAATAACCATTCCCTGCCTAGATCGAGTTAGTAAAACTCTATATGCATTAATAAGATATTTCTTTCTAATCTCTTTATTGATATTTTGCCATTTATTTCCTTTAAAAGAATGTGTTGACCAATGATCAGTTTGAAATCTTAGATCACCATCCCAAATAACACAGGCCCAATCCAGCTCTAAACCTTGAATTTGAAATTCTGTTGCAACATCTTCCAGAAAATATGATGATCTTATGTCATCTTTCCCATTTAGAAACCAATTGACATGATTGATTGGAGATCTTACATCTATAGCCAAAGGCTTTAATCGATAGGCTTGTGAAGAAACCACCATTCCATATCTTTCGCTTCCTCTAGCTTTTTCTTTCAACCAATTTTTTGCCTTTTTTAAATCTCTTGTTAAAACAATTGGGTATTTATCTTCAAGCAGTTTCAGCGTGGTTTTCGCTTCAGTGTTCAAATCCAATAGTTCCTTGACTAATCTTGAGACATTTTCTGCTCTAAATGAACGCATAGAAACCGATAAATGCAAGTCTGTATTAAATTCTACTCTACTACATTCTTTTAATCCTTTGATGGCTTCAATGGCATCATATTCTGAATCAAACAAGTTAGGTGAAATTCTTGTCTCCCAATTAGCGAAAGAACTTTTTACAGCTTTTATCCATTCAGATATCCCTGCCTCACCAGTATTTATTTCTTGTCCACCACCAACTAAACAAACAATCACAGCCCAATCTTTATGTCGATCTAAACAAGAAATTAGGAACTCAGGCTCTGAGAATTGAAAGTTTGGTTCGTTCTTTTTCTCCCGCATGAATTTTACAGTTTGTTCTTTTGTCCAGGCACGTTGTGCTTCATCAAAAATAGCAATGTGATCGTATGGTGCTTTTTTATCTCTTAAATACTCATCCCTATAATGGTGGATAATTTGAATAAATGATTTTACACCTTCTCTCGCAATTTTCTTGGTTAACTTAATTCCTTTTAGCTTTTCTTGTAAAACTTTATCTCTTGTCAATGCTTCTTGTAAAATATGAACTAATGGCTTGTTTCCTGATAAGAACACACTAGAATTACCTTTTTCATTATCTAAATGCTCAGAAGCTACTTTCAATCCTACGAGTGTTTTTCCTGCTCCAGGTACTCCAGTAACAAAGCAAATTATTTTCTTGCTTTCTTTTTTAGCGATTGAAATTGTATCCGAAATATACTTTGTAGTAACTTTCAGATTAGTTGCATCGGCATCACTTCTTGTAATTTCTTCAACATTATGATTATTATATAATGTTACTGCAGCTTCTATAATAGTTGGTGTTGGAGAATAACTTCCTGTAACAAATTTGTTGCAATTCACACCCTCTTCTGATGCGAAAAAGCTCAAAACACTATCTATAGTTTTACCAAGATTTTTTGAATTAGTCTTCAGTGGTTCTGTAAGGTTATCATAGTGACTAGTGGCAATAATATCGATAGGTAAGCAATCCGCATGAGTTGCAACAAGAATTGGAACAAGTAATAATTCATGACTAGGTTTATGGAAATTCTTTAAATCTAAAGCATAATCCCAAACCTGCTCAACATCATGACTGAGATACATTTTCTCACCTACTTTGAACTCTATTACAAAAACTATGTTTCTAATTATCAGCAAACAATCAACTCGTTTACCCATCCGAGGGATTGAAAATTCAAAATACAATTGCCCTTCTCTATTTTTTAATGCTTCTTTAAGAGTTAAAACCTGATTTTCCCATGCATACAATTCAGTATTTATATGACCAGTTCTGCTATTTACTGATATCTCTCCTATAATTGTTTCGAGAGATTTTTGACTAAAATTAATAATGCTATCTGAATAGTAATAGTTTAACATAACTGGTTTTAAAAGGATTTGATGCTATAAATACTATCAGGAAACTCAATCATACTAATTGAACTTTCATCATCCCAAAGCTAAGAAAAAAACCATTAAGCAATATATCAATTCGTAGAATTAAGTAAAATACAGAAGGTACCTGATAAGCTAGCCCTCCAATATCCGTATTAAATCATCATTCACATAAAATACCTCAATACTATCTTTTTGGGTGTCCATTTTTTCAATAAAACTGATCAAACACCCCAGAACCATCAAAAAATGAACATGATTTGCTTATTTGTCCAATTATTTCGATTTATTGGACAGATAGGGTTTCTCTTTCAAATTCTATTGTGATTTATTGGGTGTTAGGAATAATGCCGACGATGAAATAAAGTTTGTATTAAGAAAATACTTTTTACACTAGATTATTTCATATCGGCATTAACCATTGTAATAATGAAATGCTTTTATAGCTCATTTCATTAAACAATGGGTATAAAAAATACCCCAAGCATTCTGAACGAATGTTGGGGTATTCAACTCATTACAAACTCTCCGTATTATTTTTTAATCATCTTTTGAGAAGATAAATAAGCTCCTTCTGTACTATAAAGCTTCAATAAATAAGCTCCATCTGCTAGGTCTGAGATATCCACTTTGCTATTGTTCCCATCAATATCAATAGATTTAACTAATGTTCCGGCCAATGAATAAATAGAAATTGTGGCATTTTGATTTAAATCAATCATCATATACTCAGTAGCAGGATTTGGATAGATATTTAAATCTAAATCTGCTGCTATATTCTCCATACCGATATTTAGGTCGGTGGTAAAGCTCCATACTGCTGACCAATCACTATCACCTGTGGTGTTTGTAGCCATCACTCTCCAAAAATAAGTAGTTAAATAGTCAGGTAATATAAAATCATAACTAGTTGCCGTTAATCCACTTTCATCCACTAATAATGATGTGAACGCCTCATCTTCAGAAATCTGCAGGGTATAAGTATCTGCATTTTGTGTGCTTTCCCAAGTAAAAGTCAATTCCTTTGGAAGAGCTGTGGCTTCATTTTCTGGCGTTAATAAAACAGGCTGTTCTGGAGCTGCCATTAATGTTGTAAAGTTCCAAGTTGTTGACCAATCGCTATCTCCACTTGTATTACTGGCTTTCACTCTCCAATAATAAGTAGTCTCGAAATTAGCTAGGGTATAATCATATTCTGTGTTTGAGATGCCTGTTTCTTCGGTCACCATATTTGTAAAAGAAGCATCCTCTGCAATTTGCAAAGTATAGCTTGCCGCACCAATTGAAGCTTCCCATGTGAATGTTGCAGCTAGGGCCACATCTTCTGTTTCATTTTCTGGGCTCACTAAAACAGGTTGTTCTGGTGTGCTAACTTCTCCAAAAACGAAATTTTGTGCATATATTTTTTCGCCATTGGATTTGTCTTCATTAAATAAAGCCACACACTGATTGTTAATAGCTCCACTTAAATAAATACGCCCTTTATTGGCTTCATAAGTGGCCATTGGTTTTACTTCTTCTGGCCATGCAAAATTACCATCTGTATCTAGTTTTAAAACATCTAGTCTAGTAGGTGAAGCGCCATTATCCATACCTGTTTTCAACAAGAAGAAAGGATGTCCTTCGGTTATATGTAATGCACTTGCATGAACTTTAGGTATAGCATTCAATCCATAAATCATTTTTGCATTATCAGTGAACTGTCTGGCACCAGTTTCTTTGTCGAACTTTTGAACAAATTCACCAGCTTGATTTTGATTATTATCGGTATATATACAAATCGCCCATACGTATGGAGAACCTTCTTCAAAAGCAATCTGTGTATTCATCTCAAAATTAGTTTCATTGATATCGAAATCCATACCATTAAGCCCCCAAGGCAAAGTTCCATCAGGATTCACACATTGAACATAAGAATCGAAACGATTGTCGTGTACTCCCATATATCCTATATAAAACACATCGCCATCTTGAACGCCACTATATGTGGTATTGTATGCTGTAGTTTTATCGGATAATTGACTTGGGTTTGTCCACACAGCATTACCATCATTGTCATATTTCTGAGCGTACATAGTTGAGTTTACTCCATATGCGTAGGTATGAAACATCATTGAGATAGATTCATCTGAAGTTTCAAACATATTACCTGGAGCAGTCTTACTTGTTCCACTTGTAATAGTTGTGGGGTTAGCCCAAATAGGATTGGCGTCACTATCAAACTTTTGAATCACTGCTTGGTCACCAGCAATATAAGAAACAGCAATATTTCCACTTTGCATTGGTAGAAGTGTCACATTAAAAGCAGTACCAGTAATGACTAATCCGTCAGTTCCCCATAAATGAGTTCCTTCAGTATCCATTTTAAATACTCTACCTGAATAATCACCTGTACCAGTAACACCAACATATAAATCATCATTGGCATCAACACTTACCGACCAAGCAACAGTAAAAGTACTCATTGGAATAGTATTGCTGATCATCATCCCCTCATCACCAAATTGTTTATTACCAGAGGCATCTAATAATTGAAGCCATAATTCGTAATTATTAGGAGCTCCAACTGATTTCCAGAAAACCACATATGTTTGCCCATCTGCAGTTTGGACTGCTTGCATATCATTTCCACCAGGTTCTACTACTAATGTATTCACATCTGTGTCAGAAGTCCATTGTGCAAATGAACCTAGCGTAATTAATAATGCAATTAATAAAGATAATTTTTTCATGATTATTATTTTTTCGATTTGTTTTTATTGTTTTTGTCCAATTCAATAATGATTTTTTTTAAAGCCTTATTCCTTGTCTTCAATTCTTCTAATTGTAGATTGATATCTTTGACTTCTTTTTCTTTGTCTGCCATTATAATCTTATCATTTACTTTTTGGCAAAACTATATGGGGCGAAACAATTGAACTAATATTTCACCCTACTCCCTTCACTCATAGCCAAAATTTGGGCACATCAAAAACACTCATCACCTATTTAATAAGCAGATAATTAGGCAAATAAAGAATTTATAAAGATTAATAAAACTGGGGTGAGAACTAAATGGATTTTAATTTAAGGTATTCAAATAAACCACCAAATCGGTTTTTGTGTTGGTGAGACCTAGTTTTTTTCTCAATCGAGTACGTGA
The DNA here is from genome assembly GCA_016744655.1 of Bacteroidales bacterium. Classification (GTDB taxonomy): domain Bacteria; phylum Bacteroidota; class Bacteroidia; order Bacteroidales; family UBA12170; genus UBA12170. Next base: position 7,247 of record JADGDY010000026.1, on the reverse strand, counting down.
ATTCTCAATAGATTTATAAGATTGTCCTGTGATTTGAGAGATTTCTTTTGAAGTGAGGTTTAGCTTTAATAAGGCACTTAATCTCCTGTCATTGGATGTTAAATCAGGATGGTTTTCGTTCAGGTTTTTGAAAAAGGTTTCATGCACTTGCTCAAAACTCACTTCGAATTCTTTCCAGATATTGGTATTGCTATTCTGGGTTAGTCTGTTTGAGATGGCATCAATAGCATGTTGAGTTTCTTTTTTAACTGCCTTAAGCTTCACGGCATTTAAATCTTCTAGTATCTCTTGAACAATTTCAGTTCTGTGTATTTCTGTCATTGCTTTTGCAATTAACATATTATTCTTTAGTTCGAGCTTGGCATTTAGTTCTTCCCGTTTTGATTCGCCAAGCTCTTTTTCTAACTCAACTTTAGTAAGTCGATTTCTATACCTAACCAGAAAAATAAGCAAAATGAGTAATCCAGAAACCAAACTCAAGCCTATAATGATATAACCAAACTTGGCTTTCTTCTCTTTTAAAGTTCTGATTTGATCTTTGGTTTGGTATTCAATCTCTAGCTTTATCCGCTCCACATTTACGGCCTTTTCCTCCACATTAATACTGTCTCTTACCGCATCGTAAATCACAAAATACTTGGCTGCATTTTCATAATCCTCTTCATTATAATAAGCATGATACAATACCTTAACCACATTCTGATAATTGAAACCATATAAATCATGACTCAATAAATCTAATGCTTTTTGGGCATACCAAATGGCAGAATCTGTTTGCTGACAATTCATGTGATGCTCTGATAAGAACTGAAAGACCATACTTTTTATATCATCATTTAATTCTCCATTAGTAAGTGCATTGGCTTTATTGAAATAGGTTTGTGCTTGTTCCGAATCATTTTTTAGAGAATAAGCTCGGCCTAAATTGGGATAGAGATAGGCAAACATGTTCACATCGTTAAGTTTCTGAACGATATCTAGGGATTTATAATAATATACTAAGGAAGAATCCGTATTCAAATCAATATAGAGCGTTCCAATATTATTTAAGATTTGCGCTAGGTAAACAGAATCATTTTCATGAGCTTGAAATTGATACACTTTCTTGAAATAGAATAATGCTTTGTCCTTATTATTGAGTTTGGCATAGATAATGGCCAAATTATTTTCCAGCTTAAAAGATTCTTGAGTATTGTTTTGATTCTGATAAATTGTTAGGGCTTTATGATAATATTCTAAACCCACATCTAACACATCTTTATCATTAAAAATATCTCCCGCAGCAATGTAATATAATGCAAAGGCATTTTCATCCTTTGAGGCTTCAGCTTGTTCTTCTGAATAGTTGAGATAATTCAAGGTGCGTTCCCAATCAATATCTTTTAATTCCAATGCAATTTTATTGCTGATTCTAACCTTTTCTATAGGGCTTTTTACTATGGTTAAACTATCAATCAAAGATTCTACTTGGTTTTGAGAAAAGATGAATAAGGGAGAAATGACCAATACAAACATGATGATTTTGGACTTCCATTGATTAAGATGGAATAAGCTTAAAATACTTTGTCGATTATTATTCATTTTAGTATGTATCATTGCTTCTATTGAATCTTCAAATCGATTTTCGATTATTGTATCAGAGGATGATTGTATATTCATCTGCTTTGCAAAAATAATAATATTCTATGATGGAAATATTTTTCTAGAAAGAATGATGCATACCATTAATTAATGAGCTTTTTAGGATTCCTAGAGTAAACGTATTATAATTCTTAGTGGCTCTTTTTGAAATCCTTTGAAGTCCTCTATTGTATAACTACTCCACTGATTTTCTAGAAGTAAACTTGAAATTTCACAAAGAAGAAATTTGTATTTTTTCAGGAATATCCCATTTTTATTTATTGAAATTCAATCAGTTGAAAGATTAGAACATTTAGATGCATCAGATCAGTGTAAACTAATACTTTATTTAAAACGAAAAAATGCTGGATAGCGTCTTTTAAAATACAAGAAGCTAGCGTGGAAATGTTTTCGGGGCGAATGATTAGCAAAAAAAGCTTATTTTAACCGTACCAAATCCGCACTAGCTGTTTCAAAATAATTACACAAATAAAATGTATGCATTTGACCTGTGCAATTGACCTGTTTGTTTCTAAAATTTATGAATTATCCGTATATTGCTAGAAATATGTATTGAAGATAAACTCACAAAGAATACAAATTATGAAAAAACTATGTATTTTATTTTTATTGGTGGCTATTGGTGCTCAAGCTCAATGGACTGATGATGCCGCATTAAATACAATTATTAATGATGATGCCACTGCACACTATGTGCCTAAAGTAGCCAGTACTCCAAGTGGAGAATACTTCTTTTCTTGGTATGGTGGTGCGGGGAATTTAGATATGAACTTGGCTTTTTCGGCCCACGATGGAACAGAGATTTGGGAAAATGATATGAAAGTGAGTAGCCATCCTCAGAATTCTTGGGTGGATGATTATACACTTCTTAGTGACCATGATGGGAATGCAATTGTGATTTTCTCAGATACCAGAAATGGAAATAAAGATGTGGTGGTTTACAAAGTTGATGGCGAAGGAAATCAAATGTGGGGCGAAGATGGGATTGTATTTCCTGTTTCTGGCTCCGATGAGTATCAACCCACAGGAATTGTAAGCGATGATAATTCTGTTATTGTATTATTTTCTACCAATTATTCTGCAGGAACAGATAAAATATTCGTTTATAAAATTACAGAAGATGGCAGCTTGGCATGGGGTGAAAATGGTAAAGAATTCTCTGGCTTTGGTTCGAAATGGGCATTTCCATCTGCTATTGCCAATGAAGATGGCGGATTTAGTTTTGGTTTTTTCAAAGAAACCGGAAATTTCCCTGCCTTAACTCGTCATATTGCAGCTATTAGATGTGATAGCGATGGAGAGATGATTTGGGATGCCGTAAAAACAATCACCGAAGCTGGAGGAATAGCAGCATGGGATGATTTACACCTTTTTGGAACCGGTGATGGAAGTTTATACTTTGCTTGGAGCGACGACAGATACAGTAATATGACCAATGAAGTTTATGCTCAGTTTGTGGATGCTGAAGGTGTGGTAAAATGGGAAACTAATGGGTTACTATTAGGAACAGAAGCTAGTGGCCATCAACTATCAGAAGTCATTTCTGGCCCCAATACCAATGGAGAATTTGTGGTGCTATGGAATCTGCTAAATGGCAATCAAAGTCAAGCCGCATTAAAATACCAAAGAGTAAGCCCTGATGGACAGCTTTTAGAAGGTGAAGCTGGTGCTACCATTATTCCTTTAAACGAACAATTGCAATATGGTTCTCAAGCCGTACAAATAGGGGATGATACTTATTATTTCTATCGCAATTATTTTGAAGGATCTTCTTATCTATGGAGTTTAAATATGTTGGCAATAGATGCCGAGGGTGAACAAGTTTGGGAGAGTCCGACCGAGTTAAGCAACTCGCAAAACTCAAAAACTCACGCCTTTTTAAGCGATTTCCATAATGATCAAGCTGTAGTAACTTGGAGCGATGAGTTAGGTGATGACACCAGAGTGATGGCTCAGAATATATTCACCGATGGCAGTATTGGAGAGTCTAATTTTGATTATGCAACTGTAGTTTTTACCATCACCGATGAGGTAAGCAGTGATGTCATAGAAGGGGCAGAAGTCAACCTAAATGGCTCAACTCTTTTAACAGACGTTTCTGGTTTAGTAACCTTTACAGATGTTCTATTTGCTAATGAATTAAGTGTTACTGTAAATCATGAAGATTTCTATTCTTATGAAGGAACTATTGATGTGGCAGAAGAATTAGTTGAGATAGCAATTGCTTTAGATCCTGTGATTGACAATATTAATGTTATCGGTAAGAAAGAGATAAAGGTTTATCCGAATCCAGTTACAGCTCATCAAGTTTCTATTATTTCTGATGGAATAGAAGATTATAAAATTCAATTGGTGAATCAAGTTGGACAAGTCATTGGAGAATTCCAATCACAAGGGAAAACCACTATCATTAATACTTCAAGTTATGATAAAGGAATGTATTATTTCAAAATGATAACTGAGGATGGTTTTAAAGTGGAACCAGTTGTTTTTAAATAATTTGAATAGCAGTTTAAGATACTAGAGAAATATATTTTTTAACCCATCAAGGATTTCCTTGGTGGGTTTTATATTCTCAGCCAAGATATTCTAATGATTAACCTGAACTGATTTGTATGTGCTAATAAATACTTATTCGAACTTATTAGTGCAGCAATAATAAGAAAGAGGAGACTAGAGTAATCGCTAAAACGGCTGTTTCGAATACCTTGACCGGCACTCTATTATTGATGCGCTTACCAATATATGAGCCACCAAAAAGGATGGGAAGAAAAAGAATGGTTAACTCAATGGTTTGAAACTTTATCATTCCTGAGATCCAGAAGCCTATTATTGCAATTACTGAAGTAACTATGCTAAACCAAGAAAACACTTCTCTGAATGCCTGGTTGCTAACACCAAGGGAATTCAGAAACAACGCTAATGGAGGCCCGCTTACAGAGATGCTTCCTGTTAAAAAACCAAATAAAGCCCCAGCTATTTTAAAGATAATAGGGGATGGTTTTAAAGCGTATTTAACTCCTAAAAGAGATAAAAGACTTAATACTATAAAAAACACACTCATAATTGTAATCAACAAATCCTCCGATACATAATGTAAGGTCGTTACACCGGCAATGGTAAACACTCCTCCAGAAATAATCAGAGATTTAAAATTCTTATCAAGGAGTTGATGTTCTTTTCTTTGAAGTACAATAATAAAGGAAGCTACTAGATTACATAATACTAAAACTGGAATAAGTTCTAGTGGAGAATACCAATTCAATAATAAAGGAAGCGAAACTAGAGCAAACCCAAAGCCTGTTATTCCTTTAATAATACTTGCTATTGCTATTATTAATATGATCAGAAGTATATCCATAAGTTTAAGAATTAATAATGATTAGAAAAGAAACTATACTTATAGCTAGCCATAAAAGTATCCCCATTAAAAAACTTCTCCAGCCAGCTTTTTTAGCTTCTGAGAACGAAATACCAGAGCCAATTAGAAACAAGGCCACCACCATTCCTTTTCTACCAAGCCAATCTAGATAATTAAAAAACGATAATGCTGAAGGAATAAAGTAGGTGATTAGAATTGCCAATACAAAAACGGCAATAAACCATGGTACTCTTACATTACTTTTACTAGCGTTTCTTTGAACAACAGCTATGAAAAGTGACAAAGGCACAATCCACAAAGCTCTAATCATTTTAATAGTAGTGGCTACTTGTAAAGCCTCTTCACCAAAAATAGCCGCAGCCCCAACCACAGAACTGGTATCGTGAATGGCGATAGCAGCCCAAATACCAAATTCCACCTGACTCATTTCTGAATAGTGACCAATCACTGGGAATATAAATAAGGCTAGTGCATTTAATACAAAAATGACTACAAGAGCAAATGAAGTTTGGGAGTTTTTAGATCCAATAACTGGTGCTATGGCCGCAATAGCACTGCCCCCACAAATGGCAGTACCTGAGGAAATCAATATGCCAATTTTAGAATCAACTTTTAGGAGTTTGGTTAATAGGAAACCAAGTATCATCACCGAAAATACTGAAATGGCAGTATCAACAAAGCCAGTCTTCGAAACCATAATTACTTGGGGCAGATTCATTCCGAAGCCCATTAATACAATAGATATTTTTAGAGCTAATGAACTGTGCTTGGTGAAAACTTGATGTGTTAAACCGAAAGCAGATAACAATATTCCTATTGCTAAAGCCATGCTCGGAGTTATTATTGGTAGAAAACAAATGGCTATTCCAAGACTATAAATTATAGTTGTTTTTTTTGAGCTTATATCTATCATTTCATCCATTATTTGAGGACAAAATTAAGCTCCAAATATAACTATATCAAATACTAAATAGTAATAATTAATAACTAATAGTTATAGTGGAGAATAAAATCTATGAGAAGTTTAGTTGCTGAAACTTGTTCTCCTTGTTGCAATGCCAAACGAAACTTTCTATTTAGAGTAACATCTTTTATTTTAAGCTTCACGAGTTCCTTAGCTTGTAATTCTCTTTCCACAGATTTTTCAGAAACCAATGCTATTCCTTCAAAATCCCCAAGGAAATTTTTTATGGATTCGGTACTTCCTAAATGCATAACTATTTTCAGATTTGATAGCAGCACTTGATGTTTTGCCAAAGCTTTTTGTATCACCTGTAGGGTTCCGGAACCTTGTTCTCGAAGTACAATCGGGATTTCAGATATGTCGTTTAAATTGATAGTTTTCCTTTTCCCAAAAACACTATTTTGTCCTGTTACCACAATAATTTCATCATCCTGGAAGTCAAGGTATTTGATGTTCGATTGCGAGGATTCGTTTTCTACCAAAGCCATATCTATTTCATTGTCCAAAAGCTTTTGCTCCATTTCAAATGAATTGCCATTAAACAGAAATAACTCTATCTGAGGATATCTTTTGTAAAAAGCAGCGAGTACTTTAGGTAATAGATATTGTGAGATAGTTGAACTAGCACCAATTCGCAAACTTCCTTTAAAGGCATTATTTAATCTTTCAATATCATATTCGAGGGCTTTATACGAAAGTCTAATTTTTTTTAGATGATCATAAGTCAGACGACCAGCTTCAGTAAGATATATTTTATTCCCTTTTCTTTGGAATAAGCTAATATTTAGTTTGCTTTCTAATTCTTTGATATGTTTGGTGACAGCAGGTTGACTCACAAACAAAGCCTCAGCAGCTTTAGAAAAACTAAGATTTTCGGCAACAGTAAGAAAAACGTGATCTCTATAATCCATATAATGTATTTTAATTATTCGATATTAGAATAATTAAAGCAAATATAAGACATTTGAAATGCTCAAAATAAGACTTATATACTAAAAAAATAAGATTGGAAAACCTTAATAAGCTCTTCCAGAATTACCTTCTACATAATTGATAAAGCTAGTATTTACAACCTTATAACCTCCAGGTGTTGGATAGTTGCCTGTGAAATACCAATCGCCAGTGTGTTCAGGAACAGCAATGTGAAGGTTTTCTATACTTTGGAATAAGACCTTAACTCTTGCATTCACTTTCTTGGGACTCACCAATTCGGCAACTTTATCAGAGATTTGTTGGGCTGTAAATGGTTCGTAAATCTCT
>JADGDY010000206.1 GCA_016744655.1 Bacteroidales bacterium | reverse complement strand
GATATGAGCTGTCCAATAGAATTAAAAATCTGGACTTCATAATCTCTATTGAATTGAGTTTTTATATTCAGTTGATTTTGAACTGGGTTTGGGAAAACCTCAAAACTACTTTCATCAATTTCCTCTTCAAGCCCAACAAGAACTAATTCTTCTCCCCATTCTTCGTCTTCTTTTTTATAATAAACTAATGCTTTTCTACTTTTATCTAAAAGCATTGTATTCCAACTCCAATTTCTATGATATGTTATTGTTTTTCCACATCCTAAAGTCCATCGATGTGATCTGGAATGCTCATCCGCCCCATTTTCCCAGCTATACGATGTCTTAACACTCTTCCTTCCATTAAATGCTTCTCCTCCTTCAACTACTTCATCTCCTTCGATAATATCATTTAAGTTTGTAATAAACGAATTTATCGTATCCTCAGTATACACATGTTCAGATTCATATTCACTGTACGAAATCTTTTGAACAAAAGAAATATAAAATATTGTATCTAAATTTTCACTAAAATTTTTATCAAGTATTTCAGTAATTTTCAATTCTGTTGAGCCTCCGGGGTCATTTACATGACCGAAAAACACATCATGTTGAATATGAAAAACATCCCCAACATCATAATCAAACACCTCCCCTCGAGTTGGAAAATCCTGAGCAACAACAATATTTGAAATAATTAAAAGAATAATGCTTAAAATAATAGTGATAATTTTCATAATATAGATATTTTGACATTTGGTATGTTACACTTTATAAAGTTATAGACTATGTTAATAAAAAAATGGTTGCATTAAGTATCTGTTTTTCAATAATTTTAAAAAAACCATTGAATTTTGCTCAGCTTTACTCATGAGTTTTAATAAAATCACACAAAGCCACCAACCGCAAACGTTACCAATGCAAAACTTTTTAACGCAAACGATTGAAAGTCCCATACTTTTTGTACCTTAGTGTAAACCACTCCTTTTGTTATTAAATTTGCATAAAAGGAATTGAAAAAATTGAACAAATCATCAAGGTTTTTAACATGAACAAAGAGCAGAATTTCGAAATTTTAAAAGACAATTTTAAGGAGCTATATCCTAATGAGCCTTTAGCAATATTAGAGGACTTCATTGCAGAACTTATTGATTTAAAGAAGGAAATCCCAACAAACGAGAATCCAGATTGGTATAAAGATGCTGTGGTTTATAGTCTTTATGTTGATTTGTTTAATAAAGATTTCAATGGTTTAACCGAGAAACTCGACCATATAGCTTCTTTAGGAGTGACTTGTTTGTGGTTATTACCCATCCTCGATTCTCCAATGAAAGATGCTGGTTTCGATATTAAAGACTACCGCAGGATTCGTCCGGAGCTTTTTAATATGCCTGACACTTCATCATCTGAAGAACAGCAAGTTAAATTCCGTGAGTTTTTAAATCATGCACATAGCAAGGGTATCAGAGTGATTTTCGATATCGCCATGAACCATTGTAGCATGGAGCACCCTTGGTTTCAAGAAGCTCGTAAAGGAAAAGACAATCCTTACAGAGACTATTTCATTTGGAATAAAGACACCGAAAAATATAAAGAAGCACGCCTTTTATTCAAAGGAATGTGCCCGAGTAATTGGGAAAAAGATGGAGAGGAATATTTCTTCCACCGCTTTTTTGAATTCCAACCTGATTGGAACTATCGCAACCCAGCTGTTTTAATGGAAATGAGCAGAAATATTGCTTTTTGGATGCAGCAAGGTGTTGATGGCTTTAGAGCCGATGCCATTCCTTACCTTTGGAAAGAAGAAGGTACCGATTGTGAAAACTTGCCACATACACATACCATCCTCCGTTTTTTCAGAGCGGTAAGCGAATATTTAAGTCCAGGAACATTATTATTAGCCGAAGCTTGCCAAAAACCACAGGATGTTGTTGATTATATAAAAACTGGAGATGAGTGTAATGCTGCTTATCACTTTCCTTTAATGCCTCAAATGTTTAAAGCTTTGAGCATGGAGAGTGCCGAACCTGTATTAAAAACTTTAAGCCCAGCTGTTACACCTGAAATTCCTGAGAATAGCCAATGGTTTACCTTCCTTCGTTGCCATGATGAATTAAGCTTAGAATTGGTATATGTTGATGAAGCTGATAGAGCCTATATCCATAAAAATTATTGCCACCAACCTGAATGGAATTTTAGAGTTGGAGAAGGTATTTCATCTCGTCTTTCTGAGCTATTCAAAAAAGATGTGCAGAAGATAAAATTAGCATACAGTCTTATGCTTTCCTTACCAGGAACACCCGTTTTATATTATGGTGATGAGTTTGGAAAAGGAAACGATGAGGAGTTTTATAAGGAAATGATTCAGATGACAGGTAAAGATGATACTAGATTTTTAGTTCGCGGAAAAGTGAACTGGGAAGAAGTAGAATCCCAGTTGGACAAGCGCGACAGCTTCGAGTCTCAAATATTCTCTGGATTAAGTACCATGGTGAATGCCAGAAATAAATATAAAGCATTTGGAAGAGGTAACATTGAATGGTTAGAGAATAATGAACTCGGTTTATTAAGTTATAAACGTAAATATGAAAATGAAGAGATATTGGTTTTAATCAATCTTTCAGGTACAGATATTAGCTATGAGTACGATGGTCGTTTTCCATTCCAAGATATATTGGGACAAAATATTCTAACATTGAAGAATAAAGTATTGGTTCCTAGTTATTCTTCTTATTGGATTTCTTTATAAGAGTACTTAGAGTGACTAAAGTGCCTTAATTACTTAAAGTTGAAAAAAAAGATAGATCTAATATTAAACTGAACAACCTCATGGAAAATAAAGAGTTTGCTAAACAACTAGAAATAAGGACAAAGAAATTTGCTTTATTGATTATTAGGTTATCAACCTCTTTACCAAACTCTCCTGAAGCAAAAGTGATAAAAAACCAAATTACAAAATCAGGAACAAGTGTTGGAGCTAATTATAGAGAAGCAAATCGTTCGCGAAGTAAGAAAGATTTTGCCAATAAAATAAAAATCAGCGAGTCAGAAGCAAGTGAAACGGTTTATTGGCTCGAAATAATTGAAGAAATAGAGTGGTTATCGAAAGATAAACTGGAAAACATAATGAAAGAAGCCAGAGAGTTATTGGCTATTTTCACATCAATAAGTTCTAAATTAAAAGATTAAAAAAAAGAAGTAAAGAAGATAAGACTTTTCTAAAGACTTTAGGCACTCTAAGTACTCAAGGCACTTTATGAACTTTTTCACTTCAAAAACTTCAAACCTAAACAATAACAACATGTCCAATTCAAAATTCAACTTCGATGCTATCATCTTCGATTTAGATGGAGTTATCACCAAAACAGCAGAAGTTCATGCAGCAGCATGGAAAAAAATGTTTGATGAATACCTTATGGATAGAGCTCAAAAAACCGATGAGCCTTTTCAGGAGTTTGATTATGTAAAAGACTACCTACCCTTTGTGGATGGTAAACCACGCTATAATGGGGTTAGGGATTTTCTCGCTAGCCGTAATATCGAACTGGAATTTGGTGATGTTGAGGATGACATTGAACTAGTGACAGTATGTGGACTAGGAAATAGAAAAAACAAAGCCTTTAATGAAGTATTAGACCGTGATGGTGTTACTCCTTTTGACAGTACTATCGAATTAATGCATCAAATGAAGGAACACAATTTACGATTAGGTGTAGCTTCTTCAAGCAAAAATTGTCGTTTGGTATTGAAAGCCGCTGGCGTTTTCGATATTGTGGAAACCATAGTTGATGGTACTGATGCTGCTCGCTTAGGATTAAATGGAAAACCTGCTCCGGACATTTTCACAACTGCTGCTGATAATTTAGGCGTGAGCTATGATAGAGCTGTGGTTGTAGAGGATGCTTCATCAGGAGTAGCTGCCGGAAAAGCTGGAAATTTTGGCTTTGTATTAGGTTTAGCTCGTGAGAAAAATATTGAAGAACTCTATAGAAATGGAGCCGATATTGTTGTTGAAGATATTGAAGAAATTAAGCTGGAAGGCATCAATAAATGGTTTGAGGATGGCCTTGAAAAAGACAATTGGTCTATCACTTATCATGAATATGAGGAGGCTAAAGAAAAAAGTCGTGAGTCTTTATTAGCAGTTGGAAATGGTTATTTTGGTAATCGTGGAGCTATGGAAGAAGTACGAGCCGACGAGAAACACTACCCCGGAACTTATATTGCAAGTTTATATAATATTTTAGAGTCGCCAATTGGTGACCGCATGATTCCCAACGAAGATTTTGTAAATACTCCAAACTGGACATTGATAGAATTTAAAATCAATGATGGTGAATGGTGGAATTACAAAACTGCGGAATTCGAAGTTTACAAGAAACATTTATGCCTCAAAACAGGCTTATATTCCAAAAATTTAATTGTAAAAGCTGCTGATGGCAAGCGATTCCAAATTGAATCCAAAAGAATGGCGAGTATGGTTCGTCAGCATGCTGGAGCACAACAATATGTGTTCACCCCTTTAAACTTCGAAGGAAAAATCACTTTCAGAATTGGAATTGATGGACAGATTGAAAACCGAGGAGTCAACAGATATAACACTCTAAATCAGAACCATTTGGAGTTTATATCTGCAAATGCAACCGACGAAAAACTACTCGTAAACGTAAAAACTCGTCAATCTAATATCACTGTAAGCCAGGCCATAAAACATTGTGCTCATGCTGAAGGCGCTACATGTAGCGAAACCTTTCAATCGAAAGTAGAAAACGAAGGAGCCTATGCTTATTATGAGGCTGATTTAAAAGAAAAGCAGAGTTTTAAAATTGAAAAGCTCCTCAGCATTTACAGTTCTCATGTGGTTGAAAAGCCAGAATCTTTAGCTTTAGACCAACTAAATGATTTAGAGTCTTTCGATACACTTTATGAAGAAAGCAAAACTAAATGGGCTGAAATTTGGGAAGATATAGACATCCAAGTTGAAGGAGACCGAATGAGTCAAAAGCTTTTACGCCTCCACTCCTACCACATGATGCTTTCTGCCTCTGAATTCAATACAGAATTAGATGCTAGTGTAACAGCTCGTGGACTTCATGGTGAAGCTTATCGTGGACATATTTTCTGGGATGAATTATTCATTCTTCCTTTCTATAACATACATTATCCGGAGGTTTCTAAATCGCTATTAATGTATCGCTATCGCAGATTAAACAAATCACGTGAGTATGCAAAAGAGAATGGTTATGAAGGAGCTATGTACGCCTGGCAAAGCGGTTCCGACGGAAGTGAAGAAACTCAGACTGTTCACTTAAATCCTCTTTCAGGAAAATGGGGCGAAGACAATAGCTGCCTGCAAAGACATGTGAGCTTAGCAATTGCTTATAATGTTTATGAATATTTCATTGCCACCAACGATGTGAAATTCATGGAAGAATTTGGAGCTGAAATGTTCCTAGAAATCTGTAGATTCTGGGCTAGTAAATCTTCTAAAAATGAAGAGACTGGCAAATACAGTATAGATAAGGTGATGGGACCAGATGAATTCCACGAAATGTATCCAGACGCTAAAGAAGGCGGATTAAAAGACAATGCCTACACCAATATTATGGTGGCATGGATGCTTGGAAAAGTGAAAGAAATCACCACCAAAATGGGTTGTACTGCCGAAGAGAATGTATTATTAAAGATACAACTCACTTACCAAGAAATGCTTCGTTGGGATGATATTGCAGCCAACTTAAACATTGTTCTTTCTGAGGAGGGTATAATTTCGCAATACGATGGATATTTCGACTTAAAAGAATTAGATTGGGATGCCTATCGCGAAAAATATACAAACATTTATCGCATGGATAGACTCCTCAAAGCTGAAGGAAAATCTGCCGACGATTATAAAGTAGCAAAACAAGCGGATACCTTAATGACTTTCTTCAACTTGGAGAAAAAAGAGGTGGACGAGATTTTTGAGAATTTAGGTTATCAATTACCAGAGAATTATTTGGAGAAAAACTTGGACTATTATCTAGCTCGTACTTCTCATGGTTCTTCTCTAAGTCGTGTGGTTCATGCACAATTGGCAAATATCATCGAAAATGAAGACCTCAGTTGGGAACTTTACCAAGGTGCTTTAGGTAGTGATTATGTGGATATTCAAGGAGGAACAACAGGCGAAGGAATTCATACAGGAGTTATGGCATCTACAGTGATGGTTGCTCTAACAAATTATGCCGGAATCAACCTCCACAAAGAAACCTTAGAAATCACTCCTCAATTGCCAAAACACTGGAAAACTATCCAGTTCAACATGGTATTCAGAGGAGTCAAATTCAATATAAATATTTCTAAATCTGAAATTTGCATCGCAGCAAATCAAGATACCACTTTGATAATTGCAGGAAAAGAAGTATCTTTAGAAGAGAATATTAAAGAAGTAATCAACCTAGTTTAACAATAAAGTTTAAAGTTGAGTGATACCTCAACTTTAAACTTTAAACTTTAAACTTTAAACTTAAATTTATGTTAGGCGACGTATTATTAATCACAGAAAAGCATATTGCTGCAGCTCAAGATATTGTAAAAGTAATTTTAGAGCAAAAAAAAGATAGATTTATCATTGCCATTTCTGGCGAAAGTGGTTCTGGGAAAAGTGAATTGGCTCATGCTGTTGCTAAAGAACTCAAAGGTCATAAAATAGTGGCAAAACCATTACATATAGATAATTATTATCGCATTCTCCCCTTGGAAAGAACCCAATGGAGAACAGATAATGGAATTGAAACTGCAGTTGGTTTAGGCGAATACGATTGGGACACCATCTACAGAAATGTGGAAGAATTCAAAACTGGAAGCAAATCTACAGGACCCTGTGTGGATTTAGTTACAGAGCAAGTTGACCAATTGACTACAGATTATTCTGAAGTTGATATGCTTATTATCGATGGTCTTTACGCCGTTGAAACCAATGGTGTAGATTTAGGCGTTTTCATTGAATTGACTTACCACGAAACAAAAAAGGCACAAAAAGTTAGAGGAAAAGAACCTCAAAACGAGTATAGAGCAAGAGTTTTAGAGCAAGAGCACAAGGTGGTTCAATCTATCAAACCTAAAGCACATTTATTGGTAAATATGGAATATAAGGTTGTGAAAGCTTAGTAAGTCCAATATTTCTAAGAGTATAAGAGACGGAGCTATTATGGTTTCGTCTTTTTTTACATTAAAAAAATAGAAACTATGAATTTAAAACCCATAAAAACAGAAACTGATTATAAACAAGCTTTAAAGAGAATAGAAGAAATATTCGATGCATAAACAGGAAGTCCAGAAAGTGATGAATTGGATATCCTTGGTTTGATGGTAGACGATTATGAATATAAATATTTTCCTATAGATGCTTCCGCCCCCATTGAAGCCATAAAAATCAGAATGGAAGAAATGCAGTTAAAACAAAAAGATTTGATAAATGAAATTGGTGGTAAAAGTAGAGTATCTGAAGTACTAAATCGAAAACGCAGACTAACTATCGATATGGTAAGAAACCTAACCACGAGACTTAGCTTATCGGCTAGTTTACTTATTAAAGATTATCAACTCTCTCATTAATTACATTATAGAATGTTTTTTAGGATTTATCGAGAATTCTAATTAGCCCATTCTATTGATGGAAAATTTAAAGATTATAAATAAGTAACTAATTATTTATTCAAAAAAACAACTTGACAATTGTTAACTAATTAGTTAACTTTGTCGTGTGATTAGGAACATCATAATTTATAAAGAGAATTTTATTTTTGCTTGTTTAACATTCTTTGAATTCAAGTATTGAACTGTCTTCTCAGCCACTTGAAAAGTATATTCTGAAC
>JADGDY010000205.1 GCA_016744655.1 Bacteroidales bacterium | reverse complement strand
GAAGAAAAAATCGTTATTGAAACCGATGACAATATCATGCCATACATTAGAACACATGTGAGTGGTGGAGAATTAGATATCGAGAACACTGAAGACATAAATAATCCTTCAGAATTAAAACTAACCATCTATTATAAAAGCATAAATGAACTAGATATTAGTGGAGCTGCAGATTTATATTCTTCGGATGTATTAGAAACAACCAACCTAGAATTGGATTTTAGTGGAGCTTCAGAAGTTACTTTAAAACTAAAAGTAAGCAGCTTAGAAGGTGATTTTAGTGGTGCGAGTAAAATAGAGTTAGAAGGCCATGTAAATTCAGCAGAGCTTGATTTAAGTGGCGCTTCTGTAATAAATGCTTATGGTTTAGAAATTGACAATTTAGAATTAGAAGCAAGCGGTGCAGCTGTGGTTAGAGTATTAATACTAGAGAACTTTACCATCAGTGCAAGTGGTGCATCTTCTGTTAAATACAAAGGAAATCCAAGCATTCATTTACACGATGTTTCTGGTGCATCTTCAGTGAGAAAAGGATAAAAGTATTATTTGATTTTATGAGGCGGCATTTCTTCGGAGGTGCTGCTTTTTTTATGCTCTTGAGATATAAATATTGCAGAATCTAAGGGAATATCAAAATAATACCTCATTACAAAAAATTACTAATACCAAAATGCACGTCAATTTTTTAATACATCTAACACGGCTAAAAGCTGTACTATATATTCAGCAAGTTTCTTTCCATATAAGAGATAAATAAAACAACAGAAATTATATAGAAGTGTTTAGATAATGACTTATGTTTAATCAAAAGTCTAAATATAAATATGGTATGTACTAGTTTTTTGTTTGCCTTAATAGCTGACTTTTCGGAATAGCATCATTCCGATCAAAAGGGAGTAAAGAAAACATCAGGTTAAATCTATTATACTTTTACAATTTATTGATATCTCAATACAGTAAACAGTATTTCAGACAGATAGTTTAAGGAATTACAGAGGATTTTTTGATTCTATTGAGTTATTAATCTTTTCTAAGTACTATTAATCCATCCTCACTACCATTAGCTAGATATAAGTATTCTCCTACTTTCTTTACATAATTACAAGAACCATCAAAATCCCAATTACCTAAAACCTCAAAAGTTTCTTTATCTAGTACAAAAAGACCATCAGCACCATAGGCAGCATAAATATATCTCCAGTCTACAAAAACTCCATTTGCAAAACCTCCTCCATCAAAATCAAATTGATGAATAACATTACCATTGGTTAAATCTACCTTAATTATTCCATCATTTCCCATGGCTAAATAAGCAAATTCATAATTTACCACCACACCGTTTTTACCTAGGTTTGTCACATCGTAAGGAATGGTATATTCTACATAATCATTATATAGATTAGTCATGTCCCAAACTCGCAATATCGACTCATTATAACCAACTCCATATAATAATACACCGTAATCACCAGAAGCATCAAAATGCTTTGCTTTGCTGATTTCCATATCCAGCTTAACATCTTCAATATCATCATCTCTAAATACAGTCAAACCACCTTCAGAGCCTTTGCTTAACCAAATAGTTTGATTTTCAAGGTAACTTATTGAGTTGGCAGAATATCCAGGAAGATAGTTTTCCCATTCCATTAATCCCACATAACCGGTAACAGGATTGATATTCCATCCTTGCGAAAATGCATTATTATCACCAACAGTTATTCCAGAAATATCCGCTTTCGCCTGGCCAGCAACTAATAACCTACCAGCATAAGGAACCACTTCTATATCATTCATTTCATGTTTGGGGAATGTGGCATATTGAGTCATTAAAGGATGATCTTGATCAGTCAAAGAAATAACGGATAATTCACCCATTACATTCTCGCCTTTTGCATGCCATCCAACATAAACAGATCCATCAAACCCATCTACACTAGATGCACTTAATATAACGCCGTTAGAAGTTATAGGAAGAATATTTGCGATCCATGTATAACTTAAATCATTAGTTGACTTATCAGAATTAAAATCAACAGCTCGATTTACTAATTCAATTCTAGAATCTAATTCTTCTTGTGTTCTTTCAAAAGAAATCTCAGTTTCATTATTTATCACATTTTCGCGGTCAATATCTTCTTTCTTTTCACAAGAAGAAGATATAATGAGCAAAGTTATGCCTAAAAATAATAAATACTTATTCATATAGTGGATCTTAATTTTTATACCATCTGTTAGCATGCCAACATTATCATAAATTAAACCAACAAATATAATTTCACACATCTTATTGAAAACCTTGGCCTTAATAAAATGTTATTATTATTCAAAACCAGAAGGATTCCAAATACTGGACATTATTCTCATTTTTCAGAAAACCTATCTTTCACGTAATTGTTAATTTCGCTTAAGGAAGTAATCTCTTGAGATGTATTTCCGGATCGAAGATAAAAACGTTCACTTTTTTTACTGTTTTTAGCTATTTCAATAAAAATAGGATCTTGACTTGCAGTGACATTAATCCTACAAATTGCTTTTTTATCGATAACAGGGAACTTAATTTCTAGATTTTGAGTTACAAAAGAAACCGTAAACGATTTATTCAAAAAAGTTCTCAGTGTATTTTCAAAAAAGTCTAAATCTTTTCTTTTTAATGTACTTATGTCTTTTTCTAGCCCAAGAACATTTCCATCATCATCAACACCAATTAATAAAGTGCCTCCTCTTGCATTACTAAATGCAGCGATGCTCTTAGCTATCACTCCCTCCAACTCTTTATTTACTACACTAAGTTGATAATCCCATCTAAACGAAGATTTAAACTCCAGATGATCGTTTTCACCAAGTTTCACTAACTCTCTAGCATGTTTGTCTGTATTTTGGGTCTTTATAAATTCTTCCAATGTTAAATACCTCTTTCTTCTACCAATAAAAAACAAAACTATACTAAGAATAAAAAATCCGGCAATTACGACTAATTCAATAATATGGTCTGTAAAACTAGTATAATACAATGCATCTTCATTAATGCTTAAAACAGCTGCCTTTACACCTTTGATACCCACGGCATTAGATTGGCACCACCAAACATCGCTATTATATATAAAACTAAAGGTTCCTGGAATCTCAGATCCAGTCACTTTCCAACTTTCTTTTGCCTTTTTATAAATACTTAGCTTATGTGTACTATCTGAATTCATTTTAGATTGACCTTGAAAAGGAAAAACTTCTCCATTTAGATTTACAATAAAACTCTGAAAGCTTTCCTTCATCTGATTGGGAATATTGGAAGCCATGTAATTTTTGTCCAACACGGCAATACAGGTAATGAGTTTTCCATCAATTTCTGAACGCCACGTAATATGAGATGCTAATCCGCCATTTTTAATTCCAAGAATTTGACCACTAGAGGTCCATAATGGTGTTCGATACCTATAAGATTGATTAAATACTTCTTCTCCCCATTTCAAGATATTCAATTCTAAACCAAGCGCTAATGACCAAGAATTTTGAACTTCTGCATTTTTATTTAGTCTATACCATTTTACATTATCAATTTGAGAAGCACTATCGGTAGCAAATACAAAACTATTTTGCTCATGCTGCAGAATACTAAAACGACCATTATGTTCCAAAACCATTAAGCCACTCACTCTAGAATTATTCTGTACCTGATCGATTAAAAAACTAGCTTTCTCTTCTACCGTCAACTGAGAGAAATGTATGGAATCAACCTGGTTTTTCACAACAAACAAGGTATTTTCGACTTTACTCGCAGTCTTAGTAAAATCTTGTGTATACAAATTTGCTATATTTTGGATTTGCTTATCAGGATAGAACTCTTCTCTCAACTGTATCAAAAATACAATTGAAAGAACGATAGTAATGAGCAAGCTAATAGAGAAAAATATCTGGTTTCTTATAAATTTCATTCTTTAAGTGTTTGTGGCAAATATCTTAAAAGATTTACATTTCTCAATGCAATTATTCAAGCGACATGCGATTAAAAATAACATAACCAAAAGTAAACATTAAGCTCCAAGAATCACTGGACCCATCATAATAATTCAGATGTAAACTCAAAGGTCCTATTCTAGTATCGTAAATAACTGAAGTACTAGCAACCATAAATCTTGTAGAGAATTTTGTCTCATAATATGGCATTTGGTTTTGATCAGAAAGTATCCTTTCAAAGGGTTGATATAGATAGGCCTCTGTTCTCCAGTCTAACCTATTTAACAAGTCTATTGACATGATCAAGCCTGCAGCAGCAGAATTATAGGCTCTATAATTAGGTAAAAACAGTGCTTTCGATTCAGTGGTTGGTGAAAACTGTTCAGCTGAAAGAATTGTAGAAGTATAATTACTTAAAAAAGACTGACTACTTAATGAACCTTTAATTGCTCCTCCAAAATGCAATTTCTTAGAATGAAGAAAATAATTTACATAGTCAATATTTAATTTGAAATATCTATTATCCTTAGAACTCATTTTCATTTCTGCACTTTTGGAGGAAGTACTACCTGGGTAATGCTTTTCCATTCCATCAACATATCTTAAACTTAACTTTAAATACAAACCTCTATTGGCAAATTGTTTTTTATTTAAACTATTAAATTCAATACCAATATTGGGGCTAAAGTATTCTATTTCTGTACGATCTGTAGTGTCTACTTTTGAAAAGTTATTGTCTTGATAATACCTATAAGAATCAGTACCTAAACTTAATCCAAACGATGTTTTTCCTACTGGTGATAAGGGTGTAGAAAAGCTCACATCAAAAAAACGCTCATCGATTTTTAAATATGATGGTTCTTCGTCTTCAAAGAAATAGGTTTGTCCCCTGAAATAATTCTTCTGATTAAAAACACCAGAAGCCTGAAATGAAAGAGGGTATTTCCCAGGTATATCTATTTTCATATTGCCTTTTAAGGATCTATAAAACTGTCCAAAATAACCATTTAAATAAGTACTAAACCGGTTTTTTCCAACATTTTGAAATGCTAGCTTTAAATAAGCCTGGGTCAGGTTAGAGGAGGATATATTACCACCAAAATCTATGGAATAAGGATTACTTTCTTTTAAATGGTAAACCAATTTGTAAGTTCCAGTTGAATAGTTGTATGGCATGGAGGCCTGAACTCTTTTATATGATGGATTAGCTGTTTTTCTAAAGAAATCTTCTTCAATATCTTTATATGAGGATATTTGTTTTCGTCGTTTTAAATTGGAGTTTACATATTCTTTATTCCCTTGCTTTTCTAGAATTGCAATCACACTATCAACCACCAAATTTGGTTTTCTTGCATCAAAATATACTCTCTTCTTAGCCAGGTCGTATGGTTCAATTAATAAATATGGAACTTCTTGCTGAGTTTGTAATTTCCTTTTCATTTGAATATATGCAGAATCTATCAATCTTTTCGATTGTGAAAAGTCTACAATATCCAAACTTGGTAAACTCATCTCAAGAACAAAGCCATCTTTTCCTTGGGTAGAAAAGTCGGCATCTTTGGTTAACATATTCTGTATGATAGAAAGTAAATCGTCCTCGTTGGGAGGATCGTAATTCCCTGCTGCTTTTGACCCAATAATAATATCCGGATTAAACTCTTCAATTGCAGTTGACACAGGGAAATTATCCATCATACCACCATCAAAAAGCAAAGCACTATCTATTCGAATAGGGTTAAGTAGAAATGGGAAAGTCATACTAGCTCTTACCGAACGACATAACGAGCCCTTCTTAAGAACTACTAATCTATTTTTATCAATATCTGTAGCCACACATCGAAATGGAACCATCAACTGATCAAAATCATTATGAGCCGCAACACAACTTGGTGATAGCATTTTCATAAGCTCAAAGTTGAGCCTGTTTGCAGAAATAAAATGCGTCGGAACACCATATTCAATTCCTTGCTTGCCAATGTCGAAATCCATAGAAACCATTGAGGAACCATCATCATCCTGCATTAATAGATTTTGAGCCATGGAATCGTTACCACTATTCACCCATGATTCAACATCATTGTTTAAAAAGAAAGCCTCCATTTCATCTGGTGTCATTCCGCTGGCGTACATGGCACCAACAAAAGCCCCCATGGAAACTCCAATTATATAATCTATTTTCACTTGTCCTTCTTCAAGGGCTTTAATGGTTCCAATATGAGCTACAGCTCGTGATCCTCCCCCACTTAATACCAAGGCGGTTCTCTTTTGTGAAAAAGAAAATAAACTACAAAAGGCAAATACTATTATGATTAGCCTCCTCTTAATCATTCTTTAATTGACCCTTTACTTCTTTTTTATCGGCTTGAAATTTAAAACCTAGTCTTTTACCTGTAGTCATTCCACTGCTTTGAGTTCGTCTTAGTACATCCATCACAGAGATATAGGTTACCTTCTCGTAAGGAGGAACCAACAAATCAAAATTAACAGTGTATTCCATAGAAGAACTAATAATTTTCTCGATGGCATTTGGATCTAGGATGGAGCTCTCAAAATTATGAAAAATCATTCCTATTTCCTTTTTCCCTTCAATAAAGTAATGGTTTTCTTTATTCACCATCAATCGTCCAATTAGGTATCCCGCATCATTTTCCCTTCCATATTTAAAGGAATCTGCCAAAAAATTATATATATAAATTAAACCTCCATAAGAACGCTCTTTATCCTTTTTCACATAAGGAGTTTTCATCAATTCATGGTTTCTAGGAATTTCAAATACATTGGAATGCATCATAAAAAGCAAAACATCGCCACCAAATTTTATTTCAAACTCAAATTCTCCTTTATCAGAATACTTTAACTCTACTCGATTTTCTATCTGATTTTCTGATTCATACTTGCTATACTCTTCTGCCAGCTTGCTAGCTTGAGATTTAAACTCCTGAAATGCAGCATTTGTGATACTATAAATATTCTGTTTTAAGCTTCCTTTGTTCTGTACTAAATTAAAAAGCGATGTGTTATCCATATAAATTTGAATTAATGGTTAGTAGATGCTGTAAAGTTAAATATTTCTCGAAATGATGAACGTCATTATTTCTGTCAAATTTTGAGATTAACATATTATAACGTAACTTTATGAGAAATACTTAGCTGTAAAACGAAACCATAGGCTTAGCTTTGTCGTATAAATGACGACCATATTTCTACTATAACGAGCCTAAAACCTAATAATCGGCTGAACAAAATTAAGATTATGAAATATAGAGATTTCACTAATGAAGAATTAAAGAATGACATTCGCTTTTTAAACTTATTAAGCGATAGTTTTCCGAGCATCCAAAAAGCCAGTACTGAAATTATTAATCTTGAAGCGATCCTTAGATTACCCAAGGGAACTGAGCACTTTTTAACTGATATTCATGGAGAATATGAAACCTTTACACATGTTATAAGAAATGCATCAGGAGTAATCAGAAGAAAAATTGAAGATATTTTCGGTAAAACCTTAAGAACAAGAGAAAAAGCTAGTTTAGCTACTCTAATATATTACCCCGAAGAAAAGCTGGAACATATTATTCCAAATGAACCAGACTTGGAAGAATGGTTTATGGTTACTTTACAGCGTCTTTCGATGGTAGCTCGTGTTGCAGCAAGTAAATACACACGATCGAAAGTGAGAAAATCACTTCCAAATGATTTCTCATATATCATCGATGAATTGATGAACGAGCGATCAGACAAGAATAAATCGGAATATTACAATGAAATTATCAAATCTATTATTGATATTAAAAGAGCAAGACCATTTATTATAGCTCTTTGTAATTTCATTCAGCGATTAATGATTGATAGATTACATATCATTGGTGATATTTATGATAGAGGCCCAAGT
>JADGDY010000025.1 GCA_016744655.1 Bacteroidales bacterium | reverse complement strand
TAGATGATAGATATTTCAAAATATAAGCAATTACAGCCTTCAGATCAATTGAAGCCTTTTGTTCATTCATATTGGATGCATGCAAACAATAGTTCAGAACCTGAACAAATAACTATTTCACCAGATAGTTTTTTTAAAATCATTTTGATGGTAAAAGAAAATAGGATCGTAAACTATTTTCTAACGGGAATATGGACAAAGCACAAAGGATTTATTGTTCCGCCACAGACTTTTAATTTTGGCTGTAGACTAAAAATATTGGCTCCTGAGTTCTTGCTTAATAGATCAATATCCTCAATCCTTAATTCTCATGAACAATTAGATTTATCTTTTTTAAACCTGCAGTCTTTTGATATGATGAGTTTCGAGCTAATTGTTCAACAGTTTGAAGTTGAATTAGAAAAGTTAATCTCAACAAAAGATATACCTGCAAATAAAATACGTTTATCACAATTATTGTATCATACAAAAGGTTCATTAACAGCGGCTGAAGTTTCAGATCAGATCTTTTGGTCCAATCGTCAAATCAATCGTTACCTAAACAAATACCTTGGAATATCGTTAAAAACGTATTTGAATATTCAAAAATGCTACGAAGCCTATAAGTCTATTAGCGAAGGAAATTTATATCCCGAACAAGACTATTTTGATCAGGCACATTTTATAAAGGAAATAAAAAAGCATACCGGACATACTCCTAAGTCTTTGTATAAAAATAAAAATGACCGATTTGTACAATTAAGGCATATCGGTACCTATTAGTTTTGCCAAAAACTTTTAGATATGCAAAAATTTATTTTATTATTTACAATCAGCTTTTTAGTTCTTAGCTGTAATGGTCAAACAAAAAAAAAAGAACTATCCTCCAAATCTGAATCACATACAGAAACCAACACAGCTAAGATTGGCAGAAATAATTATGCTGTTATTTGGTCTACGCCAAATATTGATTTAGTAGTAAATTATGCCGAAGTAATTTCAAAAGAATTTACAGATTTATATGAAAATGACATCATTGAGAATGCTTATTTCGATGCTGAATCAACCAAAGACAAACCATACTCGTTTCCAAACATCGTTTGTTTTTTAAAGGCTCACTCTAAGGAAGATGCCACACATTTCCTAGAGAAATTAACATTAGTTAGAAAAGGGGTTGCCACCTATAAATTATATCCTGTAGGGATGTTATGGTTACCTCGTTCTCCTGATAAAAAAGAAGTGTCGAAGGCATATGTTTCGGTATGGACTGACAAAAAGATACAACCAAGCAACAAGGTAATAAAAGCACAGTATGACAAAGTATTAGATTTGTGGAATACTGGGATTATTGAGAATGTGTATTTCAATATAGAAGGCTTATTGGAAGAGAATAACAAAACTGATTTTATGTTTTTTATAAATGCGGATACTGAAGAAGCTGCAGAAGAGGTTTGTAAATCATTACCATTTTACAAAGAAAAGAAAGCTACATTCGAAGTATTACCAGTTGGTGTATTTTGGTATGGTAGAAATAGCAATTTTAAATAGGAGATACTGATATGCGAATTCTTAAACAAGAAATATACTTTCCTATTATCGTAGGCATTCATCTGATATTCTGGGCTATTGACCTTTGGTTTTATAAAGGTAGTTTTATTGAGGTTCACTCTGATACTTTGTTTTTTGGTGAACTAACAAATGAAAGCTGGTTTAGCATCCATAGAATAATCGGAGAAATATTCTCATCGTGGGTAGTAACTGTATTTGCTTTTAATTTTTTAATGGCAACACGTGCTCATTGGGTAGAAAGACTCTTTGGTGGTCTCGATAAAATGTATTTGATTCATCGTCGTTCTGGTGTTATTGCAGTTATATTGTTAATCGCACATTTTCTTTTTGTTCCGAGAGATTTAACAGAGTTTACTCCTGGAAAACCATTGGGATTCTATGCATTAGTTCTTATTCTTATTGGTGTTATTATCTCAGCAGCTCCTTTTTTCAAGAAAAAACTTCCATATAATAAATGGATTAATTTTCATAAGCTAATGGGCGTTTTCTATATCATGGGAATAATGCATGGAGGTATGGTGAATAGCCTGATTAAGGAGCTTCCAATCACTAGGGTTTACGTTTTCGGAATGGCTTTTGTTGGAATATCTGCTTGGTTTTACAAAGCATTTTTGTTTAGGTTTTTTAATAAGAAACTTCAATATGAAGTAGTAAAAGTTGAAGACCAAACCTCAGGTGTAACGGATATTTATTTAAAAGCATCCTCCGATAAATTGAAATATTTAGCTGGTCAATTTGCCTTTTTCACCTTTCCAAATATCTGTAAAAAGGAACAACACCCTTTTACTATTAGTAGCCATCCTTATGATGAATTGTTAAGAATTACCGTGAAAGGACTTGGGGATTATACCAGTAATATGGGCTCGGTTTTAAAACCAGGAGATAATGCTTTTATAGAAGGGCCTTATGGGCATTTTTCTTCAGCTTATGTAAAGGAAAAAGAACAAGTTTGGATAGCAGGAGGTATTGGAATTACACCATTTTTGTCCTTAATGAAGGATGTTCACACCAAAAGCATTCATTTGTTTTGGAGCGTAAAAAACGAAAATGAAGCCACTCATAAAGAAGAAATATTGAAAATAATTTCTGACCTTCCCAATATCAAACTGACTATTTGGTCCTCAGAGAATTCAGGATATTTAACCGAAAATGATTTGGGTTTAGAAAATATTTTCTCAAACAAAGCCTTCTTGATATGTGGACCTGAAAAGTTAAAATCAAGTATGACAAAGAGTTTGAAAAACAAAGGCGTTTCTTCAGAAGATATTTATGATGAAGAGTTTATGTTTAGATAATTTTAATCCTATAATTACATTTAAAATAAGGCCTGCTTGTTTGGAAGTGGGTCTTAATTAGCTTATCCTTTTAAAACCTTTTCCACTTCAAGTTTCAAAGCAGGAAGCACAGATTCTTTAAACCAAGGATTTTTAGCTTGCCAAATATTGTTTCGTGGAGAAGGGTGGGGAAGCACAAAATATTGAGGTAGATATTCTTCAAAGTTTTGAACTGTCTCTGTTAAAGTCCTTTTTGCTTCTTTCTTTAGATAATAATCTTGAGCATATTTCCCTATTAGTATTACAAGCTCCACCTCTTTCATTTGACTCAACAACTGCTGATGCCAAAGAGGGGCACATTCCTTTCTTGGTGGAATATCTCCTGATTTCCCTCTTCCTGGGTAGCAAAACCCCATTGGGATTAATGCTATTTGTTCTGGATTGTAAAATGTAGCATTGTCAACTCCCAACCAAGATTTCAGATTCTCGCCACTTTTATCATCCCATGGAATGGCTGTATTATGAGCTGCTAATCCCGGAGCCTGACCAATGATTACAATTTTACTTTTTGGATGGAAAGTAAATATGGGTCTTGCTTCTAATGGCAAGTGAGCTTGACAAACTTTACAATTGTTTATTTTCTGAATAAGTTGATTCATTGTGGTTTTTTGGTGAGCTGATTTTTAGGATATAAATCTACTTATAATTAGACAAATGAAGCAGTTAAAAGTCTGTATATGATAATTTTAAATACCTTTTTGCCCCTTCCCTAAAGGGAGAAGTCATTGAAAATCAGCCTCCCTTTAGGTCGGAACGATGCTGTACCGAAGCGTCAGCTGTTGGG
Organism: Bacteroidales bacterium; assembly: GCA_016744655.1. GTDB lineage: Bacteria > Bacteroidota > Bacteroidia > Bacteroidales > UBA12170 > UBA12170. The sequence goes on along the minus strand of JADGDY010000025.1, from coordinate 36,357 downwards.
GCAAGGCTGATTTTTATTTATTACATTTTAGAACTAAACAAACAGCTGGATTACAAATCCTACTGAGCCTATATTGTTATCAAAACTAATTTGCAATTGATTTATTATCGCTTAGGCTGAAATGTTTTCCGCCGACTTTATTTCTTTTACTTCTTCTAAAAAGAAATCTTTTAAATGATGATTTCCATAGGAATCGGCTAAATTATCTATAGCCATGGCTGTCATAAAAAACTCAATGGGACCATAGGTTTTTGAGGAGGTAAATATACGTAGAGACCAAATGGTGAATTTCCTAACCCAATCTGGAAGGTGGCTTATTTTCTGTGGTTTTCCCCAGGCTTGTAATGCTAACTCAGCGATGTTATTTTGTGTCAGCATATGTGGACCACCAGCGGAAAATTCTGTTCCTGAGGATTGTATTTTATCGACGCATACTTTTGCTAAATCCACTCCTGAAATGGGATTTAATCTGAAATTACCATCACCAAAAAGATAGACTCTTCCTCCCTTGGCCATTTCTAAGAAGTCTTTCATATCGGAGAAAAAACCATTGGGTCTAATCACCTGATAATCCATTCCGGAGGCCTTTAACTCGTCAACGAATTTTTCCTTGGCCTCGAATATTTTTAGATTTCTCATTTTATCTCCATTAATAGCCGAGATGTATTGAAATTTAGATACATTTGCCTTTTTAGCCTCCTCCAAAAGGTTGGCATTGGCTTGGTAATCCACATCCATATAAGTCAACCCATCTTTCTGTCTGGTGATTCCAACTGTAGATATCACCCAATCTATATTCTCACAAACTCCGGCTAAACTTTCCTTTTTGGTAATTTCTCCAATGAAAAAATCATCTACATTTTCGAATAAAGCTTTCTGACTTTCTTTACGAATCAAAACACTAACCCAATATTTACGAGCTTTCAATTCCTTTATTAGGTGTTGTCCCAAATATCCTGTTGCTCCGGCTACTAATACTTTCTTGGTTTCCATATTATTTGTTTTGATGCAAATTTACACCCAGCTTCTGCCAATTTTACTTGACGATAATCAAGAAATATCTTTTTTCAATACTCTTGCCTTAATTCTACTGAGGGTTTCAGGTGAGACACCCAAAAAAGAAGCAATATATTGTTGAGGAACTCTTTGAAATAAATCGGATTGGGTTTTTAATAAATCAATATAACGCTGTTCAGCTGATTTAGTCACAAATGAAGCAATTACTCTTTGACAAGTAATGAGCTCGTTTTCGGTAGCAATACGAGCCAGAATTTCGAATTTTGGAGTGATTTTAAGGAGTTTATCATTTGCCGATTTATTGAAAATATAAATCTCAGAATCTTCAATGGCTTGATAGTTCTCTATAGCTGGAATATTGAAAGTATAACTCTCTCCAGCACATATAAACTGACCTTCGGTATAGAAAAATGCAGTTTTATCTGTTCCATCAACATTATAGAATAATCGCACACATCCCTTAGTAACAAAGTAAATATCTTCGGAAATATTTCCTTCCTCAAAGATGATTTCTCCTTTTTTATATACTCTTTTTTTAGTTGCCGCTTGTAAACTCTGAATTTCCTCTGTTGTGAAATCTGTGTATAAACTGATGTATTTTATTAAATCCTCCATTATGGATAAAAGTAATCTTTTTTTGAATAAGTTGATTCACTGCGTTTTTTTGGGGAGCTGATTTTTAGATTATAAATCTACTTATAATTAAACAAATAGCAGCTAAAACAAACTTTGAGAACCTCTGCGTCTTCTCTGCGAAACTTCGTGCAACAGCTATACCACAAAGATGAACACTCCTTTTATAAACTCTTTTTTTTGACTGAAAACTGAGGAGGGGTTACATAAACAACTCTACCTCTTTTTTTGGCAAACTAAAATTGGTAATTAATTTCTGAGTGATATTTCTTATCATGTCATGAGTAAATATTTTAGCTTCTTCCGGACAGTTCTTAACACAACTGTGACAACGAATACAATCCTCAGCTTTTATAGTATTAAAATCGGTAAAGCTAATGGCTTCGGTGGGGCAAACTTCGGCACAGATACCACAAGATTTACATGCCTCAGTGGTTTCTGGAGATATCAGTGGAACAGCTATTCTTTCTTTGTAAGGATAATTACCCTTTACTTTCAAAGAAGAAGCATCCATCTCTGATATTAGCCCGAGCCTTTTTTTAATGTTTTTCCCAAAAATAAAAGCCTTAGCTAAATCATCAATATCAGGTCTGTTGGTGGCTACTCTAGAGGTATAGGAGTGTTCACCAATAAAAGCACCAGCAGCAATTCCTATGAATCCTCTTTTTTCGAATAGCTCTTTTAATTCCAATAAAGCATCATCATAATCCCGATTTCCATAAACTACAATGAATATAGCTGGTGTATTATTCCCCATGATTTTCGAGAAATATTCTTCAAGAAAAGCTGGAATTCGGCCAGCATAAACAGGAACACCAATAATTACTAATTCATCACTATTAAAGCTTAGGTTTTGATGTTTTGTTCTTAGTTTTTTCAGACTTAAGTTGAAATGGGATTTTGGTAAATTAAAAGCTTTGGATATCTGTTTAGTAATTTTTGAAGTAGTACCAGTGGGACTAAAAAACAAAGTGCTTATTTTCTTTATCATAGTTTTCTCTCAAGGAATTGACTAGTTAAATGAAGTAATTTTATTGATGTTTATTAATGATTTTTTCGATATCTGACATTTTGAAACCATACTTCTTCTTTAGTTTTCCGAGTTTTTCTGTGTTGGAGGAAGCCTTTGGAATACCCAATTCAGTTTTTAAAACATCGGTGGAGATATGATATTTTTTAGAAACATCAATGAGTGTCATAAATCCACGAATTTCTAAAGATGAACCATCATGTTCATGGTTGTTTTTATCATGTTGAACAAGCTCCTGTTTTTCTTGTCCTTGATTCTTGTTCTTCTGCATTTCCTTGTTAACAGATATACCTGTTTTGGTCTTGTCGCTCTGTTTTTCTTGTTGATTATGATGGTTTTGTTTACTCCTAAATTCTTGCTTTTCGTTTCTGCCCTCCCCGTGTTCACTAATTTGTGCTTTCATAAAAAAAGGAGCCACCATTATTATTATTCCAATCATGATGAAAGCAAGGCTTAAAACGCTATAAATGGCTTTCTTTTTAAACAACCGATGATAGACGCTCATCACCATATTCCAATGTAAAACTATATGTAATAATACTAATCCAAGAATAACAAAACCTATAACAAGGTGGATATAAGCCCATTCATGTCTGTCCATTCCCCAAATACTCAACTCTACATTTTGTCCATACTTTTCCCATCTTTCACTTCCAGGTATTAATACATATTTGATTAAGAAACCAATTCCTGTAATGGCTGCCATACATAAAAACAAGATGGCATTAATGATGAAATTCACTGTTGATTTTTTCATGTTTATGATTTTATATGGGTTGATAAATCTCAGAAAAAAGCAATTCTCTATTCTTAATGAGTTGAAAATGATAATTTTTGAATAGAAAAATGGATAAAGCTTGTTCAGTATTGAAAAAAGAAGACCACTTATGGATTTGAATAAAAGATAGCGAAAACCTAATATTTATAATTTCGATATTTGAAATCGAAACAAAAAGCCGATGATTACAGATGTTCAAAATTTCAATTTAAGAAGTAATATCATAATCACTGAATATAAAGACAATTATGAGATAATCTTGATGAACAAAAGTAGCGATAATCTACTGTTTACATATGCAGATACTAACATATGCAGAAAGACACATATGATTATATATAAAAGATAATCAACGATATACACTGGATTTATTAGCCATTATAAATTAGGTATAAATAAGACTATTTAAAATACACATAATACTATGACGAGAGGAGCTTAATCAACGGACTATTTCCCAATCAATTCGCTTAATATGCGTTTGTAAACATCTACAGGTTGTGCACCCGTAATGGAAGATTTTCCTTGGAATACCATTGTTGGAACAGCGCTAATTCCGGCATTTTTCCAAAAGTCTTCTTTGCTTTCAATTTGTTGACGAGCAGAAGGGGTGGACAAGCAAGATAAAGCTTCTTCAGCATCTAAGCCCACAGCTTTTAATTCCTGTGCTAATATTTCTGACTTAGAAATATCTTTTTGCTCACTAAAGTGTGCACTAATCAATCGTAAATTAAGTTCTGTTTGTTTTCCTTGTTTGAGCGCATAATCTATTAAAATATGAGCGTCTTTGGTGTTGGGTATTCTCATGCCATCGTAAAAACTGAATTTAAATCCGAACTCAGCACCAAGTGAAGTCAATTGTTCCCGAGAACGATTATTTTGCTCCAGAGATGTTCCATATTTCTCACTAATATGTTCTTGTAATTCTTGTCCTTCTTTTGGCATATTGGGATTGAGTTCAAAGGGTTGCCATTCCAATTCTATTTGGTCTTTTATTCCTAATTCTTCTATGGCTTTCTCCAAACGTTTATATCCCACAATGCACCAGGGGCAAACCACATCTGAAACCATATCTATTTTAATCTTCTCTGCCATTTTCATCATTAACCTCCTCTAATTTTATTATTAAGCTCTTTTTAATTAGTCATTTTTTCGTTTGCCCCTAACCCTAAAGGGAGCAAAAAAATGTCAATTTAAATACCTTGTCTCTGCCTGCTTTTGATTTTTTATTCCATTCACAAAGGAAGGCGTTTCAATAAATAAAACACCTTCCTATTTCCTTAAGAATCTGCTAAAAATGGGAATTAAATATAGTACACAATCATATAACAACTGGCAATATGTCACATATAGCTCCCGATATTGCATTGGTATAATTATTGAAAACCAGAGTAATAATGGCAAAAATAGATACTTCGAATGTTCCGAAAGGAAAACTAAATAGAAGTGGCCTTGCTAGTGCAATGCGACTTTATAAATATATCAAACCCTATAGAGGACAGTACTTTTTAGGCATTTTCTTTTTATTGGGCTCCAGTTTGGCGAGTTTAGCATTTCCGAAACTTTTAGGTGATTTGGTAAACTCTGGTGACAATACATTTCTTGGTTTGAACCTCAATCAGACTGCCTTATTAATCGCTGTAGTTTTAATATTTCAAGCTATATTCTCTTATTTTAGAATTGTATTATTTGTGAATGTGACTGAAAAATCTCTGGCCGCATTGCGATTGGCCAGTTATAGTCATTTAATAAAACTTCCGCTACAGTTTTTCGAGAAACGAAGAGTGGGTGAGCTGAACAGTAGAATATCGGCAGATGTGGCTTTGCTTCAAGAAACCATGACCACCACCTTAGCGGAATTTATTAGGCAAATCATCATTATAGTTGGCGGAATTACACTTTTGGGGATTATCTCTATCAAGCTCACAGGATTCATGCTGATTATCCTTCCTCCAACCATGATTTTTGCAAGGTTTTTTGGTAAGTTTATTCGTAAATTCTCTAAAGACATACAAACCGAATTAGCCGATTCTAATACTATTGTGGAGGAGACTTTACAGGGAATTCAGAGTGTAAAAGCTTTCACTAACGAATATATTGAGATAGCTCGTTATAAAAAGAAGACGAAAGAGATAGCCGATTTGGGTATGACAAGTGGAAAATACAGAGGTGCATTCTCCTCCTTTATCATCCTCGGACTTTTTGGTGCCATTGCAACTGTGGTATGGCAAGGTTCTCGATATCTTCAAGCTGGAGAAATGGCTGCCGGTGATTTGTTTTCATTTGTTATTTATTCTGTTTTTGTTGGAGGTACCATTAGTGGGCTAGCCAATGTTTATACCAATATTCAGAAATTTATTGGTGCCACCGAAGACTTGTTTAAAATATATGATGAAGTTCCCGAAGAACTCCAAGACCTCAAAGAGATTGACTCTAAATATAAAATGAATGGGCAAATTACACTTAAAAATTTGAATTTTGCTTATCCATCTAGAAAAGACCAAATGGTTCTAAACGATATCAATTTGGAAATTGAAAGCAATAAAATGATAGCACTTGTGGGACATAGTGGAGCAGGAAAAAGCACCATGGCATCTCTGCTATTAATGTTGCACCCTCCTCAAAAAGAGAGCCTGTTTTTTAATCAAATCGACAGTCATGATTTTCCATTATCTGCTCTTAGAAGTCAGATTTCATTGGTGCCACAAGATATCTTTTTGTTTGGAGGAAGTATTAGCGAAAACATAGCCTATGGAAAACCCGATGCGAGCAAAAAGGACATTTATGAAGCTGCTCAAAAAGCCAATGCGCTAGAATTTATCCAGCGTTTTCCTGATGGATTTGAGACCATTGTTGGCGAAAGAGGAACACAGCTTTCTGGAGGACAAAGACAAAGAATAGCCATTGCAAGGGCCATTTTAAAAGACCCCAAAGTCTTGATTCTAGATGAAGCGACCTCCTCTTTGGATTCGGTTTCAGAGAAACTAGTTCAAGAAGCGCTCGAGAAATTAATGCAAGGCAGAACATCTATTGTAATCGCACACCGCTTATCAACTATTAGAAAAGCCGATGAAATTGTGGTGATGGAACAAGGGAGGATAGTAGAACAAGGAACACATGATAAGTTGATGGAGGTTAAAGATGGCAAATACAATAAATTGATTCAGTTGCAGTATTCTAGTTGATAGAATATCTGTTGTTTATATTCCATAAGAAACCCAATTTCGCTATTTACACCATTAGGTATAACGAAATTGGGTCTAGATTAAATTCAAGTTTATAACCTATAAACCTGAGTATTGTGTTAATTTATTACAACTTGTTTTGTGACGATACCAACATCTGTCATTATTTTCAGAATATATAAACCACTTTTAAATTTCGAGGTTTTCATTTGGTATTCCGTAGAATTCATTTGCTCACTTAAAACTAAAGAACCTGTGTAATTATATAATTCAATTTGCGTCATATTGCTACTGTGTTTAATATTGAGCAAATTTGTAGCAGGATTAGGGTAAACTTGGATATCTTCAAGTAAAGTGTTCTCAACATTTAAAAAGATTCCTGCATTCATTAATGTGGTTTCTTCACTTGTAAATGTCCCTCCTTCTTTAATCACGGAACCCTCAGAATCAGTTAATTTATAATGGCCTTCTCCATATCCTGCATTCATACCATCACCATAGGAATCATAAATTACAAATTTATGGCAATCAGGGCTTAATTCGAATGTTTCATTTATTTGATGCTGCTCTTCATTTGTATATTCTCCTGAAGTACCACCTGAATATAATATATCTCCAGCATAGTTAAATAATTTCCATGAAGTCTCCTCACCATAATTATCTGTTAAAAGGTCAAGATAGATGGTTGTTGTTGTTGAAAGAGGAAGATTAAATGTGGTACTGTTGCTATTATTTTCAGTATTCTGGTCGGGGCTACCATTTGGTGAGGAAATAGTTGCAGTAATTATATTTTCTTCCATACCGATAAAGGAAACAGGTGCTAATTCTATCTTCGCAGCTTGAGAAGTGCTTAGGTCTCCTGTCCAATGATGAGTATGAAGCGTTCCTCCATTTACACTATATTCTATATCAAGGCTGGTTATGTTCTCTAACCCGACATTTCTGAACGAGATACTTGGTGTTATTTCAGTATCACATGTCTCATCAAGACAGGATACATAAGTAAGAAATGAATCATTTGTATTTGTAGGCTGAATAATATCAACATGACATTTATTTCCACTTTCAATTTCTGATTGGGTTTCTGTTATATACGCTACTAATTCCAGTTTATCCAAAAAAACTTCAACCTCTCTATAGTCACCAGGTAGGATATAGTTATAGTTAAGGTCTATAAAACTTCCTGTAGTAGTTGTTGTAATTTCCTCACCCCATTGGCCTGTAATTAAATGACGCAACATGTGCTGATGAGAATAATTTCCGTTTGGTAGAATAAAATTAGGGTTGTCTTCTCCAAAATTTTGAGGTCCCTCCACGTCAGTCTGCAGTAGAGCCAGATTAATAAAATTAGTTGATTCAGGGCTATCTCCTGTATAATATACTTCAACATGCACAGATAGAGAGTTAGAAGCGATATCAAATTCAGCTTCTAAACCTACATTGACATATGAATCTTCTGCAATAACTTCTTCAACACAGCCGGCCCAAAATTGACGGCTCATATTAAGGTCTTCCCCCTGGTTTGTTCCACTAAACATATGACGATTAATATTACCAGTAGGATAACCAGATACGTTAGAGAAGTCATCAATCACTTCGCCAAAAGTAGTTCTAAAATCAGGGTCATCACCATTGGGATTTGCATAACTACCAGAATGATTTGCTATAGCTATGAAATCATCGGGATGAGCCACACTAAGTTCATAGGATATGATATGTCCTTCGGGGCAATATCCACAATAAATCCCTGTAAATTCTTCTAAAACAGCTTTCCGGTTTTCTACATCAGTATTTACTATGGTCTGTGCAAATAGACCCCAGCTTGAAATTGATAAAATGATAAGAGTAAGTAGTTTTTTCATGACTTTTATGTTTGTTGTTAGTTGTTCTGCAAATAAGCATAAAAACATGAATATCTTATGTTTAGGAAGGTGATAAAAAGTATACAAGTAGAAAAAGAAGGGTGATAAAAAGTAGTGAACCTGTTGATATTGAAATTTTATTCATAGAAAAGATAAATATGGAACGGGATTGACAATTTGACTATTTCTTACGTAATTAGATTAGAAATTTCAGCTACAAAATTCTAGTTAAGAGTATCTTTGCACAAAATCCGGTTTCAAATATTAGACTAAATCAAATTAATACAATAAAGAAAGACAATGGAAGCAATACTCTCAGAATTTTTAAAAAGTGAAAAGTCATTATATCTATTTACTGGAATAATTGGGCTTTCATCCATACTCATAGGATTGCTTTTTTTCCTTTATTCCAATCATAAAAGTTTTGCCATCACTATGTTTATTATTGGTGTTATAGAGATAATTGCGATGTTTCCAGCATATATTAATTATCAAGAGAAAATTGATACTAAAACAGAAGAACTAATCCACGATAGTAAGAGCTTTATAGTAAGTGAAACCTTGGAATCTAAAAAAGCATTAAAATCATTTTTTTGGCTTAAATTGATTTATGGGATTTTGTTTATCGGATTTGTTGCTTCAATGTCCTTTATTAATCCAAAAGTTTTCATTTTTGGGGTGTTTACCGCTTTAATATTACACCTAGCTCTAGCTATTACAATAGATAATTTTGGCGAAAAGTATACTAAGAAATATCTTGATGAACTGATTATACAAGTTGATTAGAAACACCTAGCTATTTATCTTTTCTAAATTCACTAGGTGACTTGCCAACTTTTTTTGAAAACAATCTTGTAAAGTATAATGGGTCATTGAAACCCACCTCATAGGCGATTTCATTGATGTGTAAATCCGTTTTTAGGAGTAAATCCTTGGCCTTGTTTATTTTGGCATTATTCATATAATTAGCAGGGCTGTCATTATATTCCTTTTTAAATTCTCGTTTAAAAGAAGACAAGCTCAGGTTTGAAAGCTTGGCTAATTCCTCAATACTCAAGTTGGAGAATTGATGTAGCTCTATGACCTTTTTAATATTAATGGTTCTGTCAGAATATAGTGTAGAGATAAGGTCCAATGTAGATTTCACATATTTCGTTTGTACCAAAAGAAGAATCAATTCTTTGGTTTTTAATTCCAGTAAATCATTATTCACCAAACTTGGGTTTTGAAAATAAAAATCCAATGACTCAATAAACTTGGTGATGGTATCATCAGGGATAATGACTTGAGTTTCGGGTTTGTTTTTATTCTTCTCAATGATGGCAGGAAGCTCCTTCACGTAGAAATCTTTTAGAATGTCTGGTAGCAAATGAAAGGCAATTACTTCTAATTGGTCGTTTTCCGTTTCTTTCAAATAATCCCAAAAATAGGTGCCACAATTGAGTAAAACAGCTTCTTTACTATTTACATATATCTTATCATCGGGAGCATAGAGTCTAGTTCCTTGCCCTTTTATATATAGAAAACAACCTTCGTTATTGAAGACACCTTCATGCTTATATGGAGATTTAAAGGTGGCTTTTTCTATGAGTACCTTTTCTTGATATTTAAAAGCTTTTCTATCTAGTAAAATAATATTGAAATGAGTTATGTAAACAGCAAAGTTAAGATAATTAGTAGCTGCAAGAAAACTCCAAGAACTTCGTTACGGCTTTTCTAAAAACAGTCATTTACACATGCAAACTCCTTGATTTTCAGAAAAACCAAGCCTCGTTCTCGAAGCTTTCTTATCAGCTATATAAAAAATATGATGGTTTTCTTGCTGACACTAATTAGAAGGGTTTTGGAATGAGTAAAAAAATAAGACAACAAATCTAATTTTTAAATTATTTCAATATAAATAAAGTATTATAGGCCTTAGAGTTTATTAAATTGGCATTTCCATTTCATATAAATCAAGTCCTGGGCCCCAATATTCCTTCTCCATTTTTGTAATGACGAACCCAAACTTTTCAAAAAATTGATAAGCAAATTGGGAGGTTGTAATCATATACTTTTCCACACGATTATCCTTACTTAATATATCTAGACAATATTGTACTGATTGTTTTCCTAAACCCATTCCAGCATAATTTGGATGAAAGAAAATCCATGTGATTCTTCCTGAATGGTCGTCTTCATTCACAAAGTATCCTGTTCCACCAACAATTGTATTATTGAGTTCAATGCTTAAATAGGTGTCAGAATTATGTTCCAAATAATCCTCAAAATCACTGATTTCTTTTATATCGAAATACTTAGGAGTATTGCATTTGAATATCTCTAATAGAGCTTCTTTATCAATAGGTTTATAGGGTCTAATCATGTTTTCCCAGATTACATAAACAGCATAGTTTCCCCAAAAACCTTCATTCCAATAATAGCACAAGCATAGGCATCATCTAGAGCTTCATGGTGGGCTCGCATTTCGTAACCGCAATGAGCAGAAACGGTATGTAATTGATGATTTGGCAATTGAGGGAAATGCTTACGGGAAGCTTTTACTGTGCAATAAAAATGATAATTTGGATAATCCATTTGATAAACCTGAAAGACTTTCTTTAGGCATCCTTGGTCAAATTTTGCATTATGTGCTACCAATGGTAAGCCTTCTATTAGAGGTTCTATTTTTTCCCAGACATAAGGAAATACTTGCTCGTTATCTGTATCAGATGCCACCAGACCATGAACTTCGGTATTCCGATAATCGTAGTAATTGGGTTCGGGCTGAATGAGGCTATAGAATTTATCGCTAATCTCTCCATCTTTAACTATCACTACTCCTACAGCACAAACACTGCTGCCATTTCTGTTGGCGGTTTCGAAATCTATGGCTGCGAAGTTTATCATATGATGCTTATGTAGTTTCTCGCTAAAATAGGACTTAATGAAGTAAATTTTGTCTGGGATATAATAGTTTATCAAGAAATGTTATTGAATAAAATTATACAATCAATTTATATCCAATACCCCTCACATTTACAATTTCAACACGGGAGTCTTTTGCCAAATACTTTCTAAGTTTTGTAATAAAAACATCCATAGACCTGGCATTAAAGAAATTATTATCACCCCAAAGTTTTAACAGCACACTATCTCTTTCTAAGACTTGATTTCGGTTTTCGCATAGCATTTTAAGAATCTCACATTCCCGATGTGTGAGTTTTTTTTCATGCTTTTGATGTATCAATATTTGCTTATCATAATGAAAACGATAATCTCCTAAAGGCACAACCGTTTCTTTAATCTCTTGGCTGAAATCTTGTGATTTTCTCTTTAAAATAGATTGTATCCTGATCAGTAATTCTTCAATACTGAAAGGCTTTTTTACATAATCGTGTGCACCAATTTCAAAACCTTTTACTACATCGCTTGTTTGTGAACGAGCGGTTAAAAAGATAATTGGAATATTGGGGTCTAAATTTCGAATTTGTTTCCCTAGTTCAAATCCATTTATACCCGGCATCATAACATCTAAAATACAGATGTCTGGTTTTTTTGTTCTGAATGCATAAAGGCCCTCATTCGCATTTTTACAAAACAAAACCTCATAATTTCGACTTTCCATACTATCTTTTACTATAGTACCTAAAGCCTCTTCATCCTCTACGTATAGTATTTTATAGGCTTTCATTATAAATAGGTAGTTGTATGGTGAATTCGGAGCCCTCCCCTAATTTGCTTTTTAATCCTAATTGTCCCTCATGTTGGGCAACCACATGTTGAACATAATTTAAGCCAAGTCCAAACCCTTTAACAGTATGAATGTGGTTGTTTGGAACTCTATAAAACTGGTCGAAAATTAATTTCTGATGGTCTTTTGAAATTCCAATACCATTGTCCTTAATCCGAATGATAGCTTCCTTAGCTTTCTTCTCAAAATGAATTTCTATTTCTGCTTTTTGGTCACAATATTTAATGGCATTATCCAATAAATTATTAATCAAATTTCCAAAATGCATTCTATCGGCCCATATTGAAACTTGTTTATCTAAATGGGTACTGATAATAACTTCTGTTTTTTGAAATCTAAATCTATCTGCTACTTCTTCAATGGTATCGGCCAGAAATACTTCTTCTTTATTCAGGCTTACTTTTTGCTTTTCATATGCTGAAATATCCAGCACTTTCTCAACCATGGAATTGAGTCGATGCAGTTCCTTTTTTGAAATATTAAGATAGGAATTTGTTTTTTCTTTATCGTCGAGAACCCCAAAATTCTGCATGGATTCTATAGCCGCTGAGACCGTTGCAATTGGTGTTTTAAATTCGTGGGTCATATTGCTAATAAAATCGCTTTTCATATCAGAAAGCTTTTTTTGCATAAAAATGACAATGAGCATATAGATAAAAGTACCAATAATAGCGATTGTTAACAATAAGGAAGACAGAAGGGATATCCACATACTCCTCAATAAATATCCTGTTTTTTGTGGAAAAACGGCCCTCAATTCCGATGAACCTTCAAGAACCTTTCCAATGATAATTTTCGCATCATACTTAATAAAAATACTACTGTCATTAGCATTTGAGTCATAGATTTTACCATCCTTAAAAATAGCCAACAAATAGTCAGATTCAATTCCTCTTTCTTTGAGCTTTTCCTTATAGATAGAATCTATTGGTTGAAATTCTGCTTGGTAGTCAACCATATCAGCTATAATCTTAAGTATCAATTCTTTCCAGGATTGTTCCATATCTAAACCCCGATTAGAATTAATAATAATGCTTGTATCACCATAAAGGGTCATACTATCCGTTAAGGCTTCAAAAGGTAATAATCCGGTGCTATCCCCATCAATTCCCATAAAATGTATGCTGATATTGTCGTCTTGTGACGAATCATTATTCGCAAGAATACTCATCAATTCATCCATTTCTGCATCCTTGCCTGGGTCAAATCCATTTGAATGAATATCAATGGATTTTAAGGTACTATCCAATTGAGGGATTTTATTGGCTGTTTGTGAAGTGATATCAGATTCAAGAGCATCTTGTAAACAACTATTGATATCCTTTTCGAAACGCTCCTCATTAATTTTATAGGTACGCATCAACCAATAGGACTGAAAGCTAATGATTCCCAAAATTGGGAAAATCATTAATACGATTATGTAGCGAAGTTTTTTAATGATAATATCAAATTAATTCCATACAAAAGTAAGCACTAAAGCTTAAATATCAAGGCTGTTAACACTCGATAACACTCAATAACCCATCGATAACAATAGCTAGGGTATTTGCTCCATACATTTGCTATCAATTATAAACAAAAATGATAAAAGATGAATAAAGGGATTTTAATTTCAGTTCTAATGTGTGTTGTATTTATGGGCTTTGGCTATTCTCAAACAATTAAGCAAGGAGTGCTCATATATGAGCAAAAAATAAATGTACATGCTAATTTAAGCGAAGAACAGCAAGCAATGAAGGCCTTTATTCCAGAATTTGTATCCACCGATATTCAATTAACTTTTAAAGATGATTTAGGAAGGTTAAAAGAAATAAAAAATGAAAATCAAGGAGGAGTAATGATTAGTACATCTTCTGCTGATATGCTTCTTGATAAAAAGAAGGATTTGAGTTATTCTTTTGCTGAGTTTGGTAATGAGAAGTTCTATACTGAGGCAAAATTCAATCAAAAAACCGATGCTATTACACTATCCTCTGAAACTAAAAATATAGGTGGATTTAAGTGTAAAGCTGCCCAATTAAAAACAGATGAGGAATCTTATACAATTTGGTATTGCTCCGATTTACCAAAATATTATTCTCCAATGGGCTTGTTAGCTGTTGAGGGTTTGGTTCTTGAAATTGCAGGAGAAAGTATTAATTATCTCTTTAAAAATCTAGAAAAAATTAAGGTAGATGAAAGTGTATTAAAAATGCCTGAAGGCTTTGTTAAGGTGACTGAAGAGCAGCTTTCGGACCTTACGGAGGAATATATGGAAGAATTGCAGCAAGAATTAAAATAGAAACACCAATCTAAAAAAGTAATAGTATGAAATTAATAATAGACCAATTATCGAAGACCTATCCCAATGGTGTTAAAGCTTTAAACAATCTTTCCTTAGAAATGGGCGAAGGAATGTATGGCCTTTTGGGTCCGAATGGAGCAGGCAAAAGTTCTTTAATGAGAACAATAGCGACTTTACAATCTGCTGATTCGGGAAGCATTATGCTCGATGATTTAAATATTTTAAAGCAAAACAATGAGCTTAAAAAACTCTTGGGATACTTGCCTCAGGAGTTTGGTGTTTATCCCAAAATTAGTGCATTACAACTGTTGGATCATTATGCTCTTCTCAAGGGAATTTTGGATAAAAAAGAGAGAAAAGAGAGTGTTACGAGACTTCTGGAAACGGTAAATTTATTTGAGCATAGAAAAAAACACGTTCATACTTTCTCGGGTGGAATGAAACAAAGGTTCGGAATTGCTATTGCACTTCTGGGCGATCCAAAACTTATAATTGTAGACGAGCCAACTGCAGGTCTCGACCCTGCTGAAAGGGTAAAGTTTAATAATCTCTTAAGTGATATCAGTGAGAATAAAATTGTGATTCTTTCTACTCATATTGTGGATGATATTAATGATTTATGCAATGATATGGGCATTATAAATAATGGTCAATTGGTGCTGAAAGGCCATCCTGAAAATTTGCTAAATGAAATAGAAGGCAAAATATGGACCAAGAAAATTGAAAAATCAGAGTTTGAAGAGGTCTCCAAAAACCATCAGGTTATATATTCTCATCTAAATTCGGGGAAACCTTTGGTTCATGTATTTGACGAAGAAGACCCTGGAGACGGATTTAAGCAAACAAAGCCAGGATTGGAGGATGTTTATTTTACTGCGTTAAATTATTAAAACTTATTATTATGTTTATTCAACTCATTTTATTTGAATTGAAAACAGCTTTTAGAAGTAAAGTGACATACATTTATTTCTTAATTATGTTTTCTCTGGCTTTTTTGTTTATCAATGCAATTGGTGGGGCATTTCCCTCTCTTCAAATACAGATAGCAGGGGATAATATCAAACTTAATTCTCCTATGGTGATTGATTTGGTATTATCGTTATTCAGTTTCTTAGGTATTTTTATTACAGCTGGTATAGTGAGCAATATCATCTATAAAGACTTTAAATACAATAGCCAATCGCTAACTTTTACCACCCAGGTTTCTAAATTCAATTATCTATTTTCGAGATTTATTGCGGCCCTTATCATCAATATATTTATTTTTATTGGTCCTGCCATTGGCCTTTTAGCAGGCTCCGAAATGCCCTATTTAAATAGTTCCATGTTTGGTGAAATATTACCTATGGCCTATGTAAATACTTATCTCACTAGAATCATTCCTAATTTGTTTTTCGTTATTTCTATCTTTTTCACATTAACGCTTTTGTTGAGAAATATCATTGTAAATTGGTTTGTAATCATTGGTTTATATGTACTTTATGCCATTGGAGGAAGACTAATAAACGATTTAGATAATCAAACTCTGGCTGCACTGCTCGACCCATTTGGTATGGCATCGTCCATGAAGGTGAGTTCTAATTTTTCAACCGATGAAGCCAATACTAAATCTATTCCTCTCGAAAGCGTATATCTTTTAAATCGCCTTCTTTGGGTGGGAATTGGATTTATTACACTCCTATTTGGATATTTTCGTTTTAGATTTAGCTTTGATATAGAAGGTGTTTTGCCTCGAAAAAAGAATAAAGCTATTACTGTATCTAAGCATTCCAGAGCCCAGTATAATCATTATTTTATCAGTTCCAAAACTACTTTTGGAGCAAAATATAAACGCAAAGTTTTTGCTTCTTTATTTAAAAAAGAATTAAAAGGATTGGTTTCAAATATCTATTTTAAGCTTATATTGTTGGTTGGAATAGGCTTTTTAATTATCAGTTCACAAGCCATTGGTAAATTATTCGATACCGAAACCTACCCTGTTACCTATCAGGTCATTGGAATTCTTGGAGGAACATTCAATCTATTCGTTATGATAGTCATTATTCTCTTTTCAGGTGAAATGGTTTGGCAATCGCGACAACTAAAAACCAATGAAATAGAAGGGGTTTTACCACTCTATAATTGGCAAGTTTTAGGTTCAAAAATATTAGCATTAACATCGGCCGTATTTCTTACATTAACCATTTTAGTGATTAGTGGTGTGCTTGTGCAGGTTTCACGAGAATACTATCATTTTGAAATTGGCTTATATATTCAGTCTGTTTTGGGCTTACAGTTTTCTTCTTATTTACTCATCATTTTCTTGGCTTTTTTCGTTCAGGTTATGGTAAACCACAAATTCTTAGCATACTCCATAATGATCATCTATTATATTTGGGATGCTCAATTTGCATCTGTAGTTCTCCAGAATAATCTGTTCATATTTAACTCCGAACCCAATTATATGTATTCCGATATGAATGGTTTTTCCGAAGGAATGTGGGTTGTTTTATTATATCGCTTTTATTGGCTGAGTTTTGCAGCTATTTTGGTATTAATCGCTCGAGATTTTCTGGTAAGAGGAACAGAGGAGGGTATGGCTACTAGATTCGAAAAGTTTAAACAAAACTGGAGAAAAACTCGGTCTTTTATGCTCCTTCTAGTAGTTTTATTTGTCGGAATGGGTTCTTATATTTTCTATAACACACATATTATAAACGATTTCAAAACTTCATATGAGTTGGAAAAATCAAGTTTAGAATATGAACAACTATATAAGAAGTACGAGCACATGGAGCAAGCAAGAATTGTTGCTGCCGATATGAAATATGATCTGTTTCCAGAAACTGGTAATGTGAGCATAGAAGGTATTTACACCTTAAAAAACAAATCTCTATCTGTTATTGATACCCTCATTTTTAATATGGATAAAGACTATATAGCTTCATTTGAGTTTGGAAGAAAACATGAGGTAATTCTAGAAGATAAGGAGCATAATTTCTATATGTATCAACTACAAAATAGCTTGTTGCCAGGAGATAGTATTTCTTTATCTTTTAAGTTTGAGTATAAAGTTGAAGGCTTTACAAATAGTGGGGTTGACGTAATGTCTCATAAAAATGGAACCTTTATCAATAGTAGTATTTTACCTTCCATGGGATATGAAAGTTCCCGAGAAATATCCAGAAGGAAACTCAGAGAGAAGCATGATTTACCAGAAAAAAGAAACGAGAACTTTAGAGACGATCCCTTAGCTATAAAGAATAATTTTATCACTGATGATGCAGACTTTATTCGACTAAATTTACAAGTGAGCACATCAGAAGATCAAATTGCACTGGCTCCAGGATATTGCACAAAGCAGTGGAATAGTAATGGGAGAAATTATTATCAATATGTGAGTGATGTTCCATTGATTCATTATTATGCAGTTTTGAGTGCACAATATGAAATTATTGAAGACAAGTGGATTCCTGAGGATTCTAGTATGCAAGCAGTAGATATAAAGGTATATTATCATCAAGGTCACGAATACAATATCTCCAATATTATAAGAGGAGTAAAAGCGTCCTTAAGCTATTATTCACAGCATTATTGTTCATATCCGCATCCAGAGCTTAAGATTGTTGAGTTCCCTAGATATGCCAGTTTCGCACAGTCATTCCCAGCCATGATACCCTACTCTGAAGGACTTGGGTTTATTGCTGATTTACGGGAACAAGATGAAGAAACTGAATTTGCTGACCTAAAGATAGATTATCCTTTATGGGTAACGGCTCATGAGATGGCTCACCAATGGTTGGCACATCATTTAATAGCTGCGGACACTGAGGGAGCACAAATGCTAATGGAATCTTTAACCCAATTTAGCTCTTTAAAGGTGATTGAAGATATATTCGGAAAAGTAAAAATGAGGAAGTTTCTTCGACAAGAAATGAATAGGTATTTAATGTCTCGCCAAAACGAATCATTTGAGGAGCAGCCTTTGTCAACAGTTTGGGGACATCAACAGGATATTTACTATCAAAAAGGAATCATTGTTTTAAATACTATAAACGATTATTTGGGAGACGACCAATTGGTTCAGCTAACTTCTAAGTTTATTAATGAGAAGAAATTTAGAGGAGCCCCTTATACTACAACTCTCGATTTTGTTGAAGAACTGAAGTCTATTACGCCTGATTCTCTACAATATTTGGTCACTGATGGCTTAGAAAAAATTAGTTTCTACGATATCGAAATTACTGAGGCCACCTATGAGCGAAACGAGAAGTTTGAGTATTTCGTGCAACTTACTGTTAATGCTGAAAAATATTATGCTGACGGACTTGGCAAAGAAAAATTGGCTAATATGAATGATTATATTGAAATTGCTATAAACAAAAGCAATGGAAAAGAAATCTTTTTACAAAAGCTTAAAATCCATTCTGGTGAAAACCATTTAAAAATAAAATTGGGAAGCAAGCCTGCCAAGGTAAGCATAGATCCAGAATACAAATTGATAAGTAAGAAAATTGAAAGAAGTGTATTTGATATTAAAAAAGCTCAAAGCTAATCACATATATCACTTATAATAAATTAAACAGGAAGGTGTTTCAAAATCACATCTTCCTGTTTTTATATACAAAAGTGATTAGATTTAATCATTGAATGATAGCTTATAAATCTCCCTTTTCGCTTCCTATTTTCATAATCATTCCCATCTTACTCATCACATGCTCATATCCACCAGGTCGATGAGTAATGGTACAGTTGCTACAATCTTTTATGCCTTGGGTATATTTGAAATTTCCTCCACATTTTTCTTGAAGCATATAGAGCGGACAATAACAAAACAAGCAATTAAACTCCTCTTCTTTCACTCCTTTATGGCAAGGGAAATATTCGCATTTTTTATGCTGAGAGAATTTGTAATTTTCTGACATTTCTGATTAGTTTTAATTGAAAATTGTGGATACAAAGGTAAATCTTTCATCCACTATTTCGTCTCTCAAAATCTCACAATTTATTAAATAGTAATCATATGTTCGCCCCTTTTTATGATGCCAGTTAACTTACTCATATATTTCACATCTACTCCCAAGCTTTCTAAAACCGTAGTGGTTTTAAACTTGTCGGCACAAGCCTTACAAGCCTCTACACTTACTCCTGCTTCTAGAAGCATTTTAATATCTTGCTGAATTTCCTCGTCATGACCTGCTAATTTTGAAGACCCTCCCCAAATAATAATATTCACCTCATCCCACCAATTACTTTTGATAGAATTGAGGGAATACATAGAAATCATACTTTGAAAAGTATCTTTATCGTTGCTGGTCCAGAGGATATTTAATTTGTCCATTTTGTTGTTTTTATTTTAAGTTATATTGTAATTTTATTTCAGACTTTGTTGTATCATCCATATCTTTCATATAGCCCTTCCATCCAGGACAGAAGTTGATATGCCATCTCCAGAATCTACCAAGAAAAGATTTAGGAGATTTGTCGTGTTTTGCTCGTAGCTTACATTCTTCGCAATTGTGTTTTTTCATGTGTTTGTTTTTTTTGCCACTAAGGTGCTAAGGCTCAAAGGAGCACTAAGTTTATTTCTGATAATTAGGCACCATGACTCTTTGACTCTATGTAAAACTAAATTTGTTTTTTAAATGACAATGACATTAAGAAACATTAAATTTACTGTTTTTCTTCTGAATCTCATATGATTCCTCTGCCCATTCCACAAACTCATCTCTATCCTCAAATACCTCATCGGGAACATTATAAAAAGATAGTACGGTAGCATTACTTTTAAAGGGTTTCAAAGGAAAAGAGCCAACTTTTAAGTATTTATCTCTATTACTATCATCCACCTTTAGGTATACCATATCATTGGCAATCATTGCAAAGGCTATGTCACCTTGATAAAGAGCTGCTCCTCCAAACATTTTTTTATAATGAACCTCTCCCCAGTTGGAGAGTTTATCCAAAACATAGTAGATAAAATCTTTTGATACTGTCATTTTGATAAAAAGCTTAAAAATAATTAATCGTTTTCATAAACATGGGACTCAAATAAGGAATAAGCCAAATGCTCCATACCACTAAACTAAATCTATGGAATTTTCGGATCACATTTTCTTGTTTAAGAACAAGAGCATAACTGGCCCAAGCCGCATGAATAAACATCATTATAATAGCTAAAAGCCCCGCAATACCATGAAAACTAAAAGATACACCTTCATTAATTCTGAACATAATTCCTGTTCCCCAAGTATCGCAAATCAGTCCAAAGGCAAATAAAACCAAATGCCAAATTTCCAATCGTCCTTTAATCTTTTCGGCCCATACACCTACAGTATAAAAGGCAAATGCTAAAGCCATAATTATTGTTGCTGTAGGGTCCATGTTTTTGTTTTTAATTTACTCTTGAGTTGTTTAGTTTTTTGTTTGCCCCTTCCCTAGAGGGAGCAAAAAACCAAAACCTTTTCATTTCTAAGAATAGTACTTTGATAAATCAAAAATTCTAATACCTAAAATATACTTAAGATATTCTTTTATAAAGCTTTGAAGCTATCCAAGCACCGATTATCATTTCGATCCATGCTATTGGTAAAACGACAAAAGCAGTTGACCAATCTCCCAAACCAGTATTCACATTTGCAATCCAAAATATTCCTAGAGTAGCTATGGTTGTCATGGTTCCAGATATAAAAATGGACTTAAAATTATTACCAAAAGCTTTGGCTGTTGTCCAGAATATATAAACCAAAACAATAGTAAGTAGGGTGTCCCATAAACCCCATATTAAGACATTGCTTAATTCCATTTGCCCAATTTCTATTCTATCAGCAAAAAAAGCCTTCATTCTTGGGAATGCTATAACCATAGCTCGAAATATCTCAGCAATATTGATCCAAATACTAGTGATTAAAGTGATAATGATAAATTGTTTGGTGTTGAAATCTTTGTTTTCCATTTCTTCTTTGTTTTGATTTTTCCTTGATTATTTAATTGGGCAAAATTACAGTGACTGAAATGGAATTTCATTGATAATTGTCAAGAAATGGGAGAAGAGTTTATAAAACTTCTAAGATTCTATACTAAAGGGAACCTGAATTTCATTGGTTTCTTCCTTTTGGATCGGGCAAAAAAGCCATTGAAATATCAGTGTAAATTATTCCTGGACAGCTAATTAATGAGCAATAGAACACTTCAAGGTTTTAAGTATTAAGCTTTTAAAATTTCACGACGGATACGACTTAAATGCTCAGCAGAAATTCCAATAAAAGAAGCCACTTGATGTTGTGGTACTCTTGAGATGATTTGTTTGTTGTTTTTTAAAAGGTCGAGATATCTTTCCTTAGGGCTTCTGATGATAAAGCCTTGTCTTTCCTTTTCTGTTTTTAAATAGTTCATCTTAAACATTTGAAAAGACATTCTGTGGAAGCCAATAATTTCAGAATTAAGAAACTCTATGGCTTCCTTTGACAATTCTATTGCTTGAATATGGTCTAAGGCTTGGATACTAATTTCGGCTGGTTGTTGTTGTAAATAATTGACATAATCGTAAGTATGATCGTATTCAAAATAAAAGTTGGTGCTAATCTCTTTCCCATCAACTAATTTGAAGCCTCGTGCACAACCTTTTAGAATAAACCTAACTTTACTACAACTTTGGCCTTCTTGAAGCAAGAAATCTCCTTTTTTATATTCCACAATATCAAATCCAGACAGAAAGAGTTCCGCATCAGCAGCACTCATTTCCAATTCATCAATCAAATACTGCTTAAAAGCTTCCATTTGGCTAAAGTAGAAATTTATGCTTTGTTTCAATTGAAAAGCTGTATGAGTTTCACCAACATTCTATTTTTAATCCTAAAGCTCATTGCTTGATAAGCTTTATGGTTTCATAATTTGGTGTTTTACAAAAATAAATACCATTGGGAAGATCTTCTGTACTAAGTTCATTCTTACCAGGCCTAACTTTTACTGATTTTAACAAAGCTTCTGTAGCATTATGTATCTCAATTAGGTCATTTTTTACCACATCATTTAGGATAATAAAAACTTTGTCTCTAGTTGGATTAGGGTAGGCTGGACTTATCATTTTATAAACTTCATCATTAAAGCCAGTGGGAGAAGAAGGGTATATAGTTCTAAAGAAGGCAATTCGATTTGGAATATTTTCATTTAACCAATCCTCAATTTCTTGAGAAAGTCTTCCTGGGTGAGTAATACCAATTACATATTGAATTGCGCCTTATAAGCATTCATATAAAATTCATGATTTGTAATGGATTTAACCAATTCTACAGAGAGAATATTTTTAATAAAATCATGAAGCCACTTCTTAACATTATCAAGAGTTTCAAATACTTTATTTTTATAATACTGCTTAATATAATGCCATATTTTTTCAGAAGGGTTCAACTCTGGAGTGTAAGGCGGGATTCTAATTAGAATAATATTCTCTGGAAAGTCATATTTTTTTAATGAATGAAAACCTGCATTATCAATAAGTATAATTTTTAGCTCCATAGGTTTCTACATAGAAAACGCTATGAGATAAGAATAGAATATTTCACTTGTGGTGCCTTCTATTTCATATACAAAAGAGTCTCCAATTATTGGAGAGAAACTCCCATATAAATAGGTGTTTTTAAATGCATGTTGATATTCCACTATAGGCTTAAATCCTCTAGCTGTGAGACATCGCCCCATATAAGTCATTAATCCAAATCGACTTTCGTCTTGGAAGTATAAGTTGATACTGGTGAATTTATTTTTATTAATACTTATTCTAATGTCCCTTAGCGTATTAGGTAGTTTTTTTAAAGGCTTCAATAGCCTGTTCGTCCTTCTTATAATGAGATTTGCGAGGAGATTTTAATTTAGTATGAAAATGTCGTATTAAATAGGTTCTTAAGGTATTATATTTTATGTCAATACCATGATTCGTTTTTACCCATAATACAACATCCCAATAACCCAATAAGGGATTATTAGAATCATTCATTTTTTCAGCTAAGCTTGCATGTAGCTCGGCATTTATAACACTTTTTGGCCTCCCCTTACTCTTTAAAACTATTAAAGAATCAAATCCTTCTTCTTTATATTGTTTAAGCCATCGCTTTACTGTAGCATAATCCACTCCAATATGTTTAGATAATTGCAGTGGACTCGGTTGGCTTTCCTCTTTCATGTAAATTAGACATTTGATGCGAGTCCGAATACGGTGATTCTTTTCCTTTTGATAAGTGGTTTGAAGAAGTTCAAAGTCTTCTTTTATAGAAATTTTCGATTGTCTAGCCATGGAGTAAAGGTATAAAACATAAGGCGCATATCATAATGTATTTGGTATAATCAAAGTATAAGAAAAAAGAACAGATTCTGGCATATCTTCTAAATGAGGTAGACTTTGAGCATATTCTGTTACAAATGAAGGATCAGTAGCTTGTGCATTTGTCCATGCTGGGTCATCTTCATATATATCCTGAACCGAAGCATGTACAGACTCATGAAATACAGTTTCTTCCTAATCATGAGTGCTAATACATGCATCCATATTTTCAGAATATAGAACAAAAAAGTGACCTTGAGTTTCTGCAAAAGCTGTGTGATTACCGGTATTAATACAAACATGATCCAGCATATCTCTTTGTACGAAAGGAAGTTTACCAAGACGAGGACAAAGTTTATCAGCATATTCCTGTGCAGAACCCTGTGTTCCGAATGAACTATGACACCATATTCCAGTTACTTTTCCGTTTGAAAAAGTGGCTTCAAACACGAAGGTATCTTCATCAAATAACTCATCTCCATTGCCCGGTATTTCCATGTCATCTAGGCCTATAAATGTAAGACTCGTAAAAGCATCAGGATCGGTATCTAAAATAAAGTCAATATCGTTTGAAACCACTGAATTAGGAAATAATGGGGCTCCGGCATGAGTTTTAATGCTTATAAACACAAAACAAATTAGGGTGTTAAAAAGAAATATGTGTGTGTTTGTCATGTTCTATTTATTTAAGAGGTTCCTGAAAATTCAATTATCAGAATTCTGTTTTTTGACTATATATTTCAACCATTTTAACAATTCTTCTAGCCCCATCAACAGCAGCATTATGATCCTGTGAGAAGTTTAAGCGGATATGGCTAGTAAATTGAGGGGCAAACTCAGTCCCCGGTGTCACTGTAACTCTTGCTTGAATACGAAGAAGTTTTACAAAAGTGTATAAATCAACTTTTAGTGGAGGTAATTTAGGAAACAGATAGCTTCCAGCTTGTGGTGTTGCTGTTTCAAAATTTGCTCCATTAAATATCTCTAATAACTCATCTCGGATGGCCTGATGCTCTATAATTCTTTGGCTCATCCAGCCTTCCGGCTCATTAAACCAAGTATCAAGAGCCGCTTGACTATAACCTGCAGCTCGCAGAGAAACAATCGCCTGCAATCGCTCCATCTTTTCAATGACATCAGCAGAACCAAAGGCTACACCAAGTCTAAAACCACTCAAAGACTCCGTTTTTGATGGCCCCATTAAAGTGATCTGCTTTACATTTTCGCTATTGCTGGACCTGAAATGAGAATAATCTTCTCCTTCATACAACATTCTAGAATAGAGTTGATCAACAATTACCGTTACATTATACTTTTCTGCAAGTGCAGCAATGGAATTAAGTGTAATTTTAGAAAACACGAGTCCAGTTGGATTATTGGGAGTGGAGAAAACAAATACTTTGGCGCCATTTATAAATGCTGTTTCGAGTACATGGAGGTCGATTCCTCTTTCATCAGAGTGGTCTTCATAATTTAAAGGAACAGGGATGATTTCACCATCAAAAAACTGGACTGCTTTTCTATTGGCAAAATAGTCAGGTTCTACAATGGCCACTTTTGTTCCACTTGAAACCGTTGCTCCAAGGGCTAGAAACAAGGCACCTTGGGTTCCTGGAGTGATAATAATTTCACTTTCGGCCATGATAGGTTTTCCTGTAAAATGACCAAGCCTTTCTGCCAGTTCATTTCTTATTTCAAGCGCTCCTCTATATTCCGTATAGGCTTGGCATCCGCCTTTTTTGAAGCCTCTATTCCAAGCTGCATCAGAATCAGGTGTTGGTGGATGAACATCAACGTCACCGTGGGAAAAATCAACAGGTATTCCTCCTAATTTCTTTCCTTCTATTATTGTTTCTATGGCTCCTGCTTCTTGTCGAACCTCCTGTCCTGGAGCATTATCAGCCTGTAACATTAAAAACTTCTCATCAAGTGTCATCATCTTCATCTTAAATTTTATTCATTTTGTATCCTCAGGTTTATCTTTGGTAAAACATGGAGGATGTTTTCTTAATCGATATGTACTCAGTTAAACGATTTGGAATACATTTCGCTCGGACAAAACAGTTAGCAGACTATTATATAGTGAGGCTGGTGTATAACTTCCTGTTACCGCTCCCGCCGAGAAGCTTTCTATTTCTAAATTCCAATTTAAACCCTGACCTTTTACCTCAATGCGGTGTTGCATTTTATTGGTATTTGCATCTGCTATGACTACTGATTCTGTATTGTCGAAGCCAAGGCCTGCCAAAGCTATAGCCGCATGAACATTTACATTACGAGGGAATTTTTTGCAAGCTTCTAGAGTTGTTCCTTTAAATATGACTTCGGGTTTTGTTATTTTACTATCAAGCATTCCTAAGTTTTTAGGGTGCTTTGTGGTTGTAATCGCCACTGATTCTAGTAATGCTCTTCCATCGCGAAGCCCATCTAAACCTAAAATAGCTCCGTGTGGCAAATATACTTTTTGGCCGCTTTTTTTGGCCTTTTGTTCCATTTCATCTCGAAATTTTTTATCTGAAAAACTTGTTACAGATGATATCATCAAATCGGCACCTGAAGTTATCAAAAGCCATAGCTCTTTAACCACATCCGCATGTGCTGCCTCAACTATTAAATCCAATGGTCTTGTGCCAAGCTCTTCTAAACTCTTGCAGATTATTTTTTGATCTAGACCGACTGTTTTTTCAGCAATAGGCTCCCAAATGGCCTCCACTGAAATCTCATCATTTTGTTTCAGATGTTCAAAAATATATCTGCCAATATACCCAAAACCTACAATTCCTATTTTCTTCATTTAAAGCATGTTTTTTTATGAATAAAACCTAACGATCTTTAATTTTTAAGTATTGGTACAAAAGTAAAATCAGTACTTTAAAGCCAAAAATTGATTGTTTGGTATTATTGTATATTTACCATGGAATAAATTGAAAAATATGGATAAGTATAAAGAATCAATGATAGATATTATAGATGAGCGAATATTGTCTGTATTGAACGAAGATGCTCGTATGTCTTTTGCTGAGCTGGGAAGAAAGATTAACCTATCACCATCATCAGTTAGGGAACGGGTTCAAAAGATGGAAGATTTAGGTATTATTCAGCAATATCAACTGAAGATTAATCATAAGAAATTGAGTCTCGATTTAGAAGCTTTCATTCTATTAAAGGTATTCCCAGGTAGGTTAAAACATGTTTTAGAAATAATACCAAATTATAAGGAGATTACGGAAGCTCATAGAATAACAGGGAGTCAAAATCTACATTTAAAAGTGATTTTAAAAGACCAGATTTGTTTACAAAAGCTATTGGATCAATTGATGGAGTATGGTGACACCAATACTTTTTTAATCTTATCGGAGATTTAATGTTTTATTTCAACTGAAAACAAGCCCGAACTTCGCCAACATTTTGATTTAAATCGTTAGAGTTTTGCATGGGGTAGTATTTTGAAAGTGCTGCCAATTCTGAGGAGTCTAAAACATCCAAATCCTGCAATACTTGGAGAACTACTGGTGGTAATACAGCCATGTTTCCAGATTCCATTTTAATGGCAAAACCAATGTCTTTGTCTTTAATACCTACACAATAAACTCCCTCTGCTCCTACTTTCCCGACTAACTTTCCATTGGATGCTGCAATCAAATCAGTGCAAAAACCATTGGTGCCAGATATCATTTCTGGATGCTCACACATGGCTGTAAATATTTTCTCCGAAGCTTCTTTGTAATCAGAGTTTAATTGAGAAGGATTAGCCAAACGAGCATAAGCCAGAGCCATATTTTTCAGTGGCATGGCATGAACAGGTACCGAGCAACCATCTATTCCTATGGCAATATCTTCCTTTTTCACCTCGCACATCTCAGCTATCACTTCTAATATTTCTTGTTGAACGGGGTGCTCGAGTTCTTTATAGCTTTCTATGGGATAGTTTTTATGCTGACAAATACTCAATTTACCGGCATGCTTGCCCGAACAATCACTATACATGGGATTGAGTTGGGTTTGATTGGCGGCTAATTCTAAAGCATAGTCAGAACTAAGTGATGTGACGGTTCCTCCTAATATGGCCTCCTCCGTTAAGCCTATTTTAGAGAGTATGGATTCAATGGTTTTGATATGGAATTTCTCACCATAATGTGAAGCACACATGATAGCTAATTCTGCATCAGTGAAATTGTATTTTTCGGCAGCACCACTCAAAATCACATTGAAAGCCTGAATGGGTTTAGCTGCAGAACGCCAATAGGTATACTTATCAGGGTCGCCATAATGATATAGAATATCGCCTTTGGAATTGACCACCACCACATCGCCATAATGAATGGTTTCAATAACATCTCCCCTGGTTATCTCTATTAGTTTCTCAGCCATGCTCAACTTTTGTTTTGTGCTGCGAAAGTAAGAAAATATGAAATTGCTGTTAAGAACTTCGTTTAGATTTTGGTATTTTAAAAAAGCCAACATTGCTGCTGGCTTTCTATTTATTTGTTTGGTCTTATTTATTATTCGGCATCACGAACCATAAACACATAGTTATAATATCTTTCAGCATCTTCTCCTGCTGCACCACCTACGTATTTGGTGTCGAAACGTACAGCTCCTGCGCCGTGAAAATCTTCACCTTCATCATTTACTGCTCTACCAAAAGCTACATACCAAGCATAATACATTTCTGTACTCATGGGTGAGAAATAAGCTGAAGTTCCTGTCCAGTAATAAGCATAGTCATCATACCCTGCCTCACTTGTTATTGATGTACAATTAAACAAAGGATCGGTAGCTGGACCAATATTTTCAGCATCAGTAGCAGTAATAGAACGGCTATAATCAACAATGCTTTGCAATTCTTTTACGTTTGGTAAACGCCAGTCACTGTATCCTGCCAGCTCTGAATTTTCTGCATAACTTAAAGCATCTGCCCATTCTATTCCTTCTCCATTATCGTTTTGCGACCACATTAAACCTGTTGCTTTATCAGTAATGGTAGCGTCACCATTGTCTACATAATTGTTAATACCATATTCACTACCTCTGACCGCACGTACATATTTAGCCATTGGATTACCCATGATAGAATCATTAGGAGGTGGTATAACAGAATCATTTACTGAAAACATACTCATTGGAGGAGGTCCACCAGCAGCTGCATAGGCTTTAATATGACCTGTTACATGATTTACTCCAAAAGTTGCATTTTCACCTCCTTCAACAGTGACACCAACATATAAATTACTGGTCCAAAACTGTTCATCTTTAGTAACTTCTCCACTAGCCAAATCAAAATAATCGGTGTTAATATAAGGCCATCCTGTGCTAAAATCACTAATTGAGAAAAGCTCTTTCGCACTAGGCATTCGCCAGTCATCGTAGCCTCCTAATTCCAGACTTTCACAATAGGTTTCAGCTTCCTCCCAAGTAAAATCTGTTGTAGATGGTGTAATTTGCCATACCAAACCTGTTACATTATCGGTAACTGTACCATCACTATTGTTGGTATACGACATAGTTCCACCTTTTAAATAGTGTGCATCTTGTCCGAATAAATCATCTCCCTCTACTAATCCTGTGATAAGCTGACCATCTAAATCGTAAGCTAAGGCTTGTCCTGAAGCTACCAGAGGATAACTATAAGTATTTTCTGTATTTCCTTCTTCAGAAACAACTGCAGTATCATCATCTTTTTCGCAAGATGTTGTAAATAAAACAAATGTTGCTATTAGAGCTAGTCCTATTGTTTTTAATATCTTTTCCATGTTTTTTGCTTTTAGTTTATTAATCATGAAGCGAAAGTATCTACACCGTAAATATTAAAGAAAAGAAATCAATGAATCAGAGATTTTTATCTACACTTAGATAGATTTCAATTACATGAAGAAAAACGATTCTTATAGGTTTGACTAAATAAATACAAAAAAGGAAGTTTCTAAACCAGCTTTCTGCAAAATAGGGTCAAAGGGCAATTCTCACATTTAGGGCTTTTATTACAGAATTCCTTGGCATGCTCTACCATTAATCCATGGTAATAATCGTAGGTGGTGATATTGCAAGGAATGGACTCCTCTATCATCTGTTGGAAAGCATCATAGCGTTTTGGAACATCGAAACCAAAGCGGGTGAAAGCATTGCCCATCCCTTTTTTATCCTGATACTTATCGAATTTTTTTAAGGCCTCATAACTAAAATCGGTGCTCTTTTGGTAGTTCTCAAGGTCAATTTGTATCCTTGAAATAATAAGAAGTACCTTGGCATAGCCTAATTCGTCATCAATATTTAGTGATAATTCCCTAGCCTCTAATGCATACTCGAAAGAAGCTTGAATCTCATCTTTTTGCCAGCTGGTTTCCGATAATGATAGTATCGTCATTAACCAAAGCGTCAGCAGAAGGGGCAAAAGCAAAAAGAAAAATAATAAATAGACCAAAGTAAAATGAGAATATCAGAAGCAAAAAATAGCATTAAAGAATTATATAATCATACTTCGGAAGTTACCGCATTAATCAGCGAAAGAGGAGTAGGAAAGACCTCTGCTTATCAGCAATGTGCTACTGAATTGGGCATTGGATATATGGCGCTTTATGCTGCTGCTCTGGAAGGCCCTGACTTTATGGGACTACCCGATAAAAATAATGAAAGTGGAATCACTCGATATTTGGCTCCTCAGTTTTTACCCACTCAAAAGGCAATTGATGCGGGTTTATTTCCTGAAAAAGGAATATTGGTTTTTGAGGAAATCAATCGAGTTCCCAGTGATACTGTTTCTGTGCTTTATCCACTTTTGCTCGAAGGAAGAATCAACAATCATACTTTAGCTCCCGGCTGGAAGATTGGCGTGACCATGAACCCCGATAATCTCAATTATACTGTAAATGCTCTCGATGATGCTTTAATAGACCGCTTTATTTCTTTGGAAATCACCGCCAATATTGAAGATTATACCAGCTTTTCCATAAAAACTGGCAGCAACGATTTGGTTTTATCTTATCTCAATGCCAGTCCCGATATGCTCCTCATTACTAAAGAAACTGCGGAATCTAATCCATTGGCGAAAAATCCAACACCCAGAGGATGGACTAAAGTGCAAAACATCCTCAATAAATGTAATTTGGAGGAGAAACAAATGGAACAATTGATTTCAGGAATTGTAGGCCCCGAAGCTGCAGCCTCTTTTTTGGGTTGGACGAGAAGTAATAATATCAACATACCTGGAGCAGAGCAGACCTTAGAAAACTTCGATGACCAAAAGGAATTATTCGAGGATTTACTTAAGGAAAATAGAATAGATATTTTGAATTTGGTCTTGAAGAATATTGTTGCAAAGCTGGAATTAAAAGATTTTCACTATCAGAATCTGAATGCCTTATTGGAATTTCTACCACAAGAGTTTTCCATCATGTTTTTCAAATACTTTATTACCAAACGAATAGAGGATTATGATACCTTAAGCTCCTCCCTTCCAGTTTTTGATAAAGTAGCGGATAGCATTATCGATTTAATAGCCTCCTAAAATCAAGCAATGAATATCAATAAAATCATCATCAATCTATTGCTCCGCGAACCATTTTACGGCTATATTCTCTGTAGTTTAAAACTGCAGAAAAGCAATAGTATTGAGGATTTGAAACTAATCATAGGTCCTACTGTGCAATTGATTTATAATAATGAATGGCTCGATTCTTTAGATGAAAAGCAAGCTCATGGAATGATATTACATGAACTGTTGCACTTGATTTTTATGCACCCCCTCCGAAGAGCTGGACGAGAAGCAAAAGTTTGGGCCATGGCAGGAGATTTGGCAGTGAATGAGCATATTCACAAAGATATGTTGCCACAAAATGCCTTTACATTAGAGAAAGCCAATCGCCTTTTAGGACTTAAAATGGAGCCTTATCAATCTGCTGATTACTATTATGAAATACTGAACAATCAGGAATTAGCCTCCTCTCTTCCATTTTCATTTAATGATGATAAAATGCAAATCAGTTTTCCTGATGAAGAGGAGATAAGTATAAAATTAGAGGAAGAAGGTGACCTGCCGGAATTGAATAAGAAAGCTGTAGAAAGCCAGCTGGACGAGTTGATTAGACAAGCCAATTTAGAAGGAGAAATTCCGGGTAAAGTATTAAATATTGTTGGTGGCATTTATGGTTCGGTAAAAGTAAATTGGCGAAATGTACTCAAGCAATTTGTGACCGGAAAAGGCCGCATGCAATCTTATAAAACGGTAAAGAGAATCTCAAAGCGCTTTGAAGATATGCCCGGCAACAAACGTCAAAAAGGATTGGAAGCATTGGTAGCCATAGACGAAAGCGCATCTATAAATGATGAGGATGTGTTGCGGTTTTATAAGGAATTGAGGATGATAAAACGAAGCATTAAAGCCAATTTAATGGTCACGCGTTTCGATACCGATTGTACTAAACCTGTGCCTCTCGAAAACTACCTCAAGACCAAAGACAGAGCCAAACAAGGTGGGACCGATTTCAGACCCATCTTCCAATTAGCCGACAAAATGAATATGAGGATGGTGATTGTATTCACTGATGGTGAAGGATTATTACCAACACAAATAAAGCAGCAAGCCCTTTGGGTTTTAACAAAAGATACCAAGGTAGACTCCTCATTGGGAAATTCAGTAATGTATTCAGCTTCGTAAAATGGGAATAGACTATTATATAGCAGGCGGTCAGTTACATATTGACAAAATGGTATTTATCAAGGAAATGTTTCGCCCCGACTCGGTGATGAAGCATCTACTTAATTATCAACTCAACGACCATGAAAAAACTCGTTCATTAACTATTGATAAATCCGCCACAGACTGGGTCATCATCGATTTTAATTTTGTGGACAAGGTAAAAGTAGGAGAAGATTATCAAAGCCTATTGGAAAAAATAAAGAAGGAATTAAAAGATAAAATCAAAGGTAGTATCAGACTAACGATAGCTGATTATTTTGAACCTATAGATATTAATATTGATTTTAATTCTAAAGAGGATGGGATTAAACAGCAAATATAAGTATTACTCGAACAAACAAGTCATGTTTAAACTATTAGAAATAATGGCTTTGCTATATTGATTTGGATTCAATCCCCAGGTGGATACCATCACGGTATAAATACTTTTTTTAGTCGCTGTTGCTGAACGAAATTGAGATTCTTTTTTTCTGAGCTTTTTCAAATACTCGGCATCAATGGAAAACTCATCGTTATAGAATTTTATTTCACATAAATTCACAACATCATCCGCTCTGTCTATTACCAAATCTATTTGTGCTTGTGAGTTGGACCAAGAGTAATTTTTAGATTGAATTTGGTCGCATTTTAAAGCCTTCTTTATTTCTTCTGAGTGTTTTAAACAGATGGTTTCAAACGCAAAACCACTCCATGTTTTGTAGGCTTGTTTTTGGAATAATTGAGCCCATTTTGCTCCCTTGTTGGGTTTCATAAACTGAAGATAAAACAAACAAAACTCATCATAAATACGATACAAAGTAGATTTGCTATTGTCTCTATAAGCATCATATTTTAGCACAAAACCTGATTGTATCAATGCTTCCATAGCACTGGAAAACTTTCCACCCGAAGAGATTTTTAGATTTGCTAAAATTTCCTCTCTAGTCATTCCTCTTTTCCTGTTATCGGCTAAGGAATCTATTATTTTCTGATGAAAGGAACCATCACTAAATAAAGACCGAAACACTTCATGATACTCATTGGCTAAATAGGCCGATGGTTTAAAGCACAAATCTTCGATAATTGTCACAGCCGAATCTCCAGCTTTTACATGCTCCAGGTATTCAGCTACCCCTCCCAAAGCCATATAAATCTTTAAAATATCGTATTCCTCCATCAGTATTCCCTTATACTTGAAGAAGGCTTTTGTTTCCTGTAGATTAAATGGTTTCAGTTTAATGGTTTGTGTTATTCTTTTACTGAGTCCTTTGGAGTTATTGATAATCTTCTTAATCATATAGGAAGCTGCAGAGCCACAAACTACTATTACCAAATCTCTTCTGCTTGTGCAGTAGTCGTTCCAGAAGTTTTCAAAAGCAGCCAAAAATCCCGATTTATGAGAATCAACCCAGGGGAATTCATCAATAAAAATAACCTTCTTTTTCTTAGTTTGTTTGATGCTTTTTAGGAATGTTTTCAATAAGCTAAAAGCCTCCAGCCAATCGACAGGTAATTTTTGCTTTACAAATTCATCGGTCAACTCGTTTAACTTGAGCATGAAGTTTTTAATTTGCTCAGGTCGTTTGCCAGTACTTAATCCCGTAAAACTGAATAGAATACTATGTCGATAATACTCTTTTATTAAGTAAGTCTTTCCAATTCTACGCCTTCCATAAACAGCAATTAATTCCGAACGTTGGCTATTTAGAGCATCTGATAATATTTGAATTTCTCTCTTTCGACCTGCTATATTTTTAGACATACTTTATAATTGATAGCGTTATTAGTGTGCCAAATATATGATTTTATTATAAATATGGCACGGTAATATAATATTTTATGCGATTATTAGTGTGTCAAAACACATAGATAATTATTGAATTGGCACGCTAATAATGTGATACTTTGTATTGGAATACTATAGATATAATACTTTGAAAAAATATCGGTAAGCGTTATTGAAAGAAATCACAATTGGAAAAACAATTTTTTCTAACAGAAGATTACTCTATTCGTGAAAATTAATTTCTTTTACTTCCCCCCCCACTTCTTGAAGTATCCAGATATATTAAAGGAATCATATATTTTGTTACTTCTATTTTCTTTAGGCTATCATTCAACGGTTTCATTTGAATATCTAAAAATTCAATTCTTCCTTTAACAATAGGTACCCCTTTAACTAGAACAGACTGAAATCCTGGTGAAGAAATTCTCATATCATATTTCTCAGGCACTATTGACTTCATCGTGTAATGCCCTTCGTATGAGCAAGATGTTGCTTTAATGATGCTAGAACCTTGTAGTAATACAATATATGCAAATGGAATTGATTCTTCAGTTTCCTTGTTTGAAACAAATCCTTTAAGCCACCCACATTGAGCATTGGTGATGGAGGTTAAAGTCACAAAAAATACAATTAAAAGTATAGTGGTTCTTTTCATGTGTGAAATATAAAAGTTCCCAAATTACTTCGCAGCAACAGCCTCAAAAACACGCATAAAATTACCACCCCAAATCTTGCGAATATCCTCTTCCGAATAACCGCGCTTTACCAATTCCAAGGTGATATTTCCCAATTCGGAAGCGTCAATACAATCTGCTAAACCTCCACCGCCATCAAAGTCGGTTCCAATACCTACATGGTCAATCCCAGCTATATTTACAATATGGTCTATATGGTCCACAGCATCGGAAACTGTTGCTAAGTTGGGTGGGAAATCTACATCCAATTGATACCATCCTCGTAATCCTTCCTTGCGCTCTTCTTCTGTATAATTAGCCCAATTGGAGTGCTTCTTTCTGAATGCTTTTTGGGCTTCAATGCGCTCTGGGCTTTGTTCCAATTGCTTTACATAATCACTTAAAATGCACATTTGAATTACACCATCTTTTTCTGCTAATGCTTTTAGCATGTCATCGTTTAAGTTTCTTGGATTATCGCATAAAGCGCGAGCACAGGAGTGAGACGCAATTACTGGAACACTACTCAACTCCAACACATCATAAAAAGCAGAATCTGACGCATGTGAAACATCAATCATTATTCCCAGCTCATTCATTCGCTCAACGACCTCCTCGCCGAAGGCCGATAAACCATTATATTCAGGGCCAACTCTATCCGTTGACGAATCTGAAATATCGTTATTATGCGAGTGTACAATGGTAATATATCGTGCTCCTAAATCATAGAAATGATTGATATTACCCAGGTTATTTCCAATGGGATAACCATTTTCAATACCAAGATAAATAGCTCGTTTACCTTTTTTCTCCAGTTTATATCCTTGATTAGGTGTGGTGGCTATTTCAGCTTTCTTTTTATTCTTCTTTACCTCCTGATGAGTGGATTCAAAAATCTGTTCCGCTTTCTCAAATGCCTTAGCATGACCCAAACTATCTCTATCGCCTTGACCAATAAAGACAGCAAAAAATACCGCATCTAACCCACCTTTTTCCATGCGTGGAATATCTATTTTGCCTTCTCCTTTTCTCCCATCATGTTCCACTCCAATATCAAAATCGGAATTGAAAAACTTGAGTGGTGTATCCGTATGTGAATCAATGGTAAATACTCTATCATGAATATCAGCAGCCTTTTGTTCTATACTTTGTCCGAAAGATAAAAGTATGATTCCGGTAAGAATGAGAGTGAATAGTTTGCGCATTTCTATATATTTTATGTAGAGCAAAAGTAGTAAAATATGTTCTTTTAATTTGATTTTCTATTTGCTCTATTGTCTGTTTGGAATGTCTACATTTGACATGACGTTTTTTATTAGCCCATAAATTTATCTTTGTAGCATGGCAAAAGTATATGAAAATGATTTTAAAGTAATGATAGTAGAATTATTACAATCAGGAAG
>JADGDY010000204.1 GCA_016744655.1 Bacteroidales bacterium | reverse complement strand
CAAATAGTGAGAGCTCAAGAGGAGATTGGTACTGGAGGAGCAGGTTTTAGATTTATGTATGCTGCTTTCCTTCAGGAGGCTGCGGAAATACTAAAGCTAGATTGGCTCAATCAGACTGCTGAAGAAATGACTAAAATTGGTGATCTGTGGCGCTCATTTGCTGTGGCAACTGCTCGTATTGTAAAAGACAGAAGCCAAGTAGAGGATGCTTATAATCAAGCAGCAGACATTTTGTTGGAGATAGCAGATAGAGAAGAGCAAGTATATAAAGACTTGAAAAAAGTAAAATAATAAGCGCATGTCAGTGACATTAAAAGCCCAAACAGAAATAAAAGTTCGCTTCAATGAAGTGGATAGTCTACGCATTGTTTGGCACGGGCATTATGTAAAGTATTTGGAGGAAGCAAGAGAAGCTTTTGGAGCAAAATACGAAATGGGATATCTTGATGTTGAAAAACATGGATTTGCCAGCCCTATTGTAAAAGTAGATATCGATTATAAACAACAATTAAGATATGGAGATACGGTAGTTGCCGAAGCAGAATATGTAAATACAGCAGCTGCTAAATTGATGTTTAAGTATCGTTTATATAGAAAATCCGATGGAGTATTGGTGGCGAAAGCCAAGACTATTCAGGTTTTTCTAAGTATTAAGGATTTTGAATTATCACTAAATCATCCTGCTTTTGGTATTGAATGGAAAAAGAAGTGGGGTTTGATAGAAGGTAGTTAATAGCTAATAGTTAACAGCTAATAGTGAATAGTTAATAGTGAACAATTGATAGTTAGCTGCGAAAAGTTAAAAGCTTGCAATGAATAATTAATAGCTAAGTGCTTGTTCTTAAAAAGAATGCCCAACTATTAGTTGTTAGTTTATAACTGTTAACTAAAAAGAAGAAAATGAATAAAAAAACATATATAATAGGCGACTCCATGATTAGTTCTTTGGGATTTGGTTCCAAGGAAAACATGAAGTCTCTATATGACGGAAATAGTGGGGTTCAGAGAATTGATGATAAGTATCTTTATCCTGAGCCGTTTATGGGTGCTAGACTCGATGATAAACAATTGAATCGTTGCTTTAGTTCTTTATTAATGATGAGTAAGCTGCCTGAGGATTTTGAATTTACCAGATTCGAGAAAATGGCCATCATGTCCATGGCAGGCGTTTATCGTGACCAAACTTTTCCTACCGATAAAAATACATTGTTTATTCTTTCTACCACCAAAGGAAATATCGATCTGCTGCAAGAAGATTTAATGGAAAAGTGGGGAAAAGAACGAAGCATGCTCTATAAAGCTGCTGATGTGATTGCACAATTTTGGGGATTCGAAAACAAAGCCAGGGTATTATCCAATGCCTGCATTAGTGGAGTAGAAGCTTTACATATTGCTTCTAAATTTATTAAGCAAGGTGTTTACGAGAACGTGATAATTGTTGGAGCAGACATGTTAACAGAGTTTGTAGTGAGTGGATTTATGTCATTTCAATCGTTGAGCTCTAATGTTTGTAAGCCTTTTGATGAAAGTAGAGATGGCTTGAACCTTGGTGAAGCTGCGGGTTGTATTTTTCTGTCTTCCAATGAGCAGTATTTAAAAAGAAATAAAACAATTCTCGAAATAAGTGGAGGAGGCTCCAGTAATGATGCCAATCACATATCAGGACCATCTCGTACTGGTGATGGACAATTCTTTGCTATTCAATCGGCTATGAAAGAAGCAGAGTTGACGAGCAAGGATATCGACCATATTTCGGCACATGGAACGGCAACACCTTTCAATGACGAAATGGAAAGTAAAGCTTTAAATTTAGCTGGATTACAAGAGAAACCAGTCAATTCCTTAAAAGCATATTTCGGACATACTTTAGGAGCTGCTGGCATAATCGAATCTATTGTAGCTATTCACAATCTCGTG
The DNA here is from genome assembly GCA_016744655.1 of Bacteroidales bacterium. GTDB lineage: Bacteria > Bacteroidota > Bacteroidia > Bacteroidales > UBA12170 > UBA12170. The sequence continues at coordinate 6,011 of JADGDY010000204.1, read as the reverse complement.
GACCAAAAAATACTCAAATCGCTAGGTTTCGAAAAAAATGGTGTTCCAATGCCACTGATTATTCAGCAAAAAACAGAGGAATATTCCATGAATAACATCCTCAAAACAGCAAGTGGTTTTGGTGGTTGTAATGCAGCTGTCATCATTAGTAAAACAGAAAAAGCTTAAGCTATGCAAGAAATAAAACATGTTTATATTGCTAAGTCTTGCCTTTTTGTGAATGGGCAACTTGTTTTAAAGGGTGAAAACTCTATTTTTGTGAAGTATTTGAAGGAGGTCTATAAACATACTGACATCAAATATTCAAAGTATTTTAAAATGGATCCTTTGAGCAAGCTAGGGTTTTTAGCTGCAGAAGTTCTTTTGAAAGATATGAAATGTTCAGAAAGCCCTGAACGAAATGGAATTATACTTGAAAATAAAGTATCAACCTATTTGGTAGATGTGAAACATCAAGTAACTATTAACGACAAAGAAAATTACTTTCCTAGTCCAGCCAATTTCGTTTATACCCTACCCAATGTAATGACAGGTGAAATCTGCATCAGACATGGATTTAAGGGTGAAAATGCGGTTTTCGTTAATGAAGCTTTTGATGCGGAATTTGTATGCCAATACATAAAGAGTATGTATGAAGCAGATAAAGTAGATATGCTTATTGGTGGATTTGTAGATGCCGACGAAGATGAATATGAAGCGTTTATGTTTTTTACCGAAAAAGACAATGTTAGTGAGCTTGATGCAAAAATGATTGAGGATTTATATCTGAAATCTAAAAGCCAAGCTGAAGAATAATTGATATGGTTTAAAGAAACGAATTTTTAAGCTTTACAGAAAATATCAAGTTTGAGGTTTGCGAATACTGAATAACAATAAGTTTACTGTTGTAAATGTTTGTTTTCAGTGTGAGTATAGCGAAAAAATTGATGCTTTATAAAAGCAAAAAAAAGATAATAATAGAATAAAATATATAATAATGGATAAATTAATTGAAGAGTTAAAAGTTGAAATCATAGAAGCCTTGAATCTAGAAGATATGGAGCCAGAAGATATCGATATCAATGAGCCTTTATTTGGAGATGGTTTAGGATTAGATTCTATAGATGCTTTGGAACTCATCGTTTTATTAGAGAAAAATTATGGAATCAAAGTTGAAGACCCGAAGAAAGGGAAAGAAATTTTTGCTTCTGTAAAAACAATGGCAGAATACATTACTGCTCACCAAAAATAATAGCTATAGATGGCTGAACGCATTGCAATAACAGGGATTGGAATCATTAGTTCATTGGGTTTGAATGTGGAAGAGAATTTAAACTCTCTTTTGCAGAAAAAGTCGGGTATTAAGGAAATGGAATTGTTGGATAGCATCCATAAGGAAATACCTGTAGCTGAGGTGAATAAGACCGACAAACAATTGGCTGAAATTTTAGGTTTAGAGTATCATCTTGAATTGACTCGAACCACGCTTTTGGCTTTAATAGCTGCAAAAGAAGCTTGGTCCAATTCCGATAACAAAACGGTAAAAAGTGGAATTATTTCTGCTACTACTGTTGCCGGAATGCGTACTTCAGAAAAACACTATGCCGATTTCCAGAATGGAGTAGGAGAAAGCTTTTTTATTCAAACACACGATGCAGGAGACAGTACCGAAAGGTTAGCTGATTTCCTTGGAATAAAAGATTTTATCACCACCATAAGTACTGCTTGTAGTAGTTCTGCAAATTCAATGATGTTGGGTTCTAGAATGCTTAGAAGTGGTAAGTTGGATAAGGTTTTGGTTGGAGGAGTTGATTCTTTATCTTTATTTACCCTTAATGGTTTTAACTCACTCATGATATTGGATAAAGAGCATTGCAAAAGTTTTGACCAAAGTAGAGCAGGGTTGAATCTTGGTGAAGGAGCTGCATATTTAGTTTTAGAGCGAGAAAGTGACCTGAAACCAGATTCTAAAGTCTACGCTTATCTTGAAGGTTATGCTAATGCTAATGATGCTTTCCATCAAACAGCTAGCTCACCTGAAGGAAATGGTGCAGCTATGGCCATGGAAAACGCTTTAAAAATGGCAAATCTCAAACCAGAGCAGATTGATTATATCAATGCACATGGTACTGCCACCAATAATAATGACTTATCCGAAGGATTAGCCATTATGAAGGTGTTTGGAGAGCATATTCCACATGTGAGTTCAACTAAACCATATACTGGGCATACACTTGCGGCGGCAGGTAGCGTGGAGGCTGTTTTTGCAACCTTAGCATTACAAAATGAAATCATTTTTCCGAATCTCAACTTTTCCACACAAATGGAAGAATTGAGCTTTTCTCCACAAACAGAATTATTAAAAAAGCCATTAAACTATGTGCTTTCTAATTCCTTTGGCTTCGGTGGGAATAATTCAAGTATTATTTTATCAAGAAAATAAAGCATGGCAATATATATTAATGGAATAGGCTTGATATCTCCACAAGAAACTAAAAGTAATGCTAGTTTTTTAGAAGAGGTGAATGTGCTTGAAGGTGATTATTTTAAAATTGCTGAGCCTCCTTATAAGGAATATATTGCCCCTCGCGAATTGAGAAGGATGAGTAGGGTGATTAGAAATGGAATTGTTTCTGCAAAAATTGCTTTGAATGATAGTGGACTAGAGAATCCTGATGCTATTTTAACAGGGACAGGTTTGGGTTGTGCCACAGATACGGAAAAATTCCTAATGGCCATGTCGGAGAATAAGGAAAGTTTACTCACTCCAACTTCTTTTATCCAATCCACTCATAATACTCTTGGCGGAAGTATTGCCATTGGGCTCGGATGTCATAATTATAATATGACTTATGTAAACAGAGGCTTTAGCTTTGAATCTGCCCTCCTCGATGCTATTTTAATGATAAATGGCCAAGAAATTGAAAATGCCTTGGTTGGTGGCTTCGATGAGATGACAGAAAATCACAATAAACTACTCTTAACTCAGAAACACTATGCCAAAGAAAATGGTGCCGTTGCTGGACAAGGGTCTGGTTTTTTTGCCTTGGAAAAGCAAATAAATGAAAATACCTATGCTGAACTCAAGGAACTAGAAACCTATTTTAAACCTGAGGATTCTGCAATAGAAGAAAAAGTGCTACAAATACTAAAAACTCATGATGTTAATACCTCAGAGTGCGTAGTATTAATGGGGTTTAATGGAGTTCCAGTTGAGCAAAACAAGTATAATGAGTTAAGGGACAGTGTTTTCTTGAATAGCTGTATTGCACAATATAAAAATTTAAGTGGAGAATATTATACATCCTCTGCTTTTGCATTTTGGGCTGCATCGCAAATATTAAAAAAACAAAGTCTTCCGGAATGTATGCTGGTATCTGGTAATGTGCCATCCACAATAAAGCATGTATTTATTTATAATCAGTTTTTGAAGAATGAACACAGTTTGATTCTATTAGCTAAATAGGTTTGATTATTCTCTATCATTCGCTTTCATATTTCTTTAATATCATCTGCATTTCAGCCATTAATGGAAAAAATGTAGTAATTTTGAGTGCTACACTAAATGATATTTAAATGTTCAATTGCTTTATATTTAAATGAGAAATATAAATAAACATACAAATGAATTTGAATACGTTACTGAGTTAATATCTGCCTCTCAACAAAAAGCTTATGCAGGTGTTAATGCTGAGTTGGTAAAGTTGTATTGGAATATTGGAGCATTTATTTCTGAAAAGATTGATACAGGTTCTTGGGGTGATGGTATTGTTTCTCAATTATCTGAGGATATTAAGAGTAAATTTCCTAATTTAAAAGGTTTTACTAAACGTGGGTTATATAGAATGAAGCAATTTTATACTACCTACTATGGTATCGAAAAAGTGTCAACACTGTTGACACAAACTTCATGGAGTAATAATCTTACTATTTTATCAAAATGTAAAAGATTAGAAGAGAAACAGTTTTATTTGCTTCTTTGTGTAAAAGAGAAATGGAGTCAGAGGGAGTTAAATAGACAGATTGAGAGTAGTGTTTTTGAACGAACTATTTTATCCGATGAAACTGTCTCTGATGCTATTGAAAGTCATGTTAATAGTAATAAAAATAGGGGTAATGCAAATGTGTCACCACTGTTGACACAATTTGATGAAAGAGCAAAACTTGTTTTTAAAGACACTTATGTCTTTGAATTTTTAGACCTACCAGAAAACTATCAAGAAAAGGATTTACAAAAGCAATTGCTTGCCAATCTTAAAAAGTTCTTAATGGAATTGGGCAGCGGGTTTACTTTCGTGGGTGAAGAATATAGGGTTCAAGTTGGTATGCATGATTATTATATCGATTTATTATTGTATCATAGAGAACTACAATGTCTGGTTGCTGTTGAGCTAAAAACAGTAGAATTTGCCCCTGAACATATGGGTAAAATTAATTTCTATTTAGAGGCCTTAGACAGAGAGGTAAAGCTTCCTAACGAAAATCCTAGCATAGGTATTTTAATTTGTAAAGGTAAGGATGATGAGGTTGTGGAAATTTCGCTGAGTAGAAATATTTCACCGACAGTAGTTTCTGATTATATGACAAAATTAATTGATAAAGAACTTTTCCAACAAAAAGTAAAAGAACTCTATTTGGAATATGGAAATTCAAAAGGTAATAGTAGCGAACATGAATTATAAAGTGACCAATATCTTATTTCTGTCTGTTTTTATTGTTTTAATAGCCGTAATGGTGTTTGTTGATTTGTCATACTTTTATCTCATAGCTTCGCTCATTTTATACCTTGGAATTATTACTTGGGGTGTTGTAGATATTCGTTTGAATTTCTTTCTTCCTTCCATACAAAAATTGGAGAATAAGAAGCAGGTTCTATTAACTTTCGACGATGGACCTCATCCTGTATATACACCTCTGATTCTTGATTTATTAGATGAGTTTAATGCGAAAGCAATCTTTTTTGTGATAGGTGAGCAAGTTGGAAAATCTCCACTACTTATAGAAGAAATTCAATCTCGAGGACATATTATAGGATGTCATACTTGGTCTCATCATTATTTATTTGATATTTTTTCTGTAAACAAAATGATAGAAGAAGTGACTAAAACCAATCAATTATTAGAACAATTGACAGGTGAAAAACCTGAGTATTTTCGTCCGCCTTTTGGTATTACAAATCCACGAATTGCAAAGTTGGTAAAGAAAACTGGCATGAAATCTGTAGCATGGAGCTTTAGGAGTTTCGATGGTAGTAAACGTAAAAATGATACCATTTTGAACGCCATTAAAAAGAATGTAAATGGTGGAGAAATTCTTCTTTTTCATGATAATAGATTGCGTACTGTTGAATTGCTTAAACTGGCATTACCAATTTTGTATGAGAGTTATAGTTTAGATTCAAATGATTTGTAAATTGCTGATATGAAATTGTATATAACACTTATTGTAAGTTTTTCTTTAATAATATTTCAAGGATTACTTCAAGCGCAAAATGGAAATTCTTTGGAGGTTCAAATTAAGAATATTGAACTTTTAGAGGGGCAGATATATTTGTCAATAACCAATGATTCAACAAAGTTTCCTGGGGGTGAGGTAGAAGAGAAATTTCGTAAAATTATAGAAGTGAAAAGCCATGAAATGACAATGAGATTTCAAAACCTTCCTGATGGTGAATATGCTATGTCTGTCATACAAGACCTAAATAATAACCAAGAATTAGATACTAAGAAGTTTGGCATTCCGGCTGAACCTTTTGCGTTTAGTAATGCTGCATTGCGAAAGTTTGGACCTCCCTTTTTTAAACAAGCTAAGTTTGTAATAGAAGGCGGAAAAGAACATCAGCAAGAATTAGTTTTAATTTATAGAAAACCCAAAAAGAAAGACAAAAAGTAATCTTACTTTTGCAATCTGATTTTTGAGAATTAAATGAAACATATGAATAAAAACTTACAATATATTTTCACCATTATTATTCTGTTGACCATGCATTTTAATGTTGGTGCGCAGAATAGAGTTTTGGAAAATCCAGAGCT
>JADGDY010000024.1 GCA_016744655.1 Bacteroidales bacterium | reverse complement strand
TCAGGACCTCCCCAGGTAAAAGCATATTCCTTCATTCTATCCCCGATGCATCTACAGATTAGAGATTATTGGCCAAGGGCTTTGTAAAGATGTGCTTACAATGAAGAGCAGCTACTTAAATTGCACAAAAAACATCAGGGATAAATTGAGATATTTCCTTGCTCAATAAACAAATTTTGCCTTGTATTTATAGCCACCAAAGAATGCTCTAGGATCTATCACATGGCATCATCAAAAGTAGTATTCTTAAACGAGGAAAACTCACTCAAAACAATACAAAGTTTGTTATAACTTCGAGCACAGGTATTACAACGAATATATCTGATTTTTATGCAGCTCCGAAATATTTGGTTGAAAAATTATTTTTTGAATAAGTAAGAATGAATTTAGACAAATACGAATATCAAATTATAAGACTTGGCAACGTATTAAACTCATCTAGTTCTGTTGTGGAAAAATGAAACCACAATATTATAACTAAAAAAACCTTTTAGCAGATCTAGATACCACAAGGTTCTTTATTATCTGAGATGAAGCAATTTCAATTCTTAGGACCTGATTAGATAGATGGGTAAACACAGAACCTTCAAATTCTTCATTGAAAGTGGTAAGAATGGGCAAGATGTTGAATTTAATGATTTCAAAATATGGAAAAAATAAAAATATCAATATTAAAGAAATTGGCCTTCAAAAAGGAGAAACAAACATGAATTATTAACTGATACAAATTCTAGTAAAATTTCTAAAAGGTGATCTAAAAAGGAATAACTTCAAATACTTTCACTTTATTTTTTATATTTTGCCTAGATATTAAAAATCATAGAATACCCTAGCCTTTAAGTCTAATCTTAAATGCAAGAAAAATAAGGAAGCCTGCAATAACTTTTAATTAAAAGAAAAACATATTTCAATATATTTACTCTTCATACGATTTTTTAGTTGGTATAAACTACCTTTGCCGAATGATTTTATCAAAACAAGCACAACAAGACATTCTAAAAAACTTAGGTTTTACCGAGTTTAATAATATGCAAATCTCTACCATGGAAGCCGCTAATATAAATGATAATCTATTATTGTTAGCCCCAACTGGAAGTGGAAAAACAGTGGCTTATCTTTTAAGTATTTTACCAAGAGTAAGAAAAAAAGAAGGTGTTCAGGCGTTAATCTTAGTACCCACTAGAGAATTAGTATTGCAAGTGGAAAGTGTATTAAAACAAATGAAAACCGGTTGGAAAATAAATGTTGCATATGGCGGTCATCCATTTTCTGTGGAAAGAAAGAATTTTTCTCATCCACCAGGAATTTTGATTGGAACTCCAGGAAGAGTTCAGGATCATATGGAAAGAGAGACCATAGATGCCAGTTGTATTGAGCAAGTTGTTTTTGATGAATTTGATAAATCCTTAGAACTTGGTTTTTCAAAACAAATGGAGTTTATACGAAGGGCTTTAGTAAATATTAAAAGGCAGTTATTGGTTTCCGCTACCCAGCGCATTGAAGTTCCAGAATATTTAAAACTAAAGAACCCGACTACTTTAGATTTTGGTGAAGAAAAAAGCATAGATTTAACCTTGAAACAAATGCTCGTTTCTAAAGAAGAAAAACCTGAGGGACTTATCCAACTCATTAACACTTTAGAGGATGGTGAAAATGCATTGGTTTTTGTGAACCATAGAGATGCCTGTGATAGAATATCGGAGTATTTAAATATTTTTAAAATCTCCTACTCTATCTTCCATGGCGGGCTAGAACAAGACCAACGAGAATTGGAGTTAACCAAGTTCAGGAATGGGAGTTCTCGTATACTCATTGCTACCGATATTGCTTCTCGTGGAATCGACATTCCTGATTTAGACTATGTGATTCATTATCAAATCCCTCCTCAAGAAACTGTTTTCACACACCGTAATGGGAGAACTGCAAGAATGAAAGCCACTGGAACCGCAGTAATTATTAGAAGTCAACTAGACAAACTTCCTAACTATCTTTCGGAGGAGCCTGAAAACATAGAACTTCCTGAAGCTAAAGAATTATCACCTACACCTTGGGTTACTATTTATGTAGGAAAAGGAAAGAAGGACAAGGTGAACAAGGTAGATATAGTAGGATTCTTTCTTCAGTTTGATTTTATGGCTAAGGATGATATTGGCTTAATTGAAATGAAAGATTACGCAGCCTATATTGCTGTTAAAAGAGACAAATATCAGCAACTACTAAAAGCTTCAAAGGATAAAAAAATAAAAAATAAAAAGCCTAAAATTGCTTTAGCTCGATAGAAAAGGTTTAATTCCATCGATTTTATAAGGTGTTACTATTCAAAATGAGTATATTTGATGAACAAAATCAATCATATTTTGAAAAACCCACTTTATGAAAAAATCATTACTCACAATTTTCCTTTTACTCTCCGTATGTCTAATAGGACATAGTCAGTCGTATGTTGGAGTTTTTGGAGGGATAAATAACTCTAAATTATCTGGGGATGCTCCCGTTGATGCCAAATACAAAAGCTTAATTGGATTAAATGTCGGAGCACAATTCGATTTAAAGCTTACCAAATCTACATCGCTAAGCATTCAACCTTCTTATTCGCAAGAAGGAACAAAACTATTTTACAACGTTTCCTATTCTAAAGATTTAGTGGACAGTTTAAGTCTTAGACTCAACTACTTTTCCCTGCCTCTATTATTCAAAATGACCAGTACCAACCAAAGGTTTTATGCTTTAGCTGGTGTTGAAACTGCTTATTTAATGAGTAAAGAATTAAAAAGTAAAGATATTTCACAAGACTTAGATGTAAGTATAATGGAAATGAACGTATCTCTACAATTTGGTGCTGGATTAAGAATTCCACTTGGCTACCCCAGACTCTTTATTGAGGTCAGGTATACTCAAGGATTAGTAAATATTACCGATGACCCTTTAAAAGCAAATATTTTGCCTCGAGTAAAATCCTCAGGAATAAAAGCTTTAGCAGGTATCGAAATTCCACTTATTAACCCCAATAAATAGCCATTATGAAAAAATATATTCTTATCAGTATTATTCTTGTTCTTGGCTTAACTAAAATCTGGGCTCAGGAAAACAAAAATCAAATTAAAGTCCCTGTTCTAAATGGTCATCACTTTCTAACAGCAAGTCACTTTAAGAGTTCCTTTATAAACACATCATTGCAAGCAAACCTAGGTTTTGGCGCCACATCGGTTCTTGATATCCCTGGAATTAAAGTAGGAGATTATCATATTTTTGGGTTTAAAGGACGAATCATGTTTTTTAATGCCCATGTGGAGTACCAACAACGATTTACTCCTTGGATGGCCATGTACTTTACCTACGATATGACCGGAAGAGTTGGAACCGACATGTCGATGATATTAGCGGATGGAGTGAATACCATGAGCGGTGGCGAAATAGGAATTATTCTAAGGCTAATGCAGAGCAAAAAGTTGAATTTGTCGACAAAGATAAATGCACAAAACCTTACAGGTAATTTTATAAATGTACTGGAATATGTAGAAGAAATCATTGATAATAATCCAAACCCTTCTGTAATTAAGAAAGTCCCTGCTATGAGTTTGGAAGTCGGTTTATTAGGAGCTTATGCATTTAATCCTACTTATGGTATTCAGTTTCATGGTGAAGTAGGTTATGGTGAAAGTTTTGAAAGAGGTAGTAGTGATGCATATATTTCTGGAGGGTTTTCAGCGGAAGCCGATTTAAGACCAAGTACCGAAATTCCTTTAGGTTTTGGTTTAGGTTATAGCATATCTTCAGCACCCGAAGTGGTGATGAATAACGATGGCTATTCAAATTTAATTAATGCAAAAGTTGGGTATACTGGTTCTAAGGAATTTGAACTTGGACTCCAATATACACTCTATAATATTCACATCAATAGCATAGATGATGATGGATACATTAATAATATAATGCTAATGTTGAAGTTTTATTTCTAGGAAAATGCAATTAGAAATTCCTAGAACTGGATAAAATTAAAGCTTTATTAAATCTGCATTTCAGGAATTTCACCATCAATAACAAGAGGTGCTCCGGTCTTTTCAACTATTTCTTCCACAGAAACTCCAGGTGCTCTTTCTAGAAGTTTGAATCCTTTTTCTGTTATTTCTATCACTGCCAAATCGGAAACTATTTTCTTCACACAGTTGACACCCGTTAATGGTAAGCTACAAGCTGCCTTTAGTTTTGGATTTCCATTTCTATCGGTATGTGTAGTTGCCACAATAATATTTTTGGCTGCTGCTACTAAATCCATAGCTCCCCCCATCCCTTTTACCATTTTACCGGGAATTTTCCAGGAGCTGATGTCTCCTTTATCAGTCACTTCAAATGCGCCAAGCACAGTTAAATCGATATGACCTCCTCTAATCATTGCAAAACTTAATGAGGAATCAAAAAAAGAAGAACCAGCTATTGTGGTCACTGTTTGTTTTCCTGCATTGATTAAATCAGCATCTGCTTTTCCTTTTTCAGGGAAAGGTCCAATTCCTAGTAGTCCATTCTCTGATTGCAAAACCACATCCATTCCATCAGGTACATAGTTGGCTACCAAGGTTGGAATTCCAATACCCAGATTTACATAATATCCATCTTGCAATTCTTGTGCTATTCTTTTTGCTATTCCGTTTTTATCTAGACTCATTGTTTTTAAGTTTTATATGCCAAAAAGGCTCTAAGACTCTAAGGCACACAAAGATTAATTCTATAAGCACTCGAACTAAAACCAAAGTAAAATTAATGAGGTCTTAGTGTATCTTTGTGTCTCTGTGTCTTTTTGGTTAATTTATCTATTCACGAACTGTCTCAAACTCAATACGTTTCTCATAATCCACGCCTTGAAATATTCTTTGAACAAATACTCCTGGGGTATGAATTTGATTAGGGTCGAGCTCTCCTGCTGGAACTAACTCTTCCACCTCAGCAATGGTAATTTTTCCTGCCATAGCCATAGGTTGATTAAAATTATTGGCGGTTTCTCTAAAGATAAGATTTCCCATGGCATCACCTTTCCATGCTTTAATTACTGCAAAATCAGCTGTTAGTGCATGTTCTAAAAGATGCATTTTTCCATTGAACTCTCTAGACTCCTTCCCTTCTCCCACTTCTGTACCATATCCTGCTGGAACATAAAAGGCTGGAATCCCGGCTCCACCTGCTCTAATTCGTTCTGCTAAAGTCCCTTGTGGAACCAGATCCACCTCTAGCTCTCCCGAAAGCATCTGACGCTCAAACTCCTTATTTTCGCCCACATAAGAGGACACCATCTTTTTAATCTGGTGCTTTCTTAATAAAGCTCCTAGTCCAAAATTATCCACTCCTGCATTATTAGAAATACAAGTTAAGTCCTTCAGTTCAGAAGCCACTAATGCCTTGATGGTATTTTCAGGAATCCCACAGAGGCCGAAACCTCCAAGCATGAGCGTTTGCCCACTTTCCATTCCTTTGATGGCCTCACTAGCATCTTTTACTACTTTATTCATATTTTAGGTTTTTGTTTTATCATGATTGTTTTGTCATGATTTTTGCAGAAGCACAAAATCACGCCAAAACTAAATCTCTATTGCTTTATTCTTTTTATAGATGTTACGCTACTCTGTAGCTTATTTAGTGTTTTTTATTTCTCTTTTAAGTAAATACAAACTATCAGTACTATTCAATTCGTTTCAATGAAATTTTAGAAAAAACTCACTGAAGTTTCAAATTGGAATAAGCATTCCTAATTTCCATGTAGCTGATAAGAAAGCTTTGAGAACGAGGCTTGGCTTTTCTGAAAATCAAGGAGTTTACATGTGTAAATGACTGTTTTCAGAAAAGTTATAACGATTTATCGGAGTTTTCTAACAGCTACTATCTAACAACCAATATATCGTGATATCACCAAACGTTGAATTTCAGAAGTACCCTCTCCTATCTGTAATAATCTTTGGTCGCGGTAAAATCTCTCTATTGGATAATCTTTCATTAGTCCATAACCACCGTGAATTTGAACTGCTTCATCAGCTACTGATTTTGCTATCTCACTACAGTATAGTTTAGCCATGGCTGCTTCCTTAGCAAATGGTTTCTTATTGTCTTTTAGCCAACATGCTTTGTACAATAAGTTTCTAGCCAATTCTATTTGCATGGCCATATCTGCTAGTTTAAATGCAATGGCTTGAAACTTAGAAATTGGTTTTCCGAATTGCTTGCGCTCTTTTGAGTATTGCAAGGCCATTTCGTAAGCTCCTTGTGCCAATCCTAAACCCATGGCAGCAATAGATAAACGACCATTATCGAGTGTTGAAAGCATGATTTTACTTCCTTGACCAATATCACCCAAAAGGTTTTCCTCTGGAACTATACAATCATCAAAATATAATTCTGAAGTATCGGAAGAACGCCACATCATTTTTCCGTGCATGGCTACTCTTTTAAAACCATGAGTATTTTTTTCTACAATAACTGTAGTAAATTCTTTTTTACCATCCTTATGAACTTTGGTTACAGCCTGTACTGTTGCTCCTAAGGATAAATCTGAAGCTCCATTAGTGATGAATATTTTGGAGCCATTTATTCTCCATTTACCATCCTCTAATTTTGCTGTAGTTTTAGAACCACGGCTATCTGAGCCTGCATCAGGTTCTGTTAAACCAAATGCCCAAAGCCCATCACCAGTACAAAGTTTTGGTAAGTATTTTAATTTCTGTTCTTCTGTTCCATAATAGTATAGAGGTCCTATTCCTAAAGAGTTATGAGCAGCTAAAGTTGCTGCTTGTGACCCATCTACCCTGGCTAACTCCTCAACAGCAATGATATAGGATAGTGTATCTAATTCTTGTCCTCCATATTTCTCTGGTAGATACATTCCGAACAAGCCTAATTCACCCATCTTTCGGGTTAATTCTTCAGAAAACTCTTCTTTCTCATCTAACTCTTGAGCAATGGGTTTGATTTCTCTTTCGGCAAAATCCCTTACCGTTTGTCTAATCAATTCCTGTTCCTCTGTTAATTCGAAATTCATATATGATGTTTTATTTGATTAAAAATATTGCTTCCCAATGAAATCTATGCTTATCACTCCTCTTCAAGGCGTAATAATACTTTAGAATTATCAACCATATCGCCTTCTTTAGCTAATAGTTCTTCTATTTTCCCATCGCGATTTGCTAAGATATTATTTTCCATTTTCATGGCCTCAACAATCAATAAAGTTTGCCCTTTTTTAACGTCCTGCCCTTTTTCCACCAAAACCTTGATTACCTTTCCTGGCATTGGAGATTTTAAAATATCACTAGCTTCTGTTTCATGACTCGATTCATAAAAGTCTTGTTGAACTAACATTTCTAAATCTTCCAAATGTAAAACTTGGCCTTCGTAATTCATGATGACTTCAGCTTCGTTTTTATTCACAAAGAATACTCGTTCTTCTTTTTTATTGATGATTAATGAAACTTGATTATCATCTTTAGACAATACTTCTACATCAAAAACATCCTCTCCTTTTGTCAGTTTAAAAAGGTCAGGCTTTTCTACAATTAAATGAATAGGTAATAATTCACCATCTAATTTCCAGTTGAAACTCATTTGTGACCTCCAATAACCAATTTGTTCCCAGATATTTTTAGGATTTTTAGAGGAGGCTATTTTTATGGAAGCATAAGCTGCTAAAAGGATATTTCTATCTATTTTTTGAGCATATAGTTCTGCATTTTTTAGTATTTGAGAAGCATGAGTGTCACAGTATTTGGTAGAAATTTTATTCTGAATATAATCTTCATCTTTCAACAAAGACAACATAAAAGGAATGTTAGTAGACAAGCCTAGAATAATATAACTCTCTAAACTACTAATCATTTTATTAATCACTGTATTTCTATCCTCAGCCCAAACCACCAGTTTACTAATCATGGGGTCGAAAAAGCTTTTAATCTCTACAGCTTTATCTATAGCTGAATCTACACGGATATTTTTTCCAGATGGTTCTTTATAATACTCAATAAAACCTGGTGCAGGCCTAAAATCGTTTTCCGGTTCTTCAGCATATACTCTGGCCTCAATGGCATGACCATTCTGAACAACATCCTCTTGTTGTATTTTTATTTTTTTTCCTTGAGCTATTTTAATCTGCTCTACCACCAAGTCTACTCCTGTTACCATTTCCGTAACTGGATGTTCCACTTGGATTCTGGTATTCATTTCCAAAAAATAGTAATTCAAATCCGAATCCACCAAAAACTCTATGGTTCCCGCGCTAGTATAGTTTATCGCTTTTGCAATATCTACCGCAGCTTGCCCCATCTTTTCTCTTGTTTCCTGATTTAATGTTGGTGATGGGGACTCCTCAATAATCTTTTGGTAACGACGCTGAATACTACATTCTCTTTCGTATAAATGTATCACATTTCCAAATTCATCACCTAAAAGTTGAATTTCGATATGACGCGGATTCTCGATAAATTTTTCCACATATACTTCTGCATCACCAAAATAGGCTAAAGCTTCGCGACTTGTAGACTCAATTACCGATTCCAACTCATTCCAGTCACGGACAATTCTCATTCCTTTCCCTCCTCCGCCGGCTGCAGCTTTTACTAGAATAGGAAGTTCAATATCTTTGGCTTTTTTAATCAGTTCATCAGGACTTCCTGTAACTCCTTTCGTCATTGGAATATTCAGACTATCCACAAAAGAACGAGCTTCTATTTTATTACCCATCAACTGAATGGCTTGACTCGAAGGTCCAATAAATGCAATATCATTCCTTTCACAAGCAGCAACCAATTCAGGATTTTCAGCCAAGAAACCATAACCAGGATGAATGGCATCAGCTCCGTGTTCCAAAGCGACTTTCATTATTTTCTCTACATTGAGATAGGTTTCAGCAAGGGATTCTTCACCAATACAATAGGCTTCATCTGCTTTGCGAATATGCAAACTGTCTTTATCAGCTTGAGAATAAACAGCAATGCTAGTGATTCCCATTTCCGATGCAGCTTTTATAATCCTCACTGCAATTTCGCCTCTATTGGCAATTAATATTTTATTGAATTTCTTCATTGTTTTCTATTATTGGAACGCATCGATTACAAATCAATGCAAGCTTATAGTATTATTTATCAGTATTTGTGGCCACCCAGTTTGGCTTACGCTTTTCTAAAAATGCAGCCATTCCTTCTTGACCTTCAGAACTGGCCCGAATTTCGGCTATCATCTTTGCCGTATAATCTATGGCTTCCTGTAATGTTAGTTTATTTGAAATATCGTAAAGTAGATTCTTACACTGAGTCATTGCCTTAGGACCACTTGTCTTTAATAATCCAATGAGCTCTTCCAAATGAATTTCTAAATCACTTTGTGTTAAGGATTTATTTACCAAACGATGATGTGCTGCTTCAGCACCTTTGAATCGTTTTCCTGTTAACATGAGCTCTTTAGAACCATATTCCCCTACTCTTTTTGTTACATAAGGAGAAATACATGCTGGTACTATTCCAATCTTTACTTCACTTAATGAGAAAGTAGTATTCTCTTCTGCATAAGCAAAATCACAAGCTGCTAATAATCCATTCGCTCCTCCTATGGCTGCACCATGAACAACAGCAATTGTTGGTTTGGCACAGGTGTAGATATTGTAGAAACAAAGAGAAAGATTTAAGCTTTCTTTGTAATTGTCTTCATAGGAATATTTAGCCACATCGCGCATCCAATTTAAATCAGCTCCAGCACAGAAAGACTTGCCTCTTCCTCTTAAGACCACAACCCTAATTCCCTCATTGTCATTGATATCTTCGAACATTTCTATCAGTTCAGCTATCATGACTTCGTTGAAGGCATTATGTATTTCGGGGCGATTGAGCCAAATGGTTCCTACCTCGTTTTTTATTTCTAATTCTATGGTTTTATATTTTTTCATATTTTCTTTTTTTTATTGCCACTAAGACACTAAGGCTCTAAGTTGCACTAATGTGTTCTGTAATTATTTCTTACTTTACTAATCTTCTTGTTCCATTCTTTATTTTAGTGTCACGCAAAGCCGCAGAGACGCAAAGAATCTTAGCTTTTAATTAGTTCCTTAACATGATTTTTAAATTCATTATTTTATATGTTTTCAGGCTTTTCATTTTTATAGTGTCATGCAAAGGCAAAAAGAATTTCTACTGTTTCTTAGTGCCTTAGAGTCTTTGTGGCCTTTATTTTGCTTTTTCCATAATCTCCTCCACAACACCAGGATCTAATAATGTACTGGTATCTCCAAAATTGGAAGTATCGTTTGCTGCAATTTTCCTGAGGATTCTTCTCATAATTTTTCCAGAGCGTGTTTTTGGCAATCCACTTACTATTAATATTTTATCGGGACGTGCAATGGGACCAATGATATTATTCACACCGATTTTTATACTCTTAATAATTCCTTCTTCGCTGGTGGTTTCATCCATATCGGTACAAACCACGTAAGCATAAATACCTTGTCCTTTGATATCGTGAGGAAATCCTACCACTGCTGACTCCACAACTCGAGGATGCTCATTGATGGCATTTTCCACCTCAGCAGTTCCCATTCTATGTCCTGAAACATTGATCACGTCATCAACACGACCCAATATTCTATAATAACCATCCTCATCACGTTTTACCCCATCTCCAGTGAAATATAAGCCGGGATAAGTGGAAAAATAGGTTTGCTGAAAACGCTCATGGTCACCGTAAATAGTTCGTGCCATTCCTGGCCACGGAAACTTGATACAGAGGTTTCCTTGAACACTATTTCCTTTTAATTCTTTGCCATCTGGGTCTACAATTATGGGTTGAACTCCAGGCAATGGCAGTGTTGCATAGGATGGCTTCGTTGGAGTAACTCCAGCAATAGGGCTAATTAATATCCCACCCGTTTCTGTTTGCCACCAAGTATCAACTATCGGGCATCTATCTTTACCCACATGATCGTGGTACCAGTGCCAAGCTTCTTCATTAATCGGTTCCCCTACTGTTCCAAGAACCTTTAGGCTTTTCATTTCTTTATTCTCCACAAACTCATTTCCTTCAGCCATTAATGCACGAATAGCAGTTGGAGCAGTATAGAATTGGTTTACTTGATATTTCTCAACAATATCCCAATATCTACCGGCATTGGGGAAAGTTGGGATTCCTTCGAACATTAAGGTTGTGGCTCCACTTAATAATGGTCCATAAACGATATAGGAATGTCCTGTAATCCAGCCAATATCAGCTGAACAGAAATAAACATCGCCTTCACCATACTGAAATACATTACGGAAAGTGTAGGAAGTATAAACCATATATCCACCAGTTGTGTGAACCAATCCTTTAGGCTGTCCTGTTGAGCCTGAAGTATAAAGTATAAAAAGAGGATCCTCTGCATCTAATATCTCTGCATCGTTTTCAAAAGAAACTCCATCTGTAAGCTCATCCCACCAAAAGTCACGACCTTGTTTCATGGGAACATCTTCGCCAGTTCTCTTTTTAATGATAACTGTTTCCACAGAATCACATCTTTCCACTGCCTCATCAACAATTTTTTTAATAGGAATAGTTTTTGTTCCTCGGAATCCTCCGTCAGAAGCAATCACTATTTTTGCTTGTGCATCTATAATTCTATCTGCTAATGCATTGCTTGAGAATCCAGCGAAAACAATAGAATGAACAGCTCCAATTCTAGCACAGGCCAGCATGGCAATGGCTAATTCAGGAATCATAGGCATATATAAAGCCACTCGATCACCTTTTTTTACTCCTTTTTCAATAAGTACATTGGCAAATTGTTTCACTTTCTCAAAAAGCTCAGAATAGGTTAAGGTAATACCCTCCTCATTTGGATCGTTAGGTTCCCAAATAATGGCAGGCTGATCTTTTTTAATAAACATTTGGCGCTCAAAAATATTCTCCGTTAGGTTTAATCTTCCACCTTTAAACCAATCTATTCTTGGTTCTTTAAAATTCCAGTCTAAAACACAGTCATACTTTTTCCGCCAATAGAACACTTCAGCTTGTTGTCCCCAAAAGTCTTCGGGATTTACTGCGCTTTTCTGGTATTCATGAAAGTAACCACTTAGGGTTTTAATTTTGATTGCCATAGGTAAAGGTTTTTATATTGAACATTACTTTATTGCCTCTAAGGCACTAAGACTCAAAGCTACAATAATGTATTTTTATTTTATTGTCATAAAGGCACTTAGACCTAAAGTTACACTAATATTTTTTTCTATTCACACCAACTTTTCTACATTCTAAAAATACCATTCTTAGTTGGCTCCCACTTTTTATTTAATGTCATAGCTATTCCCATAGCCAAAACTTTCCTGGTATCTACTGGATCGATTATTCCATCGTCCCAAAGTCGTGATGTGGAATAATATGCCGAGCCTTCAAATTCGTATTTATCGAGAATAGATTTCTTTAGTTTATCAATTTCTTCTTGCGGCATTTGTTCTCCTCGAGCTTTTAACTGGTCCATTTTCACCTGAATTAAAACATCGGAAGCTTGTTCACCACCCATTACAGAAATTTTGCTATTTGGCCACATGAGTAAAAGTCGTGGGTCGTAAGCCCTTCCAGCCATAGCATAATTACCAGCTCCAAAAGAACCTCCAAAAACGACAGTGAACTTAGGCACATTGGCATTGGCAACAGCATGAACAAATTTTGCTCCATCGCGTGCAATTCCTTTTCTCTCATATTCTTTGCCCACAATAAATCCTGTGATATTTTGTAAAAATATGATCGGGATATTTCGTGAAGTACATAACTCTACAAAATGAGCTCCTTTTAAAGCTGTTTCAGAGAATAGAACTCCATTATTGGCAATAATACCAACTTTATATCCCATAATTTTGGCAAATCCGGTGATAATAGTCGGAGCATAACGCTCTTTAAATTCCTGAAAACGGCTACCATCTACTATTCTTGCAATAATTTCTCGTGCATCTATGGGTTTCTTTAAATCAACAGGAGCCAATCCATACAACTCTTGAGGATCATAAAAAGGCTCCTCTATTTCATTACTTTCCAAAAGTTGCTTATCAGAATATTCTATACTTTCAAAAATATTTCTACAAATAGCAATGGCATGTCTGTCATCATCGGCAAAATGGTCAGCTGTACCAGAAATACTGGTATGAACATCTGCTCCTCCTAATTCTTCAGCACTTACTTCTTCTCCAGTAGCGGCTTTTACCAAAGGAGGACCACCAATAAAAATAGTTCCTTGTTCTTTTACAATTATAGTCTCATCACTCATTGCAGGCACATAAGCTCCACCAGCAGTACAAGAACCCATTACAATGGAAACTTGAGGAATCCCTGCAGCCGACATTCTAGCTTGATTATAAAAGAACCTTCCAAAATCGAATCGATCAGGAAATACTTTCGATTGTTCAGGGAGAAATACTCCTCCGCTATCCACCATATAAACACAAGCCAAATGGTTTTCCATGGCTATTTCTTGCGCTCTCACATGTTTTCTGATGGTTTCTTTAATGTAGGTTCCACCTTTAACAGTAGCATCATTGGCAATGATGATGCATTCTTTTCCATGAATAACACCAATACCTGTGATGATTCCTGCTGACGGAAACTGATTATCATAACTTCCATATGCCGCTAATGCTGAGAGTTCTAAAAATACAGTATTGGAGTCAACAAGCAAATTAATTCGTTCACGAGCGAGTAGCTTCCCTCTGGATTTATGCTTCTCAATAGCCTTTGGACTAGAACCAGCATGAACTGACTTTAGTCTTTCACGGTATTCATTGAGTAATCCTTGAAACTGTTTCTTATTATTCTGAAAAGATTCAGATTGCGTGTCTATTTTAGATTTGATTCGATACACTTATTTTCTTTTTTATTTAGTTAGTAGCCTCAAGAAAACTCCGATAACCTTGTTATGGCCTTTATGAAAACAGTCATTTACGCATGTAAACTCCTTGATTTTCAGAAAAACCAAGCCTCGTTCTCGAAGCTTTCTTATCAGCTAATTAAAAACTTTAATTTTCTAGCTGATACTAGTTAATTGAAATGTTCTTTGTGATTCGGTAATTCAACCGAGGAAATCAAAACCAATGGTTTATATGCTAAACCACTGATATATTGCGATTTGAAATCCAGCCTCTAAGTTAATAAAAACATATGAGCTATAAAGAACAATTTTAAAGAACTCAAAAATAGGAAATAATATTATGCATGCATAATATTATTTCCTAGTCTTTTCTTAAAAAATTGGTAACAGAATTCAAATCTGGAATTTATTTTTAAATCCCAGCTGGTTATAAATAGAAAGGTAATGAATTATTGTGAAGCTTATTAAAAGCTTAGCTGCTGTACATCAAGCTGATAAGCATAAGATGATTTCACTTTAGTTTTGAACACATGTTGTTCTGCCAAAAGCTCAAGAACACTATTATGGTTCTGATTAAAATAACTTACAGAAACACGAAAGCCAAGATCTTTGTATATCAGGTTATTCCCATTGGAATTTTGTAAAATTAGCTCATTATTTTCAGCTGTAGTACATTTATATTTAGTCATGATGCTATCGAGAACTTGATTTGAAACATTTTCTGTTACTTTGTTGAAAATAAATTCTCCGAAGTAATACACATCATCCAAAAAATAAAATACATATTTGTCTACCACATTATTAGGTTGGATATAATATTCAAGGCTCACCACCTTTCTATTATTTAAATCTAGAATATCGCAAGAAACAGGTTTTCCGAGAAGAGAAATTAATTTTCTTGATCCTATTCCAAACTCAATATTTTGAAAAAATAGGGGTTCATCAGTTTTCTTTTTAAAATCGTTATTTAAGGTCTTTTTAATTAAAGAAACTTGATTATACAAATCAGATTTTGAGTAATAATTGGCATCTAGGTATCCATTTTTACGAAATAAAAGATTGAGATAATTAATATGATAATCTCCATAAATCAATCGATAAACATATTGTTTTAAATTATTTCTGAAAAGAAAAACTAGTATACACGAAATGAGAATAAATGCAGCAGATAGATACATAATTAATGGTTTTTTAATAAATTGTTCAAAACAAATATAATCAAACCATTTTCAAAGCACAAGAAAAACTATCTATTTTTTGTTAATTATATCAATTATTTTTTGGGCACTTTCTCTGTTTGAGAATAACTTTCCCCATACCACCTTACGTTCAATAACATGATTCTCCTTAAAATCAGACATCATTAAGGAATTAATTATTGATATCATTGATAAAGGTTCGTCTTCAACATAACATAGCTCTTCAACTCCTGTATTTTTTACCATTAAAGAGTTAGCAACACAAAAACGTCCTTCAGATATCGATTTTAATAGTTTCAGCTTAATTCCTGTATCTTGAAAAGTTGGTAAAACATTAATATGAGCTTGCTGAATCAATTCATCCATCTGCTCACTTGTGGGGTTAGAAATAATCTCAATATTAGGATATCCAGCAGCTTTATTTTCTAGATCCAAGCTAGGATTTTTACCTGTAATCACACAGCGAAAATCTATTTGAGAAAACACTTCTTTAATAAGAAATAAGGCAGCTTTTTCATTCTCTTCAACGGATAAATTCCCATGATAAACCAAATAATCACCCCTTCCTACTTGACTCGTAATGCCAAATCCAGAATGGAAGGCAGGAACTAAATTCACATTAGAGAATCGTTTGGAAAAATATTCTTCATCATTCTGTGAAATAGATAAAACTGCATCAGCGAAAGATAATTGGTTTTCAAATTTTTTCAACTTTTTTGCTTCTTGCTGATAATAAAACTTTTGAAGAATTTGTTTTGTGGCTAAGGAAAGATGATGGTAATACTCATGTTCAATATTATGTGTTCTTACCATTTTAAACCTAGATTTCAACCTCTTATCATTTAAAATGCCACAAGTGTGTAGGCCTTCAAACAAAATAGGATAATCATCTTTTAGTAGCAATAGTACTAATTCTTCTGATTCTCTAGAAGCTACTATATATGGACGTTTCTTGAATAACTGAACGGGAACATTATGTCTTTTAAAATAAGATACCGACTCGCAAAATTCATTTAATTCCTTGGCTTGCTTTCTTCCATATTCATAAGCATGAAGATGAATTTTAAGGCCCAATTGATACAAGGATTTTATTTTGTAGAATACATCTATTACACCACCATAATCTGCCGGATAAGGAATATCGAAGGATATAATATGAAGATGTTGAAATGAATTCTGCATATAATTTATTTTGAGGCTCAAAATTAAAACTTATTTTGTGCATTAATATTGTTTTCGATAAAATTTTGAACTACTCATTTTAACCAATAATCAGCTCTTAATGAGTCGTTAATAAATATTATTTATTCAAAGTAGCTAAAAAACAAGAATGAACGAGGTTATTTATATCCTATTTATACTAGTTTGCCCTGCTAAAATGATAATTCTATTTAATTTCGCCATTGAAATGAAGAGCATAAAACATCAGTAAACGCAAAAACACATTTAATATGAAATTAGAATTTTCAACTCAGGTTAGAGTACGATATGTAGATTGTGATCAATCTGGATTTGTTTATAATGGTAATTATGCCACGTTCTATGAAGTTGGTAGATCAGAATCATTAAGGCAATTAGGGCATACCTATAAACAAATGGAAGATGATGGAATTGTTATGCCACTTGTTAACCAATATAGTCGCTTTTACAAACCCGCCTTTTATGATAACTTATTAACTGTAGTCACTCGTATAGCAGAAATCCCAAAAGCTAGAATTCGATTTGAATACTCCATTTATAACGAGAAAAACGAATTAATTAACGAAGGCTATAATGAGCTTATATTCTTAAATCCAGAAAAAGTTAGACCTATGCGCGCACCTGAATGGTTTGTAAACCTTCTTCAAAATCATTTAGATTCTTAGCTCTATATCCGCAACAATATTTTTCTAATTTGCCTCCTCATTGATTTTCTTACTATCTTTACTGGAATAAAACACAGAAATGAGAAGAAAATCAATTTTTCAGTTTTCAATATTACTTTTTGTTGCATTTATTTTATATAGTTGCCAACCAAAAGAGCATGAACTTGTTATAGCCATATCAAAAGCTAAACCCGACAAGTGGTATGGAAATTATCCTCAATGGGTTCAAAAAGCAGATCCAAAAGTAAAAATCATAAATATGTATGAACTTGGGGTTGATTCTGCTCTTCAAGTATTAGATCATTGTGATGGATTAATAGTTTCTGGTGGTGCTGATGTTTATCCAGGTTGGTATGGTAAATTAGCAGACACTGCACGCTGTGGTGAATTTGATCGATATAGAGATACCCTTGAGACAGAACTGATTAAGAAAGCTATTGCGATAAAAATGCCTTTAGTCGGGATTTGCAGAGGAGAACAAATTCTTAATGTAACACTTGGAGGAAGCTTAATTATCGACATTTCAACAGATCATGACACCACTATAAAACATAGACTTGTTGATTGGGAAAACTGTTATCACCAAATTCAATTGACACAAGGTAGTTTATTGAGTAAACTAAGTTCACAAGCAGAAGGACAAGTAAATAGCAATCACCACCAGGCCATTGATAAATTAGCAGATGATTTAAAAATTAGTTCTATTGCTAGAGATGGTATTATTGAATCGGTGGAATGGAAAAATCCAAATAACAAAGGGTTTATGATTGCAGTACAATGGCATCCAGAACGATTAGACACTGTAAACCCTGAATTATCATTACCAATTATTAGGGAAATGATTCTACAGGCGGAGCAGTACCACTCTCATAAATAACGGATTATCTACCCATAGGATAATCCATAATTTTATTGTGCATCATGAAATTTTGGAACGATTATCCTCTTCTTAGAATACTCTTACCCTTAATAATTGGCATTCTTTGGTCTTATTATTATCCTAATACTATATTGCCAATCTGGATCTTGTTTGTAGTAATTGGGATATTCATATTTTGGGCATATAGACCTAGTGAATTGAGGAAATTCTCTATTCAGTTTATTGGTGGTATTATTATTAGCTTTCTTTTTTTACTCACCGGAAATCAACTTATAAAAGTTAACACCGAAAGTTTTAACCAACATCACTATACCAACCATGATAGCATAAGTCATCTAATAGTTAGGGTAAATAGTCCTCTAACAGAAAAACGAAAATCATTTAAAGCAACAGGTCTAGTTGTTGGCGGATTTAAAAACAATGACACAATAGCTATTAAGCTTCAGGGCAAAATTCTCATCTATTTTGAAAAGGTAAATTTCATTGATATGAAGTATGGGGATGAAATCCTTATCAACTCAGAGAAACTTAATGAAATTCAAAACATGGGCAATCCCAATGAGTTTGATTTCGTGACCTATTTGAAAAGACAGAATATTCACCATCATGTTTTTCTTCAAAAGACAGATTGGTTAACAACGCATCATAAATCTCCAAACCTTATTAAAAAATGGAGTTTACAAACACGTGATCATTTATTAAACATCCTTAAACAATTAAAGCTTGGAGAAGATGAATTTGCTGTTGCTTCTGCACTCTTACTCGGATATGATGAATATCTGGATCCTGATTTAAGACAAGAATATGCGGGTTCAGGAGCAATGCATATTTTATGTGTTAGTGGTCTTCATGTAGGAATTATTTTTATGATTTTTAATGTCATATTCGCACCTATCAGAAGAATAAAACACGGGAACTATGTAATTTCAATACTTATTATTTTAATTATTTGGCTTTATGCTTTAATTACGGGTTTATCACCATCGGTATTTAGATCAACCACCATGTTTTCGTTTATTATTATTGGTGGTTTATTGAACAGAAAAACCAGTACCTACAATAGTTTAGCAGCATCAGCAGTTGTATTACTAGTCACTGATCCATTTCTCATTTTTCAAATAGGGTTTCAACTGTCGTATTTAGCTGTATTAGCTATATTATTTATCCAACCACCATTATCTAAGCTGGTGTATTTTAAAAATGGTTTTCTTACAAAAGTTAAAGATTTAATATCAGTTTCTATTGCTGCACAGATTGGAACTTTTCCTTTGGCCATTTACTATTTCCACCAATTCCCCAACTATTTTATACTCACCAACCTCGTAGTAATTCCTCTTAGTTTTGCAATATTAGTAAGTGGTTTTGCAACAATCTTTATTCATGCCCTCCCCTTATTAAAAACTGTACTAGGATTTATCTCCCAGAAAATATTATATGGTTTGCTTTTCCTTCTTAATACTTCAATTGGATTTATTAATCAGATACCTTACGCTGTAAGTAGAAATTTATACTTTACATTTTGGGATACAATCTTGGTTTATTCTCTTATTGTATTTCTCATATTATCGATTCTATACAAGAAAGCTTCAATACTAATTGTAGTTTTGATCATTTCAATTATTTTAATGATTTCGAATGCGTATTTGAGGATGGATGATTATAAAAAAGAGTATTTCATTATCTACCATGTTCCTAAGGCTTCTTTGGTAGAATGGTCTACAAGTAATACAAGTCAGGTTTTTATGGATACTTCCCTTTGGAATAATCAAAACTATAACAGATACTTATATGAATGTCAACTCAATAGAAGAATTAACGAAATAGAGTATATAACATTTGACAGCACCAACACAATGAACTATTTTAGTGTTAGTAATAATAGCATTTTCATATTAGATCATAGACTTCAAATCCCAGAGGAAGCTCTTCATTTTAACTACTTATTCTTGAAATCCAATCCTAAAATCAGTATTTATCAACTTATTAAAAAGATGACCTTTGATACAATTATTATGGATGGAAGCAATAAATATTGGAATACAAATAAATGGAAGACAGAATCGGATAGCCTTAGAATCCCCTATTTTGACACAAAAGAAAAAGGAGCCTTCGTACTCGAAAACTCCTTTTGATATCATGTAATTATAATACTATTTATCAAACTTAATGGCATTGCCCACTTTGGTTTCAGTTAATGCATACTGCACTAAATCGACGAGATTATCGTAGAATTTAAAGCTCAAACCTTTAATATATTTTTCATTAATTTCATCAATATCCTTCTTGTTCTCACTAGAAAGTAAAATTTCAGTGACTTTAGCATTCTTGGCTGCTAAAATTTTCTCTTTAATTCCACCAACAGGAAGTACTTTTCCTCTCAAGGTAATCTCTCCTGTCATGGCAATTTTAGATTTCACTTTTCTTTGTGTAAACAAACTCACTAAGGCTGTTAACATAGTAACACCCGCAGATGGACCATCTTTAGGAGTTGCTCCTTCCGGGATATGAATATGCACATTATACTTGGTGAATAAATCCTCGTTAATACCAAAGTCTGCAGCGTGAGATTTTATGTATTGAAATGCTATGGTAGCAGATTCTTTCATTACATCACCCAAATTACCCGTTAAACTAAAGCTTCCTTTTCCTTTGCTTAAACTGGTTTCTATAAAAAGAATCTCTCCTCCAACGCTAGTCCATGCTAAACCAGTAACTACACCAGCTATATCATTATTTAAGTCTCTGTCTCTTCTAAACCTTGGAGTTCCCATAATTTCCAAGACATCCTCTTTATCTACTTTAGTATTATAAGGTTCTTCCATTACAATAGCCTTTACTCTATTACGAATGATTTTAGCTATGTTTTTATCTAAAGTTCTAACTCCAGCTTCTCGGGTATAGTCTTCAACAACCTGTTCAATAATAGGTTTAGAAAAAGTAAGCTGTGCTTTCTTAACTCCATGTTCTTTCAACTGTTTTGGAATTAAATGGCGTTTAGCAATCTCAACTTTTTCTTCTTTTAAATATCCACTAAGATCAATGATTTCCATTCTATCTCTTAAAGCTGGGTGAATAGTGCTGATATTATTAGCTGTAGCAATAAACATGATTCTTGATAAATCATAGTCTACCTCTAAGTAATTATCATGAAAAGCAGTATTCTGCTCTGGATCTAATATTTCTAGTAGTGCGGCTTGAGGATCACCACTAAAATTATTTCCGCTTACTTTATCAATTTCATCTAAAACAAAGACAGGATTTGAAGAATTAGCTTTCTTTAAATTCTTAATAACCCTACCTGGTAGTGCCCCAATATAAGTCTTTCTATGTCCTCTTAATTCAGATTCATCGCGTAAACCACCTAAGGACATTCTAATATATTTTCTTCCTAAAGCTCTAGCAACCGATTTTCCTAAAGAAGTTTTACCAACACCAGGAGGGCCTAAAAGGCAAATAATTGGTGATTTTAAATCTTCCTTCAACTTAATAACAGCTAAATACTCTATGATTCTTTCTTTGACCTTTTCTAAGCCATAATGATCTTCATCTAAAACTTTCTGAGCATTTTTCAAGTCTAGATTATCCTTGGTATACTCTCCCCATGGTAAGTTCACTAGAGTGTCGAGATAATTAAGCTGTATTGAAAACTCAGCAGCTTGAGGATTCATTCTCCTCAACTTCTTTAATTCATCATCGAAAGTTTTGTTTACTTCCTTATTCCACTTTTTAGTCTTTGCTTTCTTAACAAGCTCCTCTATTTCTGTTTCGCTTGGAACATCACCTAACTCTTCTTGAATAGTTCTGAGCTGTTGATTCAGCATATAATCACGTTGCTGTTTGTCCAAATCTTTCTTCACCTTACTCTGAATCTGATTCTTAAGTTCAAGCATTTGTAACTCCTTATGCAAATCCTTGAGAACACCTTGAGCTCTATCTGTAATGCTATCTAACTCTAGCAGGCTTTGCTTATCATTTACATCAGCATTTAAATTGCTACAAATAAAGTTAACCAAGAAGTTAGGGCTCTCAATATTTTTAAGTGCAAAAGCAGCATCGGAAGGTAAATTAGGAGATTGCTTAATAATTTGTACGGAAAGCTCTTTTAAGGAATCGAGTAAAGCCGTAAAATTATCATTCTTTTCAGCTAATACCTCTGCTCTATTTTTAATTCGAGCAACCAAATATGGTTCAGTCTGAACTACTTCTTTTAACTCAATCCTTCTTTTACCTTGAATAATTGCTGTGGTAGTACCATCGGGCATATTCAATAGTTTAAGAATTAAGGCAGTTGTCCCAACTTTATAAAGATCTTCTATTTCTGGATCTTCAATTGCAACATCTTTTTGTGAGGCTACAGCAATAGTTTTATTACCATTATTATAAGCTTCCTTAATAAGTTTTATAGATTTATCTCTACCAACAGTAATTGGAATCACTACACCGGGAAACAGCACTGTATTCCTTAGAGACAGTACCGGTAAAGCATCAGGTAAATCTTCGTTATTCATTAAATCCTCATCTTCACTAGAAAGTAGAGGAATATATTCAGCATCGTGATCCATTAAATCGGACATGTATAGTAGATTTGACATTTTTTCTTTCATATATTGACAATTTGACAGCTAATTGATAAAACCCATGTCATTTATTGCAGACACTTTATTTTACCTTTCTGAATATCAACTGCTTAATTAATATCATTTATTGAGTGTACAAAGGTTTCAAATAACATACCAAAAAAAAAGCTCTTCAGAAGAAGAGCTCAAATATCTTATAAACTATGTTATTTAGTATGACTTATTACCAGCTGTTAGGTCAAATACGGCTTTTAACAGATTCTGTTCTACTTTATTAAATTCTTTCCCTCTACGACCATAAACTATTTTTGCAACTTCAAAAGCTTTATCTATTTGATAATTGCTTTGGCGACCAGTTCCACCCCATCTAAATGAAGGAATATAATTTCTTTGGAAACCAGAACCAAAAATATTGCAATTTACGCCCACTACAGTCCCTGTATTAAACATGGTATTAATCCCACATTTAGAATGGTCACCCATGATTAAACCACAGAATGTTAGTCCAGTGCTTAAAAAGCTAGATTGAGGATAATTCCATAGTCTAACAGGCTCATAAGTATTCTTTAAGTTTGAAGTATTAGTATCAGAACCCAAGTTACACCATTCAGCAATTACACTATTTCCAAGGAATCCATCGTGTGCTTTATTACTATGCCCAAAAATAACAGAGTTATTTACTTCACCACCAATTTTTGAGAAAGGCCCTATTGTAGTAGCTCCATATATTTTAGCTGCCATTTTAATAACAGCATTATGACAGAGAGCAAATGGTCCACGAATAACACTATTCTCCATGATTTCGGAATCCTTACCTATATATATAGGACCTGTTTTAGCATTTAAAGTAGCAAATTCTACTGATGCTCCTTCTTCTACGAAAATATTCTCAGCACCAATTACATTATTGCTATCACTAAGTTTAGCTGATTTCTTTCCTTTGGTGAGTAATTCGAAATCATCACGAATAGCCTTGTCATTTTTGGAGAAAATATCATACGTGTTTTTCAGTTTCATATGTTCTCCAGAGAAATTGTGGCTATTTTCAGGATTGAATTTTGTATCTCCACTAATATCCTCACCAACATTCATGGCAATGATATATTCTTCTGTATTTAATGTTTCATTAATTTTAAGCTCTTTCACTGCTTTAACCATTTCTGGAGTCGGGCATACGGAGCCATTAATTAGTATATTTTGATTTCCTTCTTTAATAGGAAATTTATCTGCCAAATAAGATTCTGTTATGGTTGATGTTTCTTCTCCCAAATATTTCTCCCACTTTTCTCTGATGGTTAAAATACCTATTCGAATATCAGCAATCGGCCTAACGAATGTTAGAGGCAAAAGATTGTTTCTGGACGAATCGTCAAATAGGATATAATTCATATATTGATTATTAATTATTTATAATACCGCTTCTGTTTATACAATAATAAGCATTTTTTACGGGATTTCAAAGACTTTTTTGTGAAAAAACATTAAATACGAAAAGCCCAATCTCCGAAGAAATGGGCTTTTCAAATATCTTAAAACAAGAATTACTTAAGGTGCTTCTTGTATTTGTTTTTGAACTTGTCGATACGACCAGCTGAATCCACTAACTTCATTTTACCAGTGTAAAATGGGTGAGACTGGTTTGAAATATCAAGTTTAATCAATGGATATTCTTTTCCATCTTCGAACTCAATAGTTTCTTTAGTTTTGGCCGCTGATTTGGTTAAAAATGCATAACCGTTTGACATATCTTTAAATACTACAAATCTGTAATCCTTTGGATGAATATCTTTTCTCATTTCTTTTTTCTCCTTAATATTTTCGGTGTGCAAAAGTATATAAATTCAATTAAAATAAAAATCTTTTAAGAGTTTTTTTCTGTATTAATTTCAAAGTCGTTTCTTTTTATTGAAAACATTGATATTTCAGCTTATAAATCAACCAAAAAAGCCATGGTATCTACTCCATCAGCGTAATCATTTAAAGCTGGATGTTGACCCTGCCCAAAGTCAAAATACTCTTTCTGATGTCCAATAATGCATTGTATTTCTTCTTTCCTAATCCCTAATTCCTCTTTCAAATCTGGTAAAGAAGAATATTCTTCATAATGCAATACAGAAATTGGGCTGGCAAAAGAATGATCCTCTTTGAGCAATAAATAACCATTATCCCTATGCATTACCTTATTTACCAAATATATGGCTTTGTTGTATTCATAATTATTATAGTACTTGCTATGGTGTTCAAAATGTTGAAATGATTCAAAAGCCTTAAACAAAGGTTTAAACTCATAACCTTTGGGAACATAAAGCTTCGAAATACTGCGACAGCCTAAACCAAAATAACTCATTACATCCTTAGCTAAACCTAGAAGCTCATCTTCAGATTCATTTCCATCGATAACCGCTATTCCATTTCTATTCTTTCGGATAATATGAGGATACTTACCAAAATAATATTCGAAATATCTTGCTGTATTATTAGAGCCAGTAGCTATTACAGCATCGAAGCCTTTGAGTTGATCTTTAGTAAAATGAGCTTGGTGAGCCAATTCAGGATCAACGAGTGCCAATATCTGGTTCAATAATGGTAGCAAATGCGCATCGTCCGAGCTTAGCTTGGCCACTAATTGATGTCCCGATAGCAATACACTCAAATAATCGTGAAACCCTACCAAAGGAAGATTTCCTGCCATCACGACACCTACTCTCTTTGATTCCTCATTATCAATTATGGAATACGACCTCAGCCACTCGTTTAACTTATCTGCTTGTAAAGCTTCTGCCCAATCCTGAAGCGCCATTTTCACAAACTCCTGAGTAAACCATCCATTATAATGGTGAGAATGCTCAAAATAGTCTAACAAATCCTCTTGTAGCTTAGTCATGGTTTCTACTTGAGGATTCCATTTCTTAAGCTCCTCAAAATTTAGTGGCTTCATTTGATTAGCCAACAATTGTCGTAAATAATCACCCAATTGATCAAAAGCTGCAATTCTGCTTTGTAATGTTGTCATTTATTTCAAAAGTTTAAATTCAAAATTATTAGCCATTCTCGATCTCG
This sequence comes from Bacteroidales bacterium, assembly GCA_016744655.1. GTDB lineage: Bacteria > Bacteroidota > Bacteroidia > Bacteroidales > UBA12170 > UBA12170. The sequence continues at coordinate 14,787 of JADGDY010000024.1, read as the reverse complement.
TAATATAAAGTATACCATAATAGGGAGCCAAAAGTGCGATGGAAGTTAATCCAGCAATTCCTTCATCATCTATTAAATTTGTTAAAGTGATTAAGGCTATCACCACTAAAATCAAAGGAAATACATAACCGAATAATACTGCCCAGGTTCCTACACTTTGATCTATGGTTATTACTACCTTATCTCCAACTTTATATTCCTGATTATTAATAGGCTTTACCTCTACTATTTTTTCCTTCACATCTGATGCAGAACAAGCACCCTTCACTTGGCAAGAAGCGCAAGTAGCCATAGAAATGATACTTACGAGAAGTTTATCCCTGTCAACTTGTGTAATCATACCATCATGTTGTATTTGATCACCGATTTTTTCTGACATTTTTTAATGTTTTTTGGTATCGGCAAAGGTATAAAAAAGCTGAATATTGTGGCTTGTTTTAAGAAATATTAGCTACAACTATCTGGCTAGAATGCAATTAAAAAATAGTTGATTTTTATTTGTTGAAAATATAAAAACATTTGTATTTTTGCAGCCGGGTAAGTCTTGTACGACCAGCTCCTTCAGAACTCCCCCAGGACGGGAACGTAGCAAGGGTATGAAGTTGTAGCGGTGCGATGCAAGTAGCTTACCCTTTTTTTGTGCCCTTATTTTTCTTGATGATTTTCGCAACTAAGTATCAAGATTTTAAAATACAGAAAAGCCTTTCAAATAAAATTATTTGAAAGGCTTTTTCATTTTAGAAATCCCAATTTTAACAAAAAAAACCTCACCTAAATAAATAGATGAGGCTATATATTGAAAATAGAAAATCTATTTCTCTATTCTAATTCTAGCATCAACAGCGATAATTTTATCTTCTGTTGCTAAAAGTGGATTTAAATCCAATTCTTTTATTTCAGGAGCCACTTCTAATAAAGCAGAAAGACGAACTAAAATATCAGCAAAGATATTCTCATCTATTCCTTTTTGCCCTCTTACACCTTCAATGATTTTATAGCTCTTAAGCCCTCTTATCATTCCTAAAGCTTCTTTTTGACAGATAGGACATAATCCTTGTTTCACATCCTTTAATACCTCAATAAAGATTCCTCCGAGTCCACATAAAATCATGTGACCGAATTTATCTTCGTAATTGGCTCCAACAAATAATTCCGTACCACTTAACATTGGTTGTAAAAGAATTCCTGTAGTTTCTGGAATTTGCATCATTCTGTTAAACTCTGCTACCAATTGCTCGTCGGACTTCACATTTAAAACTACTCCACCTACATCTGATTTATGCACAGGACCAACAACCTTCATTACCATTGGATATCCAATTTTAGCAGCATTTTCTACAGCACCCTCCTCAGAATAAACAGTGGCTTCTTTAGCGCGAGGAATACCTGCTCCATCTAATAATGAACGAACAGCACTTGGTAGTAAATATCCATTTTCATTGCTATCGATTATAGCTCTGATATATGCTCTATCGATTTCGAAATCGCTTTTTTGGCGCTCTGTGATTGGTTTTTCAGTGGCAAAAACTTTAGCTAATGCATTTCCGAACAACACTTCGTCTGGGAAATTAATTCTTCCCTTAGCTACGAAACTCTTTACCTCTTCACCTGCAGTATAGGTAGAAGGAAGAACAGGATAGATTGGTTTTTTAGCTGTTTTCATCTTCTCATCAAGAAGCTCATACACATCAAATATAGGCGCTAATCCAGGTGTACCAAAGATAACCACCATACCATCGATATTATCAAACTTCTGGTCAACATAATCAATTATATGACCCAATTGCTCTGCCGTTCCTGTAGCCAAGAAATCGATAGGATTCGCCACAGAAGAACCAGGGTATAATAATCCTTTTAATTCTTCAGCTGCCTCACCTTCAATATGAGGAATCTCTAATCCACCTTTTGACAATGCATCAGTAAGCATTACTGCAGGACCTCCAGCATGAGTAATGATAGCGATATTCTTTCCTTTTAATTCAGGATGCATAAAAACAGAAGCAACTGTAATTAATTCTTCTCTTCCATAGCAACGAACAATTCCAGCTTTCTTAAATAAAGCATCAACTGCAAAATCAGGGCTAGCCAAAGCACCAGTATGAGAAGAAGCAGCACGGCTTCCGGCGTCACTAGATCCAGCTTTAACAGCAGCAATCTTACATCCTTTTTGGATTAACGACTTAGCATGCTTCAGTAATTTCGCTGGCTTATCAACATTCTCAATATATAGCAATTTAACTTTTGAACTAGTTTCAGGATCAAAAGTCTCATCTAGATATTCTAAAACCTCCTCTACTCCTATTTGAGCTGAATTCCCTACTGCATAAACTGAAGAAAAGCTCAAGCCTTTATCTATTCCAGCTTCCATAATAAAGCAAGCAGTAGCACCTGATCCAGAAATAAAATCACATCCCTGAGGATCTAATTTCGGAATAGGCTCAGTAAAAATACTGTGGTGCTGTGTTGTTAAAATACCAGTACAGTTTGGTCCTATTAAGGAACCTCCATGCTTATTAATCTGGTCAACAATCTTTTGCTCCAACACAGCACCTTCTTCACTCTCTTCACTAAAACCTGCAGATATAATAATAAATGCTTTTGTGTTTTTATTCTCTGTTAAAAATTCAATGGTTGGCAAGCTATATTTTGCAGCAATGGCAATAATAGCCAAATCTACATTAGGTAATTCTTTTAAATCGCGATATGATTTGATACCTTGAATTTCGTCTTCCTTGGGATTGGAAACATATAAATCACCTTTGAATTCACCATCAACCAAGTTTTTTAGGATTTTTCCGCCTGGCTTATGAATATCATTAGAACCTCCAATAACCACTATACTAGAGGGATTCACTAATTGCTGAACTATCATTTTATGCTGTTTTTTATGTATTATTTTCTGTGAGCTAAATTAGAAAGAATCCTCTAAAGTTCAATACGAGACATGCTTAAATTAGTTAATAGTTTTCATTCCTTAAGTAAGGAACAAAATAAAAAATTCTTACTCGGTTTTTAATAGGTAATAAATAGTCAAGGCAAACTGATTTTCACCATTCTACACCTAGTAATTAACATATAGCTATTATCATTAATAAACCTATCTTTGCAGATTCATTAAATACAAGATACATTGGAAAATTTCACAGAATTAGGAGTTAGGAAAGACATTGTTAAGGCATTGACAGAAATGAAGATTGTGGTGCCATCGGAAATTCAAAAACAAGTGATTCCGGTCCTTATAAATAATACCACCGACTTGGTTGGACAAGCACAAACAGGTACAGGAAAAACTGCTGCCTTTGGTATTCCTCTATTGCATAAAATAGACCCCAAAAGGAAAGTAATACAAGGATTAATTCTTTGTCCAACAAGAGAATTAGGTCAGCAAATTGCTAAACAGTTATTTAAGTTCACAAAATACACCGATAAGATATTTACTGAGGCTGTTTTTGGCGGTCCTCAAATAGAAAAACAAATCTCTGCTTTGAAGCGCCCTACACATATTGTAGTTGCTACACCTGGTCGTTTAATTGATTTGGTGAAAAGAAAAGCTCTTGATTTAAGTCATGTTAAAACTCTCATCTTAGATGAAGCTGATGAGATGATGAGCATGGGTTTTAAAGATGAATTAGATGAAATCCTAAGCTTTTCTGCTCAAGTGCAAAACAAATGGTTATTCTCGGCCACCATGCCTCATGAAATAAAAAGCATTGTGAATAAACACATGTCAGAGGAAGCTGTAAAAATTGAAGTCAGCGGAAGAAATGTAGTGAACAAGAATATTGAACATCAATATATCGTTTGTGAAGACCTAGAAAAGCTTAATATCTTAATGCGTTTCTTAGGTGAACAAGGAGATAAAAGAGGTTTAATTTTCTGTAAAACAAAAGCCGCTACTCAAAAATTAACCCAACAGTTGCAAGCTAGAAATGTACCTGTAGATTGTATTCATGGAGATTTATTGCAAAAGGAAAGAGACAAAGCCATGAGAGCTTTCAAAAATGAAAGCCTTAAAGTTTTAGTCGCTACCGATTTAGCCGCACGAGGCATTGACGTTGCCAATTTAGCATATGTGATACATTATCAAATGCCTGACAAAATAGATTATTATACTCATAGAGCCGGAAGAACTGCCAGAGCAGGTAATGAAGGCGTTTCTATTTGTATTGTAAACTCAAAGGAATTAAAGCAGATTAGATTTATAGCCGAGAAATTGGGAATTACTTTTAATCAGATTCGATAAGAGACGGATGTTGGGTGACAGATGCGGGAAGTCTGATGTCTGCATTCTCAAATTAAATAGAAAAACCGATATTAGAATTAATTCTAGTATCGGTTTTTTTTAGTCTTCTAATAGAACATATTTTACTCGTCCAACCTCCCCTGTCTCCAGCATCACTTTTATTCCATGGGGATGATTTGGTGATATGGTCAAAATCTTTTTAACTACTCCTTCGGTGAGTTCTCCACTCCTCTGGTCTTGTTTTTGTACGATTTCAACTTCTGCTCCTATTGATATATTCTTTCTATTCTTTCCCTCTATTCTTTCTATTTCCATTATTCTTGTTTTTTTTGCAAAAGTAATATATAATGAGGTCGTAATACAAAATGTTATGTAGATTGAAAAGTATAAATAATCTAGCTTCTGATACATATTAATCGTTAAAGTATGAATCTTATAACAACTGACATTTTTTATTATATTTGATGAATCATTACTCACCAAAAATGAAATCATGAAACGACTCCTTTTCCTTTTTGCTTTTATTCTTTTTTCACAATTTTCTTTTTCACAAAATAAATCAATAACTACAATTGATTTTAACCCTTTTGAAATTCCTAATGACATCATTCAAGTTTCAGATGGTTATTTTATTACAGGAACCACAGGAAATCATTCTACAGAGACACAATTATTTTATCTAAAAACAAATGAAAATTTTGAAGTTAATTACTCTCATATTGCATCTTACAATATATCATCTATTGGAACTAACATGCTAAAAACCGAGGATAATAATGTATTATTAAATGGATACATGGGGTATAATTACAGTGAAAAGGACATTCTACTTCTTGAATTAAACAATGAAGGTGAAATAATAGATGATTTCTCTATTATAGACGAAACTCAAGCTATATGGTTAGGTTTTGCCAAAAAAAGTAATGTTGACAAATATTGTTTTTTTGGTACTTTAAATGATGAGCCAACCATAATTGAAACTGACGCTGAGTTCAATTTTCTATGGGAAACCAATTCTGATTTTCACATCTTAAATTCATTATATACCGATGATGGTATTATTTCCATGGCACAATCCTCCTATGATAATCCTACATATTTTAATTATCTAGATTTCATTAAATTTGATTTCAGTGGGAATCAACTCTGGCATCAAAGATATGGGAACTATCAGGCGTATTCTGGAAACACCATTTTAAACTTGCCAAATAATGAGATATTATTTGCTGGTTCTTCATCTAATTTTGATGAACATCCCAATATCTTTTTATACAATACTGATTCTGAAGGTAATGAAAACTGGCAGAAAACGATAGGCGAAACGTATAAATGGGAAGTATGCAATGATGCTATTCTAATAGACTCCTTCATTTATCTTACGGGCTATATTGAAAACAATGGGTTATTGATTAAAACAGACTTATCTGGAAATATTATCTGGACTAAGGAATATCCAATAACCGAAGCTCAAGTTGAATTTTTCAAATTAATGCAAAAAGATGATGAAGGCTTAATTCTTTTAGGAAATAAACGTAGCAATGATGCCCCAATTGAACAAGACATCATTATCATAGAGACTAATTTAGATGGTATTATCACAAATACTTCTCAAATAAACATCCCTGAAATAGAAATAACAATTTATCCAAATCCTGTTGATGACTTATTAATAATTAGTAATAAATCAAGTAATGAATTTGAATCATTAATAATTTTTAATTCTAGTGGACAAGCAGTAATGAATTTACCCTATACCAATGAAATCAACGTAAAGAACTTAAAAAGTGGGATTTACGTTATTGAATTAACTGGAAACCAAAAAACTTTTTCTAAAAAAATCATTATTAATTAAAAAACCTCCTATATTTGCCCCCAGAAATGAATAATCAAAATACAAATATGTCCATGATGATGCGTATGCAAAGCAACGTAAAGGGATAAATTGTATAAAAGATTTAAAACATAAAATACAAAGAAGCCCTTGCAAATCGCAGGGGCTTTTTTTGTGATAATAATTATGGTCATTGAGCTTGTCGAAATGACCTAAGAAGAAATAAAATTAATGCACCCTTCGACAAGCTCAGGGAACTAAAACAAAACAAATGAAACAAACAATGGCAAATACAATGATGATGAACATGTTTATGATGATGCATATGATGATGCAGCACATGCTCCGGTATTGCCTAAAATGACAAATAAAAAGAATCTCTTTTAAGTCCCTTAGGTAATATCGAAACCAAAGGGACTTTTTTTGTAGCTGTAAAGAAACTTTATCTTTTCGTTGGATTTGAATTAAATCTCAGTCATTTACCTTAGTAAACTCCTGAAATTTCATTCTTCATCCGCCTCAACCTAAAGCTTCTTTCCTCACTACAAAAGTTCTTAAAATTTGAATCCGGATTTTCTCTACTCCTTTTAGTCCCGATAACTATCGGGAGGGGCAAATAGAGAAAATATTAGAAAATAATACAAAGGAAAGCACAATAATAAATTCAACAAAACAAACAATATCCTTTGTGGCATAGTGCCTTAGTGGCCAATTAACAAGAAATAAAAAAACAAATAATAATGGAAAATCTAAAATTAGCAAGCAAAGCTTTACATGCAGGACATAATACAGACTTAACTCAAGGAACCAGAGCAGTTCCAATTTATCAAACCACATCCTATGTTTTTAGAAATACAGAGCATGCTTCAAATCTATTTGAACTAAAAGAACCGGGGTATATTTACACTCGTTTGAACAACCCTACAAATGATGTATTGGAACAAAGATTGGCAGAAGTTGAAGGTGGTATTGGAGCAGCTGTATTTGCCTCTGGAACTGCGGCTATCTCTACTTGTCTACTCACCTTGCTTAAAACTGGCGACCACATTGTTTCTAGCAGTAGCCTTTATGGTGGAACCTATAATCTTCTAAATGTCACCCTCCCCCGTTTTGGAATTACTACTCAATTTGTAAATCCAGATAAAGCAGAGAATTTTGAGGAGGCCATTCAAGAAAACACCAAAGCTATATTTATAGAATCTCTTGGAAACCCCAAACTCGATGTTTTAGATATTGAAGCCATTGCAAAAGTAGCACGAGCCAATAAAATACCATTAATCGTGGATAATACAGTAGCCTCTCCAAGCTTATTGAATCCAATAAAGCATGGTGCTAATTTGGTTATTCATTCACTTACCAAATATATTGCAGGACAAGGAAATTCACTAGGTGGAATCGTTATTGATGCAGGAACTTTCGATTGGGCTAGTGGCAAATTTCCTGAATTTACAGAGCCATCAAAAGGATACCATGGATTGGTTTATGCTGAAGCTTTGGGAGAAGCAGCTTTTATCACCAAATTAAGGATTGAAGGCTTGAGAGATTATGGTGGAGCATTGAGTCCTTTGAGTGCTTTTCAAATCATTCAAGGACTAGAAACACTTGAAGTAAGGATAAAACAACAATCAAAAAATGCTTTAGAATTGGCTGAGTGGTTAGAAAACCTTGAGGAAGTAGCATGGGTAAATTATCCTGGATTAAAAAGCAGCAAATACAATCAATTAGCTCAAAAATATCTTCCTAAAGGACAAAGTGGAATTGTCACCTTCGGATTAAAAGGAGGTTTTGAATCGGCTAGAAAATTCACCGATAGTACAAAACTCTTCTCATTATTGGCTAATATTGGAGATACTAAGTCCCTGATTATCCACCCTGCCAGTACCACTCACCAGCAATTAACTGAAGAGCAACAAGAATCCACTGGTGTCACAAAAGATTTAATTCGCTTGTCGGTAGGACTAGAAGATATTGTAGATTTGAAAGCAGATATTGAACAAGCCATAAAACAACTCTAATGAGACCTGAATTAATCAGCTATAAAATTAAAGATTTCACCACCTCAAGCGGGGTTCTTCTCAATGAGTTGAACCTCACTTATGAGGTTTTCGGAAAACCTTTACACACTGCTCCTATTGTGGTTGTGAATCACGCATTAACAGGAAACTCAGACGTTTTAAGCGAAGAAAAAGGTTGGTGGAAAACCTTAATTGGCAATAATAAACTCATCGATACCAATAAATACACCATTATTGCTTTTAATATTCCTGGCAATGCTTATGATGGGTTAATCATTGAAAACTATCAAGATTTTACCACAAAAGATATTGCTGCCTTGTTTTTAGAAGCTATAGAAGGATTACAAATCGATAAGCTCTTTGCAGTAATTGGTGGTTCTCTGGGAGGAGGAATTGCTTGGGAAATGGCAGTTCAAAGACCCAAATTGATAGAAACCTTAATTCCTGTTGCTTGTCATTGGCAAAGCTCCGATTGGATTATTGGATTTAATGATGTTCAAATGCAAATTCTAGAATTCACCGATAAACCTTTAGAAATTGCTAGAATGATGGCCATGTTGTTTTACAGAACACCATTGAGTCTAGAAGCTAAATTCAAAAGAACAAAAACCAATAATGGGAAACTCTTTAATATTGAATCATGGTTGCGATATCATGGAGATAAATTAAATGGTCGATTCGAAATTTCTGCCTACCGCCTAATGACTCATCTTTTGACCACTTTAGACATCACCAGTCAATATGAAAATTTTGAGGAGGCTGTTCATGAAATTAAATCTAATATTGTTCAAGTAGCAGTGGATACCGATTGGTTGTTCGTAAATGAGAAAACCATGGAGACCAAAGATAAGCTGGACAAGTTGGGCATTCAAAATGAATATCATGAAATTAAATCTATTCATGGACACGATGCCTTCTTGATTGAATTTGAACAATTGGAGAATTTCTTAAAACCTATTTTTAAATAGATTAGCCACAAAGACACTAAGTCACAGAAAATTACATTTTTCATATTACATTGAAAAATTCATCCTGTTTTCATTAGTGCCCATGTACCACAGAATTAAATTACAAACATATTTACAATAAAACAAAATCACTAAGCCTAAAATTCATATAAGCTTTCTTTTGTGACTTAGAGCCATAGTGGCAATAATAAATAACATGAAAATAATAAAATTCGGAGGAAAATCCCTCTCCAATGGAACAGGAATAAAAGCTGTTATCAGCATCATAGAAAATAAAATCATTAATAAAGAAAAATTTGCTGTTGTAGTTTCCGCAAGAGGAAATGCAACGGATGATTTAGAAACTATCCTAGAACTAGCCAGACAAGGAAAAGACTATAAATCCCAATGGCAAGCATTTAAAGACTACCAATTACAACCTGCTCAAAGTATCGATTTCTCTGAGGAGTTTCAGCTATTAGAAAAGATTTTCGAAGGAGTTCAATTACTAGAAGAAGTCAGTTTGAAGGTGAAAGATTTGGTATTGGCTCAAGGGGAACTTTTGTCTTCAAAATTAGTTTCACAGCTACTCATTAACAATGGGCAGAAAGCGCAAAGCATCGATAGCAGAAGTATTTTTATCACAGATGACCAATTTGGTAATGCTCATGTATTAGAGGATGTTTCCAAAGAAAACTGCACCAAAGTTTTTGATGAAATAGAAAAAGATAATCTAGCTATTCTCACTGGCTTCATTGCAAGAAGTGAACAAGATAGCACCACTACATTAGGAAGAAATGGCAGCAATTATTCAGCCGCTCTCTTTGCCAACTTCCTAAATGCAGAGGAATTACAAAACTATACACATGTGGATGGGATTTATACGGCCAATCCCGATTTAGTTGCAGATGCCAAAATTCTTGACCAAATTAGCTTCCAGGAAGCCAATGAACTGGCTAGTTTTGGAGCTTCCATATTACATGCAAAGACTATTATTCCACTTATAGAAAAGAATATCTCTTTAAGAATCCTCAATACATTTAATAAGAATAGTAAAGGCACATTAATCTGTAAGAATGGTCAAAAGAAAGGTGTGAAGTCTATTTCTGTTAAATCAGGCGTTAGCTTAATCAACTTGGAAGGAAAGGGATTACTAGGTAAAATTGGTATTGATGCTAGAATTTTCAATACTTTGGGTAGAGAAAACATCAATATTGGAGTGATTTCTCAAGGAAGCTCCGAAAGAGGAATTGGATTTGTAGTAGATAGTAATGATGCTGAAAATGCTGTAAAATCATTATTAAAAGAATTCGCTTTCGATATTTCTAACAAAGATGTGAGCAATATTACTACTATCAAAAATGTATCAGTGGTTAGTATTGTGGGGCAAAACCTTCAAGGATTTTCTAAATCATATCAATCACTGGTTAAGAATAATATAGACATACTATTGATTAACAATAATATATCAGGAAACAACATTAGTTTATTGATAGAAGAACATCAGGTTAACAAAGCAGTTAATATTATCCATTCTCAGATTTTTGGCGTTGCAAAAAATATCAATATTGCAATTTTTGGTAAAGGAACTGTTGGGGGAAGCTTAATCTCACAAATCCTGAAAAGCCAAGAGCAAATCCTAAAGAGAAAAGAAACCCGATTGAATATTTTCGCAGTGGCAGGTAGTAAAAAACTATTGATTCAAAGCAATGGAATTGATCAAGATTGGGAAACAAAATTTGAGGAGTCTTTAAATACAACAGAATCCGTAAAAGAGGTCATTGCATATGCTGAAAGCCATCATTTGGAGAATTTGATAGCCATTGACAATACAGCTTCTAGCGATTTTATAAATAGCTATCCTCATTTAATTGAGAATGGCTTCGATTTGGTATCCTCCAATAAAATAGCCAATACTGTTGATTTTGAGTTTTATCAATCCCTTAGAAAGACATTAAAACTCCATAGAAAAGAATATCTTTACGAAACCAATGTGGGCGCAGGTTTACCACTAATTGACACCATTAAATTACTCCATGATTCTGGTGAAAATATCACTAGGATAAAAGGTGTTTTTTCAGGTTCTTTGAGCTATATTTTCAATGCTTTTTCTGATTCAGATGAGGATTTCTCTGCCATAGTAAAACAAGCCATGGAAAAAGGATTCACTGAACCGGACCCAAGGGAAGACTTATGCGGAAACGATGTGGCTAGAAAGTTACTCATTCTAGCTCGTGAACTGGATTTACAAAATGAACTCGAGGAAGTGCAAATTAGAAACTTGATTCCTGAAAATTTAAGAGGAGGCCAAGTAGATAGCTTCCTCCAGAGAATTGAAGAATTAGACCAGCCTTTTAAATCCCTGAAAGAAGCACAAGAAGAAGACCATGTTCTCAGATATGTTGGTGATTTACATGGCGACTTACAACAAAATAAAGGTGAGTTAGATGTGAGTTTGGTGAGCGTTCCAAAGAATAGCGCACTTGGACAATTAAGCGGAAGCAATTCCATCTTCGAAATCTATACTGAAAGCTATGGAGAACTCCCTATTATTATTCAAGGAGCTGGTGCAGGTGCGGCAGTCACTGCTCGTGGTGTTTTTGGTGATTTGTTAAGGATTGCAGAAAAGAGATAGGGTCGTCGACCCGGAGGCAGGGTCGACGACCCTGCTTTTAAAACATCTTCCTTCCAGAATATTCCATAGCCTCACCTTTTCCGAAACCAAAGCTAAAACCTAAAATGATTCTTCTACCGCCTCTTGTATACTCACCATATCTATAGAAATCATTATCATCAGATATATTTGTATGTCCACGGGTTTCAAATAAATCGCTCACACTCAAATTAATGACTCCTCTTCCTTTTAATATCTTTTTCTTAATGCCCAAGTCAACATAATATTCAGGTCTATTAATGGTTTGTATATCTTCATATTCGGAACGATATCGTCCTCTAATTTCCATATCAATATCTGCTGGAAGTTTGATTTTTGTAGTCAAGCGAGCCGACCAATAGGAATTATTAAAGTTAAACGAAGAATCCTGATAATCGCCATAACGCTCATAAAATGTCATATTTCCATCCAATAGAAACACCAGATGTTTCATGGCTTCCCATTTGGTATTTAACTCCAATCCTATATCATTACTTTTACCAATATTATCTGAAGTAGTAATGGTTTGTTTCCCATCAACAGCAATGATATCAGAAATCACATCATTGGTATTTCTGTAAAATAAAGAGGTATTTAAACTAAGCTTATGAATATTTGCGATGGCCGTTATTTCGTAGGAATCTGTTAGTTCTGGTTTTAAATCTGGATTTCCCACATGAATATTATAAATATCACGCACAGAGGCAAATGGATTCAAATCCCACATATGAGGCCTGTGAATTCGTTTGGAATACCCTACTTGAAAAGACAGTTCCTCTAGTAATTTATAAGAGGAGTGTAAACTTGGGAAAAGATGTAAATAATCCTGATTATTCTTCTCTCCGGTATTTTCGAGGCTAGTAGTTATCTGAGTATTTTCGAGTCGCAAACCAGCTTTTAATCCCCAGCGATTTGGCTCCCATGCCAAGGTACTGTAAGCAGCTGTAATTCCCTGGTTATATTTAAAATAGTTTGAAAGATTGGCATCTTCTTTCCATTGATTCTCCTCAAAATTAAATGATTTATAATCGTTACTAAAATCTGTTAACTCGTATTTCCCGCCTAATTCCAACTTCACATCATCGGTAAAGGGATGAATATAATCGGCTTGCCAAGCATATATTGCTTCTGCAAAATCTTCATTAACCTTTTGATTTGCTGGAACAGACTCCCCTAATATCAATTCATTATCATATTGAGAATCTTTATTTTTCCCGAAATAAGAACCCGTAAAACTCGCTTTCAAACTCTGCTCTTCATTTCCTTTAAAGGTCTTTTCATAATTTAAGGCATATTCCCATTTTGGATTCACCGACTCGGTAATTTCATTTCTATTACTGGCTTCTAAAAGCTGCATTTCTATATCTTTATTCTCATATTTTGTGAGCGAACTTTCATCTTCTATTTCATATCCCAAATGCCCAGTTAAAGTAAGCATATTGAGTTTATTGATGTGATAATCGGCACCTAAAATTAGGTTATAGAATTGCTCATTTTTTTCGGCTTCACCATCGCTATAAAAAGTATTTGGGTTTTCGCTGGTTTTATCTGTGGTATAAGAATATGCCGACGATGGAAACCTGCGATAACCAGCTCCCAATTGAGTGAAGAGGTTAAACTTCTCTGTTCTACGATTTAAGCTAAAACCCACACTATGATTATGTGGAACTCCAGTATTTAAAGTTACCGCACCATTTATGCCTTCTTTATTCTCTTTTTTGATGACTAAGTTCAGAATTCCCGTGGTTCCTTCAGCATCGTATTTTGCAGAGGGATTCGTGATGACCTCAACCTTTTCTATCATATCGGAGGTGATGGTTCCCAAAGCATTACCCTCTGTTAAAACTGATGCCTTTCCATTGATGAGAATCAGCACATTAGAATTACCTCTTAAACTAATATCTCCCTCTATATTTACATCTACCGAAGGCACATTATTCAACACATCTAAGGCGCTTCCTCCCTGGCTCACCACATCTTGTCCCACATTAAAAACTCGTTTATCTAACTTAAACTCGTTCTGCGATTTTTCGGCTCTCACCTCATATTCTTGTAAATTATTGCTCTTTTTCTGCAGTGAAATTTTATTAATATCAAGCACCTCAGAATTGATATCTCGGCTATATATTTTTAATTCTTCATAGCCTAAAAACTCTATTTTTAAATAATAGTTTTCCATGGTGTTAGGAATCTGAAACCGGCCCATTTCATCACTAATCACACCTCCAATTAATGAATCCTCAACAGAATACAACATAATGGTTGCATATTCTAAATTTTGCTCCTGGGTTTCATTCCAAATTCTACCTTGCAATATATTTTTGTTACTTACATTATTTTGAGCAAATGAATTGCTTAAAATCACTAAACAAAATAAAAGGGTCAATAACTTATTTAATTTTATCATCTCTATTGATTTAATTTTGCCCAAAACTACAGTGACCATAGGTGATAAAGAAAAAAAGTCGATGAACGGCTGAATTATTCTTTTTACAACTGAAATGATTAAAAAATGGTAGTTGGTCTTTTAATTTGGTCGTTTGTCGTTTTATTTCAAAAGAGCTATTTTTATACAATTATATTTGCTCATGGATTTGAAAAACAAAATAGGAAAGAAGGAATATTTATACTTGGGTGTGTTAATGCTCTTGTTGATAGTCGAGAAATTTATTGCAAAAGACCATCCTCACATTCATTGGCACGAGTTCCTATTCTTTTTAAACTACGTAGTTATTGGGATTTTTATTGGCTATTATCTTCTTCCAAAATTTCTATATAAAAGGAAAAACTGGGCATTTACAATTTATACTATTCTCAGCATTATTGTATGTATGGTTATGGAAGAATTTATCTTAGAGCAAATGTTTTTCCCAAAAAGCAGAGGTTCTTCTTTTGATATTCTATTCACGCTTTATGATATCCTCCCTCCCATACTTATAATAGTAGGATATAAATTTGCTTGGGATGCCACCCAAAAACAAAACAAGATAGACAAACTAGATAAGATGGTATATGAGAGCCAGTTAAAGTATTTGAATTCTCAAATCAATCCTCATTTTTTATTTAATAATTTGAATAACCTATATGCTTTAGCTCTG